>CALQHT020000034.1 GCA_943330455.2 Nitrosovibrio sp. Nv4 | reverse complement strand
GACGCTACCCATTTGCCCGTCTCGGCCGAAAACGGTCGCACGTTGCCTCGGAGGATGGAAATCAGGCGCAATTACGCAAATTCTATCCAGGGTTGTCACGTCCGATAGAATTTCGCGCATGATTGGCGTCGAGTTTTGCAAGTGGCTCTACAAGTTATTTAAACCGGACAGCCGTGGATCACGTCCGGCAATGACGGTGAGGCGAGTCTATCGGTTTATGGTTTGAGTCGTTGACGTGACTCCGCACCATGTTGAATCGCACCTGTGCAAAGCCGTTCGGCGATAGTCACTCGGGCGTCGGCGGCCGGCCGCAGTGCGACCCCTCACGAGCAGCCGGCGTCGATCAGCTCAGATGCAGCACGGCCTTGCCCATGAAGCTGCGGTCCAGCAACTGGCGCGCGACGGCGCCGATCTCGGTCCAGTTCGCCTCGATCTCGATACGCGGCTTCAACGTCCCGCCCGCGATCATGGCGGCCAGGATCGCGAGGCCTTCCGACGCCGGCTCCACTTTTTTCAATTCGGGAAACAGGACCAGCCCATACAGCCGCGAACCGCCGGAGCGGAAGAAGGCGCCGCTGTCAAAGGTGGTTTTCGGCGATTCCGACACGCCGAACGTCACGCAGGTGCCGTCCGGACGCAGCATTCCCAACGCGGCACCCAGGGCGGAGCCTCCGACGGAATCGAGGATCAGATGGTAGGGCCCGAACGCTGCCGCGGCCCCCAGGTCCGGTGCGACGATCGTGCGATCGCCGCACCACTCGGCGACCATCGCCTGATAGGCAGCGTTGCGCACATGTCCATACACGATGGCGCCCGATGCGGCCGCGAGTTGGCACGCCAGGTGGCCGACTCCGCCCGAGGCTCCATCGATCAGCACCTTGCGGCCCAGCAGCATCCCGCCTTGGCGCAACGCATGCAGCGCCGTCAGGCCCGCCACGGGCAAGGTCGAGGCCTGGGCGTCGGATACGCTGTCGGGCAGGGCGGCGACGGATTCTTGCGGAACCCGGATGACTTCCGCCCAGGCGCCGGACGGTAGAATGCCGACGACGCGGGTGCCCTTGGCCGGACCGCCGCCGTCAGGGGCAGTTTCCTCGATGATGCCGGCGAAGTCCCAGCCGGGCCTCCAGCCGGGTTCGGCGGAACGGACCGCGCGGTTGACCTCGCCACGGTTCAGCGAGATGGCGCGGACCCGGACGGTCACCTCATCGCGATAGGCGGGGGCGAGTGGCACCGATTTGATGGCCAGGCGCTCATTGCTGGCGGGATCGACGACGACGGCTTTGACATCGGTCATGTGTGGTTCCTCCTGTGACAATAGAATGGTTGGGGGCGGCTCGATCGGGTAGAGGGGATGATGCCATGGGCCATTGTCTCGGCCGGATAGTATAAGGCCTTGTCCTGAGACAGCCGAATCGTCTGGAACGACGGACCACCCCTTCCCCGTCATGGCGGGAATTCGGCCACCATGACTGTCTTCGGCATCCGTGGCCGAAAAGAAGCGATTATGCCCGAGCCAGCCCGAAGGCCAAAATGGTCGGTGGCATCGGTGCTCCCCCGGGCGCAGAACCGGACCCGTTACGAGATGGCGGCGACGGCCTGGCTCGGATCGGCGGCTGGCATTTGTTCGGCCAGGTGACAGCGGGCGAAATGGCCGGGCGCGATTTCCCGCAGCGCCGGCGCTTCCTGGCGGCACCGAGCCTCGGCATGGCGGCAGCGGGGGTGGAAGTAGCAGCCGGACGGCGGTGCCGCGGGACTTGGGACTTCTCCGCCAAGCACGCCGTCGATGGTCCGCACCCGAGGGTCCGCCACCGGCACGGCGCGCATCAGAGCGGCCGTGTAGGGATGGCGCGGGCGGTCGAACAACGCCTCGGTCGGGGCCAGTTCCACCAACTGGCCGACATACATCACGGCGATACGATCCGAGATGTGACGCACGACCGAAAGATCGTGGGCGACGAACAGAAACGTCAGTTTCAGCCTTGTCTGAAGCTCCAGCAACAGATTGAGGACCTGGGCCTGCACCGAAACGTCCAGTGCGGACACCGGCTCATCGGCGACGACCAGCCGAGGATTGGTCGCCAACGCCCGCGCAATGCCGATGCGCTGGCGCTGGCCGCCGCTGAACGCATGCGGGAAGCGATGCATGAACTCCGGCCGCAGTCCCACAAGGCGCAGCAGTTCCGCCACCTGATCGGCCCGGTCCCGCCGGTTGCGCACGCCGTTGACCAGCAGCGGCTCTCCCACATTGTCCAGCAGGGTCATGCGCGGATTGAGCGAGCCGAACGGATCCTGAAAGATCATCTGGATTTCCGCGCGCAGCGGCCGCAATTCGGCGGGTCCCAGGGTGGCGAGATCGACCGTCGCGCCGTTGCGGGTCCGATACAGGATCTGCCCGCCGGTGGGATCGATGGCACGCAGGATGCAGCGGGACGCGGTGGTCTTGCCGCACCCGCTTTCGCCGACCAGACCGAGCGTCTCGCCTTCCGCAACCGTGAAATCGACGCCATCGACCGCGCGCACCTGCCCCGTCACGCGCTGCAGGAACCCCTTGGTGATCGGAAAGAATTTCTGCAGGCCGCGGACGTCGAGCAGAGGCTGCGCCGCGGTCATGATGCGTCCACCTTGTCACTGTGCAGGAAGCAGCTTGCCAGTTGCTCGACGCCGACCGGTTCCAGGCTGGGCGTCGCGGCGGAACATTGTGCCATGACATCGGGGCAGCGCGGATGGAATGGACAGCCGAGCGGACGGTTGAAGGGGTGTGGGAGGGCGCCGGTGATGACGGGTAGGGGCACTCTTGTGCGTCCGTGCAGGCCTGGCATCGAGCGTAGCAACGCCTGCGTATACGGATGGCGTGGCGCATGGAAGATGTCGTCCACCGGCCCCTGCTCCATGACCCGGCCGAGATACATGACGACCACGTAGCTCGCCATCTGTGCGATCACGCCCAGGTCGTGGGTGATGAAGATGATGGCGGTGTTGTATCGGTCCTTGAGGTCGTGCAGCAGGGCCAGCACCTGCGCCTGGGTCGTTACATCGATGGCGGTGGTCGGTTCATCCGCGATCAGCAGGCGGGGCCGGCAGGACAGCGCCATGGCGATCATGGCGCGTTGGCGCAGCCCGCCGGACAATTGCCAGGAATAGGCGTCGATGCGCTGTTCCGGCATCGAGATGCCAACGTCGCGGAACAGACCGATGGTGATCTCGCGGGCCTCGCGGCGGCTGATGCGCCGTCCGTCCGCATGCCACCGATGCGCGTGCAGCAGAATGGCCTCGACGATCTGATCGCCGACGGTGTGGACCGGGCTGAAGGAGGCCATCGGTTCCTGCGGGATCAGCGCGATCTCGCCGCCGCGGATTTCCCGCAGCGCCGGACCGCGTGGGGGCAGGCGGGCGAGGTCGATGACCTCGGACCCCTCGCGGCGAAACAGGATTTCCCCGTGTGTGATGCGGCCGGGGCGGTCGATCAGTTGCAGGATCGCCTTCATGGTGACGCTCTTGCCGCAGCCGCTTTCGCCGACAATGCCCAGGACCTGGCCGGGCATGACGTCGAAGCTGGTGCCGTCGACCGCGCGCACCACGCCGTCGTCCAGTGCAAACGAAACCCGCAGGTTGCGGACAGAGAGCAGGGGGGCGGCGGCGGATTGGCTCATCGTTCGCCGCCTATTGGCTATACGGGTCGGCGGCATCGCGCAGCCCGTCGCCGACGAGATTGAACGCCAGCACAGAAACGATGACGACCAGACCGGGGATCAGCAGCCAGGGCGCCAACGCCAGGGTCTGGATGTTCTGGGCCTCTTGCAGCAGGACACCCAGGCTGATCGCCGGCGGCCTTATGCCCAGGCCGAGGAAGGACAGCGAGGTCTCGTTGATGATCATGACCGGGATGGCGAGCGAACTGGTCGCGATGATGTGACTGAGAAAGGTCGGCATCATGTGCCGCAGGATAATCCGCGCGCGCGAACAGCCGGCCAGACGAGCGGCGAGCACGAAATCCTCCTCCCGCAGCGCCAGGAAACGGCCGCGCACTTCGCGGCCCAAGGTCGTCCAACCCACCAAAGACAGGATCACGGTGATCGCGAAGAACACCTGGATCGGTGTCCAGTCGCGGGGCAGGGCGGCGGAGAGCGCCAGCCAGATCGGGATGGTCGGGACGGATTGCAGCAGCTCGATCAGGCGCTGGATCACCTGGTCGGTCTTGCCGCCGACATAGCCCGATATGCCCCCCAACACGATTCCGAGAATGACGCTGAGCGCCACCGCGACCAGCCCGACCGTCATCGAGGTTTGCGTGCCATGCATGATGCGCGACCACTGGTCTCGACCGAGGCGGTCCGACCCCAGCAGGAAAATGCGTTGTTTCGGATCGGCCGGGGCGATGAGGTGCAGGTTGGTCTCGAACAGCCCCAGGACTCGCCATTTGGGGCCGGGGGCGAAGAAATGGATGCGCACCTTGCGGGACGGATCGATCTGCCATTCCATGCGCAGGGTCACCGGATTGCGCTTGCCGACGATCGCCGGCACCCAGGGCGCGAGGGCGCCGTCGTCGAACAGGTGGATCATCTGCACCGGGATGAAGGCTTGGCGCGCGTCGGTGCGTTCCGGGTCCTGGGTCGCGAAGAAATCGGGCAGCAGCACGACGATGTAGAGAACGATCAGGAAGACCGCGCTGGCCATCGCCAGATGGTGGCGGCGGAAACGCCACCATACCAGGCGCCAGTTGGAGGCAACGGCGACCCGGTCCTCGGCGGCGGCTCCGGTCGTATCGACCTGGGCTGACATCGTGTCAGTTCTCCACGCGAATGCGCGGGTCGATCAGCGCGAGCAGCACGTCGGACAGCAAGGTCCCGAGGATGGTCAGGAACGAGTAAATCAGCAGTATGCCGCCGGCGAGGTACATGTCCTGGTTGATCAGAGCGCGCAGCAGCAGCGGGCCGATATTGGGCAGGTTCATCACCGTGGCGACGATCAGGCTGCCGGAAAACAGCGCCGGCAGATACCAGCCGATCGTGCTGACCAGGGGATTGAACGCCAGGCGCACCGGATAGCGCAGCACCAACCGCCATTCTTTCATGCCCTTCGCGCGGGCCGTCACGACATAGGGCTTGTTGAGCTCGTCCAGCAGGTTGGCGCGCATGATGCGGCTGAGGCGCGCGGTGCCGGCAATACCGAGCACGATGGCGGGGAGCCAGATATGGGCGAGGAGGTCGAGGACGCGGGCGATGCTCCAGGGCGCATCGACGAACTCGGGCGAGTAAAGGCCGGTGATGCTGACATCGAAATAGGCGAACGCGACCCACATCAGGATCAAAGCGAGCATGAAGTTCGGGGTGGCGACGCCGACATAGTTGATGACGGTCAGGGCATGATCGACGATCGAGCGCGGATGGGTTGCCGAGTAGATGCCGGCGGGAACCGCGATCGCCCAGGTCAGCACGAAGGAAAACAGGGCCAGCGCGATGGTCAGCCCCAGTTGCTCCCCGATCAGGTCGACATTCGGGCGCTGGTATTCCAAGGACAGGCCCATGTTGCCCTGCAACAGGCTTTTCATCCACAGCCCGTATTGCACGATGAACGGCTGGTCGAGGCCGTAGTCGTGGCGCAGTGCCTGGATCTGATCCGCGCTGATCGAGCTTCCCGAGGACGCCAGGGTCGCGACATAGGCGGTCAGGAAGTCGCCGGGCGGCGCCTGCATGATCGCGAAGATGACGAAGGAGTAGATCACCATCAGCAACGGCAGCAGCGCCAGCCGCTGCAGGATGAAACGGATCATGCGGACGGGGGCCGGCTTTGATAGCGACCGGTCGAAAGGGAGAGCGACGTAACGCCTCGCCGCCCCGTCGTCATTGCCGGGCTCGACCCGGCAACCCGCCCCCGCGGTTGAAGCGCGGGTTGCCGGGTCAAGCCCGGCGATGACGGTAAGGGGACGCTATCGGTCATTCTTTCCGCCCGTTGGGTTCCCGCCCGTTGGTTCCCGCCCGTTGGGTTCCCATCAGGCGGGCTTCCGACTCTTGGTATGACGATCCGCCTATCCTCATTTCGCAAAGAAAAACTGCTCCGTGCGGGCGTTTCCGGGGCTGCGCAGCGGCCAGTCGTTGCCGAGGGTCGTGGGCACGTTGCGGAATTTGGTGCCCGCGACGACGACGCCCTGGACCATCGGCGTCAGGCCGACGGTGCCGATCTCGTAGACGTTTTCGGCCCAGTTCCGGTACAGCTCCTGCGACAGCTTGATCTGCTCGTCTGGTCCGACCGTGCGCGCCGTATCGACGATCTGCACGATGCGCTTCATTTCGGCCGGGGGTTCCATACCGTCCTTGCCGCCGGTGGCGTACCACCGCCGCCATAGCGGGCCGATGGTCAGGATCGGCGCGTTGCGCGGATCGACCTTGGCATTGCCGGTATAGGGGAAGGCGCTGGTGTCTTCGTTCCAGACCTCCGCCATCAACTCGTTGTTCTCGTTCATCTTGAAGTGAAGGGCGCGTTCGCGGATCTGCACGATGGTCTTGATCCCCACCGCTTCCCAGTCCTTGGAAACCAGTAAGGCGACGTCCGGCCAGGCCCCGAAGGCCGGCACGACGCTGATTTCGATCGTCGCCGGTTTGCCGTTTGGCAGCAGGCGCATGCCCTGGGCATCGCGCTTGTTCAGGCCGATGCCGTCGAGCAACTTGTTCGCCTCGGCCTGATCGTAGCCGGTGTATTTCTGCGCCCATTCGGCGCCTGGGAAATACGGATGCCACGGCGCCGGCACGCCCTGGCGCGCCTCACCGAGGCCCAGGAACACCGACTCCTTGATCTGGTCGCGGTTGATGGCCAGCGAGAGAGCGACCCGGAAATTCTTCTCCGCCATCACCTTGCCCATGGCGGGATCGGCTGTGTAGGTCTGGTTGATTGCGATGACCGCGTCCGCGCCGCCGAAGGTCGGCCAGGTGATGATGCGATATTTGCCGGTCTTTTCCTGATCCTTGAAGACCGGGAAATTGGTCATCTGGATATGGCGTTCCTGCATGTCGAAATTGCCGGCAATGGCTGCGAGGTTCAGAGCCTGCACGTCGGCGAAATAGGTGAACCGGACCTCGTCGATATAGGGCAACTGGTTGCCGGCGGAATCGACCCCCACGAAATACGGGTTCCTGCGCAACGTAAACACCGGGTCGCTCGCCCGAGACGCGGGAACCCAGGCGGCCATCGTAGGACGCTCCGGATTCTCGGGCGGCGCGTTGCGATTGGCAAACAGTTCGGTCCATGTCTTGAAGCCGGCGGCCTGGATGGCCTTGTCGATGTCTTCCTTGGCGGCATGGGCCGGATGGAATTTCTTCAGATAATGCGCCGGCAGGAACATCGCATAGGTGCGGTCGGCGCCATCCTGGTTGGCCACCGCGGTCAGAAACAAGGTCGCGGGCGCGGCATAGGTGAAGCGGATCGCGTGGTCGTCGACCTTCTCCACCGTGGCGGCCGATCCGTCCGCGTTGCGGATCCAGCCCGGAAGCGTCGGCGTCAGCTCCTTGTTGAGCAGAACGTCCTTGTACCAGAACAAGATATCATCGGCGGTGAACTTCGTGCCATCCGACCAGCGCGCGCCCTTGCGCAGATTGATCGTCCAGGTTCGGAAATCCGCCGAGGGTTCCGCACCGGCGGCGATCTTGGGCTCGATCTTGGCGCCATCGGGGGAAAAGCGGAACAGCCCATCATAGACGACGCGAACATAGTTGTTGGCATCAGCCGGGCCGAGGAAGGCCCGCCGCCAAACACCGCCATACTCGCCGACCCGCTCGACGACCGGGACCACCAATGGCGTTTCCGGCAGACGGTCCGTGACCGCCGGCAAGCGTCCGGCGCGGACCTGTTCGGCGAGGGCGGGGGCATCGGCATAGCGGGGCGACTGCGCGCCGGCCGGAACGGCAAAGCCGGCGATCAGGGTGCCGATCGAGGCGAACAGCGCGGTCCGTCGTCCGATATTTGGTTGCATGCCTGCGTTTCCCCCTCATTCGGCCGAACGGCCGTCGCGCTTCGCTGGCGCGGACTCTCTGGATCGTGGGGCATGAAGTCAAGCGACCGTTGGGGTCCGGTGCCGTGATGCCAGGATGTCCGGGATCGGCTCGTTGCTCCCTCAGAGAGGTCGAGACCTTGATGCATGCGGTCCCGGGTCCGCGGGAGGGCGACCGTCTCGACGCGGAACTGCTGGCGCTGCGAGCGGCTTATGCCGCCTGGCTCGAAGCATTGCCGGACACGCTGGTCGAAACGCCGACGGCCGAGGCGTTGCAGGCCATTGTCGACCTCGACGCTCCTATCGATGTTCCTTCACCGCTTTTGTATGGGAGGGATTAGAAAAACCAGCGCTTCGCCGGTCGAGCGAACCGGTTCACCGCCAGGGCATGGCTGGTCTGGCCCGCCCTTGATCGCGCGTGACGCCGCGCCGAACCACCGTGAAGGACGCTTCGCGCCGCAAGGGCGGTGGCCATCCCTGGCCGTGGTTCGGCGCGGCGTCCCATGTGTCATCAGGCCGGGACGAAGAAACGGCCCCCGGCCAAACAACGAAACTGACTGTTATCCGGCCAGGGATGCCGATGTGGAGAGTATCCATTGGACGCAAGCGATACGCGGAAATTCCTTGCTAGACAGAAGCCATCCACGCATGTCCTGGCAACCTGCGCGTCGACCGCGGGAACCGGTTGCCGGGTCAAGTTCGGCAATGACGGTAAGGGCGGTACATCGGTCGATGGTACAACCCGACATTTTGAACGACTCGGGCCACCAGGATGGGAACTGTCGATCTTCTAACTGGACATCCGGTAAATTGATATATATCATTTGAACGCTGATAGATCGACCGCGGGCTGATCGTTCGGGTTGCCTCATTAGGTTGACCCGAGCCGCGGGCGCTGGACTAAGCCGATTCGGGGCCGGTGTGCCGATCGAGTGATCGGTATGGATGGCCTCGTTCGGCGCGCCAGGCCTGCCGATATCGCTGCTGGGATGAATTCAGGAGTGGTGCTTTGCCCGTATTTGGTCATCTTATTGTGATCCTGGAAGTCTACGCCGATGCGTTCCCCGAGGAGGACGTGGCGGCAAGATTTCCGATCAGATCAATCCCGACGGCCATGTATGGTCCGCTGACCAGACGGGTGCGGAAAGCCATCGGCGATGGCGTGCCAATCCCGGCCGAGGAATGCCAGCGGTTCGTGCGCCCGGATGCGCTGACCGGGGTCGGGTGACAAAGCCGATGCTGCCCCCGACGTAGTGCTGGCCCCAACGTCGTGTTGTCCCTGGCGTCGCGCACCGTCCGGAGGACACCGCATCCGGTGCGATCGCTGGGACGCCTGCGAACATGGACTGGCTTCGCAACGATGTGATCTGGCACGAAGTTGCGTGCCGACCTTCCGAACCCGGATGGCTGGCGACCAGATTCAGGCGGCAGAACAGAGATCCGGGGCGGCTTGCCGCATCCGGTCAGGGTGAGACCGCCGCACACCGACCGGCCGAAACAAAGACCTATCAATTGCCCGCACCGTCATCGCCAAGCTACCTCATGCACGCAATCGGCGTAGAAGGTGGCAAAGGATGTTTCGCTTGGATCGTCGCCGCTCAGGTTCAGTTGGGTTTCCTGTCCTTTGCGGCGGACGATCAGCGCCCCGCCGCTCGCTGGTGAGGGCAGAACGATGACCAGGGTGGCAAAGATTGCGCGCGCTTCGGAGAACCGGACAGCAGTCATGTCGGTGGCCACTGGGAAAACCTTTGTCGAAAGAATCCATAATCCCAAATTCCGAAAATATTTGGCACTTGTGGCGTTGATTGTTGGCGTTCGCCAGCCCGGTCAACGAATAGAAGCGGGAAGTTTCACGGATCATGGCGCCGGGCCGCATGGTCGTCGGTCTACCCGCAAGCCAGCGACACAGAGATCACCGCGTGCACACAGAGTTGCACCGAGGTGCAAATCGACGTTTCGGGTCGCCATCACTTGCTGGTTACCGAGTGCCGCGATCCAGGGCCGCAATACAGCAAAAATTCAACGAAACCGGGCCACTCGTTCAATGAACAAAGTACGGCTTGCCACCGCTGCGGGAGAATTATTCGTTGTGGTCTAAGTCGTAACCGGGCGAGGAATGTCGGAGGGGGGTGCTTTGGATAAGCAAGCAGGAAGCTGATCCTCGGGCTATTCGCAGCGCAGGCTGAGTTTGCAACGAACTTATCTGACAACGCACGACGGCTTGGCCGCGCCGCCGCCAGGGCCCACGGGCGTCCGGCATGGCAAACACGAGTGGACGCGGGCCTCGTGGTCGGCCGAGCGGGATGTTCGGATCGTGGGCGGGGTGCCGTATAGGTAGGCAGGCGCGATCAAATCGTTGGCTCTTATGGCGTCACCTGTTGGGCCCTGGCTTTCGCCCTCGGTCCGATGGTGTTCGTCGGCGGCATGTCCGCAACGTCGCTTCTTCGTGCCCTTCGTGTCTTCGTGGTGAAAAACTGCGGAGGTAACCGGGGACACCCTTCTGTCCGGGAGAGCGCCATTGGGTAGGGGCACGACGAACCGCGGCTCCGCGATTCGCCACCACGAAGACACGAAGATCACGAAGAAGGGGATGGCGGACCAGCGCCGCCAGCGGATATGGTCTCCATGCAAACGGAAGCCGTCCGCGCCCAACAAATAACGCGATAACAGCCAAATCGTTAACCGCGCCTACCCGGAACGAAACCCCCCGTTTCCGGCGCCCATCCGGAACAAATCCCCCGATGTTCCGCCCGGAATTGCAATGATATCGGGACGCGCCGATCTTAATGTAAAATCTTAAGTGCATCCGATTTTGGAGATGAATCAGTGACATGTGACACAATATTTGTGTGATACGTGAGCTTAGCCAATTGGCGGTCAAGCGGCGACCGAGGCTGTTCCAAAAAAGATGCGCTCGTTGTTAACGGTTGCACAAAATTCGTACAAAATAGGTTATATCAAAAGGCTATATAGTCTTCTTCAGTTATGGGTTGAGCTGCCAGTCCGCCAAACAGGCTTGCCGCGCCCAGGGTTGATTTGCGGACCATGCGTTGACCGAACCTGCATCCCAGGGCGAGCATCACGCCAACCAGGTCAACCGACCGACGCAGGGCGTGAACCGGATCAGGCATCCCCGCCGGCATCCGCGGAGACCGAAGCCTCCGCGGACGAAACCCCGCTCAGTCGATCGCGGCGTGCACCAGGTTGGCCACCCGATCCAGGCGCATCGAATGCCAGGGATCGGGGGAGACGAAGTTGGTCAGATAGCTGAACGACACCCCGCTGGACGGATCGGCCCAGGAATAGGACGACCCGACGCCGCCATGCCCGAAGGTGACCGGCGCGCCGATCGTGCCGAGGCCCCGGATCCGGTCGCTCTCGCCCCGGACATGCGGGCCGAGGCCGCGATGCATCGGGATCCCGGTCATCGCCAGATCGGGGGATTCGCCGGTATGGCTGCGGGCGACATAGGCCAGCAACCGGGGCGAAAAGACCCGCACCCCACCCAGCCTACCGCCATGGCCGAGCATCTGGTAGAAGGCGGCCATGCCTCGGGCGGTGGCGTAACCGCCGCCGCTGGGCAGGCCGGCAGCGCGGAATTCCGCGACATTCTCGCGGGCTTCACGCCCATAGGTATCGGCGCAGCGGGACTGCTGGTCGGCCGGCACACCGACATAGATGTCCTTGTCGAGACCCAGCGGCTCGGTGATGCGGGTGCGGATCACGTCGCGGTAATCCTGACCGGTGGCCGCCTCGATTACCATCGCCTGCACCAGATGCGCGGCCTGTCCGTGGTATTGCAGCCGGGTGCCGGGCGTCCATTCCAGCGAGAAGTCGCAGACTTCGGCGCGCATGCGGGCGTGATCGGCCCAGGTGGCCTCCGAGACGTTCGAACTCGGGAACCCGCCCTGGTGCGTCATGACCTGTTGCAGGGTGATGTCGCCTTTGCCGCGCGCGGCAAATTCCGGCAGGTGGTCGGACACCTTGTCCATGAAGGAGACCTTGCCTTCCTCCACCAAGGTCCAGAGCGCGGAGGAGGTCAGCACTTTGGTCTGGCTGTACAGCAGGAACAGGGTCTCGTTGTTCGCCGGAACGGCGCCGCCTTCCGTCCTGGCGCTGCCATAAGTGCGGAAAAGCGCCAGTTTCCCGTGACGGGCGAGGGCGATCTGGGCGCCGGGATAGCGACCTTCCTCGATATGAGAGCGGATCAGGGCGTCGAGATGGTCCAGCGGCTTGGCGGTAAAGCCGAGGGTCGCCAGATCGCCGTTTGGCAGGGGATAGGCCGTGGACATGCGCGTTCCTTTTGGTTTGATTGCCATTTCGTCGAGTGTCGGGATACGACGTTACGCCGGGTCGCCCGGGTCGCCAACCGGCCTTGCCGCGAGGTGGTCGGACGGGGCATATCCGGTGCAACCAAAGGGGACCCAGCATGGCAGAAATCCGCACCGCACCTCTGATGACCATGCGCCTGACCGTCAACGGCATGCAGATGGTCGGCGCCACCCCCAATGGCGGACGGCGTGTCGGCCTGGTCGGCGGCGGCACGTTCGAGGGGCCGAAGCTGAAAGGCATCATCTTGCCCGGCGGCGCCGACTGGATCATGGCGCGCCCGGACGGGTCCACCACCCTGGACGTGCGCATCGTGCTGGAAACCGACGATGGCGCGACGATCGGCATGACCTATCGCGGCATGCGCCACGGCCCGGCCGAGGTCATGGACAAGGTCAACAAGGGGGAGTTCGTCGATCCGGCGCTCTATTTACTTTCGCACGGCGGTGTTCTTCGAAACGGCGGCGCCGAAATATGACTGGCTCAATCGCGTGATCGCCATCGGCACCGGCAGCCGCCCGCCCGAAGGTCCCGTCTACGACGTGTTCGAGGTGTTGTAATCATGGCCATTATCGGTTTCATCGGTCTGGGCAACATGGGCGCTCCCATGGCCGCCAATCTGGTCAAGGCGGGCCACACGGTCACCGGCTACGACCTGTCGGCTCCGGTCCTGGCGGCGCTGGAAGCCGCCGGCGGCAAGATCGCCACCAGTGCGGCCGAGGCCGCCAAGGGCGCCAGCGTGGTCATCACCATGCTGCCCGCCGGGGAACATGTGCGGGAGGTTTGGCTGCACCAGGGCGGCCTGATCGAGGCGATACGGGATGCCGGCAACCCGCTGTTGATCGATTGCTCGACGATCGACGTGGAGAGCGCTCGCGTGGTGACCGAAGCGGCCAAGGAGGCCGGTCTGGCGATGCTGGACGCGCCGGTGTCCGGTGGAACGGTGGGGGCTTTGAACGGCACCTTGACCTTCATGGTCGGCGGCGATGCCGATGCCTACGCGCTGGGCCTGCCGATCCTGCAGGCGATGGGCAAGAACATCTTCCATGCCGGCGGACCCGGGGCCGGGCAGGCGGTGAAGATCGTCAACAACATGATGTTGGCGGTCAACATGGTGGGGGTCGCCGAAGGCTTCCTGCTGGCTCAGAAACTGGGCCTGGATTGGGGCAAGCTGCACGAGATCTGCGGCACCGCCACGGCCAATTCCTGGGCCCTGTCGAATTACTGTCCGGCGCCTGGCCCGGTGCCGTCCGCGCCGTCCAACCGGGACTATGCCCCTGGATTCATGGCACAATTGATGCTGAAGGACGTGAAACTGTCGCAGGCCGCGGCGGATGCCACCGGCTCCCCCACCCCTCTGGCCGCGCATGCCATGACCTTCTACCAGGCGGTGTGCGACGCCGGCCAAGGGACCAAGGATTTCTCGGTGGTGTTCCGCTGGCTGGCGGAACAGCAACGGTAGGAGGGGACCCGCTCTGGCGTGTTTCACGGTTCCCTGTAGCATCCTTCCAACGAAACGGAGGAACAGGCCATGAGCGAGACACCGACATTCGGCCGCTATGCCGAAATCCCGGTCGACCGGATGACGCCGGAGCAGAAAGAGGGCTACGCGTTCCTGATGAACGGGCCGCGCGGTCGCCTGCCCGGCCCGTACAAGGTGTGGGTGCACAACCCGAAACTGGTGCATGCGGCGGACCCGATGGGGCAGCATTTCACCCCCGGGTCGTCCTCTCTGTCGGAACGCGAGCGGGAAATCGCCGTCCTCGTCATCACCAACCAATGGCGTTCGGCCTATCCCGCGGCGGCGCATGAAAAGCGCGGCAAGGAGGTCGGCCTTCCCGCCGACGCGGTCGAGGCAATCGCGGCGGGATTGCCCACCGGGTTCGATGACCCGCGGGAGCAGGCGGTCTATGAAGTCGCCGTGTCCTTGGCCGGCAACCATTTGATCTCGCAAGGGATGTATGACCGCGCGGTGATCCATCTGGGACATGCGGGCGTGACCGACATGATCGTCCTGATGGGGTATTACACGTCGGTCTCCATGACGATGAACTTTTACGCGGTGCCGGCGGGAAGCCCCGGCCTGGCGCGCTAACCGGAGCGCCGGGAGATGCCTATGCTGCGAAACCTGCTGTTGGCCGCATACATCTTGGTCGCGACGGACGCGGCCGTGACGACGGCCCGGGCGCAGGAGCGGCCTCCCATGGCCGCGACCCGGGATGCCACGGTCACTTACCAGACGGTTGGCCGGGAGGCCGGGCATGCGATGGAGATCGGCTACGGGGCCGCGAGCGGGCTGATGCGGATCGATAACCCTTCGATCTCGGGCTATGCGATCGTCGATCGCAAGGGAAGGCGGATGACGGTGGTCATGACCGAAATGCGCGTCTTCATGGAGTTGGCGGCTTCCGGCATGCCCGGACAGCCGAACCTGCCGGAGGAGGATGCGAAGTTTACCCGCAAGGGGACCGACACGATCGCCGGTCAGGCCTGCACGGTGTGGGACTTCGCCGCCGCCAATGGAACCGGTTCGGTCTGCATCACCACGGACGGAATCCTGCTGCGGGCCCGCACCAGTGACGGCAGCGGCATGGAGGCAACCCAGGTGCGCTATGACGCGATCCCGGCGGGGAGTTTCTCGCCGCCCGCGGGGTTCACGAAGATGGATATGGGCGCGCTTGGGGGTGCGGCCGGCATGCTGGGGGGCGGAATGCCACCGGGTATGCGCCCGCCGGGTCGTTAAGCGGAGGAAGCATCATGACAGGCCTTGCCATCAAGCGGTTGCACCCGTCGATCGGCGCGGAAGTGAACGGCGTCGATCTGAGCCGGCCGATCGACGCACCGACCCGAGACGCTCTGAACCAGGCGCTGGGGGAGCACCTGGCGCTGGTATTTCACGACCAGAGCCTGACGCCGGCGCAATATGTGGAAGCGGCCTCGGTCTTCGGGCCGCCGATGCGCCAGCACTACTCGCAGCACAACATGGCGGATCATCCGGATATCGGGCTCGTCTGGCACAGAAATGGCCAGCAGCCGGCCGAACGCTGGCATACCGATCATACGAACCGGGAGCGTCCTCCCGCGGCGACGGTGCTTTATGGCGTCGAAATTCCGTCGTCGGGCGGTGGGACGTCGGTTGCCAACATGCGGGCGGCCTATGCGGCGTTGCCGGAGGATGAACAGGCCCGGTTGGCGACGTTGAGCACGGTCAACATGCTGGATGGGCATACGGATACGCGGGAGGATGACCGGCGGAAATACGACGTTCCGATCGTGCATCCGATGGTGCGTACGCATCCGGTGCACGGGTCGCGGGCGGTGTATTTTCATGTGCAAAAGGCGAAGCAGATCGAGGGTATGAGCCCGGACGCCAGCCTGCAATACATGAACGATCTGCTGGAGCGGATGATCCGGCCGGAGATTGTCTATCACCATGTCTGGCGGAAAGGCGATGTGCTGGTGATCGACGATCGGGCGACGATGCACCGGGCGCATGGGGATTACGACCGGAGCCAGAGCCGGGTGCTTTGGCGCGTGATTGCGGAAGGGGACCGGCCGACATTGGTTTGAAGGCGGGGATTCTGCCCCGCATGGCCCTTGGGGCCCCGAGAGCATCCCGAGGGTCGACCCGGCCATCGCGGTGACCGGCATCGCAGAGATCGGCATGGACAGAGCGTGTTCGCCAGCGACGCCATCTCGCCGCCTGGGCGAAAGCCCCGCTTTTCCTCCCCCCGCTTGCGCCAACCCGCTCGGCAGTGGTCTGCTGGGGATCTGATACGTCACCGGAGATGGATGAGATGGCCGAATTGCCCCGCAGCGACAAGGAACTGGCACTGGTCACGATGGCCCGTCGGGTGCTCCCCGGTGGCAGCTTCGGCAACCTGACGTCCGACATTATCATCGCCGAGGGGCGTGGCGGCCGGGTCTGGGATGTCTCCGGCAACGAATACGTGGATTTCCTGCTGGGCTCCGGCCCGATGTTCGCCGGCCACGCCCATCCCGACGTCGTGGCCGCGGTGCAGGCGCAAATTCCGCGCGGGGTGACCTTCTTCGCGAACAACGAGCATGGCATCCGCCTGGCCGCCGCCATCGTCGATGCGGTGCCGTGCGCGGAAAAGGTCCGGTTCACCTCGACCGGCACCGAGGCCGACAGCTACGCGATGCGGGTCGCGCGCGCCTTTCGCAAACGCGACAAGATCCTGAAATTCGAGGGCGGATTCCACGGCATGGGCGAATACGCCCTGCAAAGCATGGCGCCGAAGCGGCCGGGCAACTTCCCGCAGGCGGCGCCGGACTCGCCGGGGATTCCCCGTTCGGTGGCCGGGGATATGCTGGTGGCGCCGTTCAACAACGCCGATCTGGCGGCCAGCATCATCCGGGAAAACCGCGACGACCTGGCCGGCGTGATCGTCGAGCCGTTCCAGCGCCTGATCCCCCCGAAGCCGGGCTTCCTGGAGGCTCTGCGCGCGGTGACCCTGGAATGCGGCATCCCGCTGATCTTCGATGAGATCGTGACCGGGTTCCGATTCGCCTATGGCGGGGCTCAGGAATATTACGGCGTTACGCCTGACATCTGCACATTGGGCAAAATCGTCGCCGGTGGGTTCCCGCTGGCCGCGGTGACCGGACGCGCCGACATCATGCGCCATTTCGATCGTGGCGAGGTCGGCGACGACGTGCTGCCGCAGATCGGCACGTTGTCGGGCAATCCGGTGGCCTCGGTCGCCGGGTTGGCGACGTTGGAGGTGCTGCGCCAGCCGGGGACCTATGAGCGGGCTTTTGCCACCGGCCGCACCTTGATGGATGGGCTGGCCGGGATGGTCCGCAAGGCCGGGCTGCCGGCCCAGGTGATCGGGGTGCCCGTGCTGTTCGACGTGATGTTCGCGGAGGGTGAGGTCGCCGATTATCGCGCCACTCTGGCCCAGGATATGGAGGCGTTGCGCCGCTTCAACCGGGTTGTGCGGGAGAATGGGGTCATGAAGGGGGATACCAAGTGCTATGTCTCCGTCGCGCATGACGAGGCGGATGTTGCGCATACCTTGGCGGCGTTTCAGGTGGCGGTCGATGCGGAGGTTGCGTTCCGGAGGGGGTAGGTTGGTTGCGGTTGGGGTGATGACGAACCCGAGCGCGGCATCCATGAGGTCAGGCTGGCGGGTGGAGCGGGACGCGCCCGCCGCGAACGATCACGCCAGCCGCCAGGATATCCAATGCGGCGGCAAGTATCAGGGCTATGTGATAGCCCCCGAACGCATCGCGCAACAGCCCATAGAAGCTCGGTCCCACGGCGGTCACCAGTTGGATGCCGCATGAAGCCACACCAAAAATGGCGCCGAAGGAAGCGGAACCGAATTCGCGACGCACGATGATCGGCGACAGCGTCGTTACATTGCCGACAGTCAGGCCGAACGCGATGCTGCCGCAGACAAGCATGGCGGGCTCGGGTACCAATCCCATCGCGGTGAAGGAACATGCCGCCAGCAGCAGCGCGGCGGCGGTCGTGATCCGGACATCGATCTGATCGGCAAAGCGCGCGAGAACGATACGACCGACAAGCGCCGCTATCGCCGTGGCCGTCACGGTCATCGAGACCTCGAAGGTGCCGAGCGACTGGGCAAGGAACGCCACCTGATGGGTAAGAAATCCAATCTGCACCATCATGCCGATACCAAACGTCACCACGACACTGCGCAGCGCGGTCGTCCGCAACGCGGTTCGGCGGGTCCATCTCGGCGCGCCACCTGGCGGAGCGGTTCCGGTCGGCGGCATGCCGTCGGGTAACAGGCCCATGTCCTGTGGGCGATTGCGCAATACGAAGGCGGCAAGCGGCAGTAGAACCGCCAATGCTGTGGCACCTGCGATCATCGTCGTCGGACCAAAGCCGATATCTCGAATGCCCAACAGAAGCATCGGTGCGCTGACCATGCCCCCCGCGCTCGCCCCGAGCGAGGCGAGCGACACCGCCCGCCCCTGGTACCGTTCGAACCACGGGGCGAGCGTTGTCGCGATGGCCGTGGTGGAAAGGCAGGCCCAGCCGATCCCCATGAACAGGAATGCCACGTAGACCTGCCATGGCGAGGTCGCCTGACCGATCCCCGCCACACCCAATGCCAGCGCTATGCCGCCTAACCCGATGGTCAGCCGCGGGCCGAATCGTCGGATCCCACTGCCTATGGGAATGAGGAGGACCGCGCTCACGACATAGAACAGTGTGACCGCGCCGGAGATGAGCGCGATCGGCCAGCCATTGGCCATGACCACTGCGTGCAGATAGACGCCCGCGCCGAACAGACCGAGTGCATTGCCAACCAAGGCGGCCAGCAGGCAGGCGGCAACCATCCACCAGCCGTAGAAAATCGGTTCGCGCGCCATGTCCACCGCTCCAGGATTGCTCTTGACGGTTAGCACGGGGACGGGGGCGGGTGTTTCGGTCCACACCGAAGCATCCGGGAATGTCGCTCAGTCGTGCCGCTGCGTGAGCGCGCCACCATTGACGGCGTACACCCCCATGGAGATCAACGCGATCGATCACTGATCTGTGCTGGTGGGCCACTTATGCAGAACCGGGGTGGCCAGGATCGCGGTCGCCACAGGAGTCAGGGCGACAAACGCTGCTATTGCCAAATACCCAGTCGATTTTTCTCAAACCATGTCATGCGATCGGAAAGTGGAGAGGTGATCCTCATGATTCAGAGCGACAAAGAAACGGCGCTCCGGAGTTACGCTGCCGGCCTCCTTGGAACGCGGAGCACAATTGAAGCCATCGGCGCGCATGATTACGCCGACCTCGTGATCGCCATGGCGCAAGCAGATCTGGATTTCCCGAAACCATCCGCGACACCGGCGCACGAAGCGCAGGTCGCTCGCTCGCGCCCTTCTTCAACCGCTCCTGCATCATGGCCATCGCGCGGTTATCGACCCTGCTCACCGAGACCCAGAGTAAGCATCCAGTCCGACACCTTCCGCCCGCCTTATCGCCGCTCAGCACCCGCCTTGGGCGACCAAAGACTGTCAATGACCAACGTAGCGACCCCACAGACAATCGCCGCATCCGCCACGTTAAACACATACCAGGAAAAATCGCCCCAACGCGTCTCGATATGCGCGTGCAGAAAATCCACCACCGCGCCGAACCGAACCCGGTCGATCACATTGCCAACCGCTCCCCCCGCAATAGCGCCAATGGCGACAGCGACCATGCGAGACTCCGCCCGGTGCAGCCACACCATCAGCGCCATCACCACGGCCAAAGCTACGGCCGCCAGGATCAGCGGCCCCCACTCTCCGAACCCGGTCAGCAGCCCGAAGGTCACGCCGTAGTTCCACACCATTGTCAGGTTCAGCACCGGCAGCAGCACGACCTGGCGCAGCCTCTCCAGTTGCAGCACCTCCAGGATCCACCACTTGCTGGCCTGATCCGCCACCAGAACAAGCAGCGCCGCGATCAGGCCGAGCATGGTGAGATTGTGGTGCTTCACTTGACGGCTCGGCACACCAGGCCGGAGTCCACGGCGTCGGCGCAACGCAGGCACAGGCCCGGATGTGCCGCATGGGTCCCGACTTCCGGCAGCACCTTCCAGCAACGCACGCATTTGGTGCCGGGGGCCTGAGCTACCTCCGCCATGTCATCGCCGACGCCACCGACCATGTGGACCGCGGAGACGATGGCGACTTCCGCCCATTCCGCCGCGTTCAGCAATTCCGCCTCGTCCGCGGCCAGTTTCAGGGTCACGCCGGCTTGCAGCGACGCACCGATGGTCTTGGCCGCTCGGGCTTCCTCGATCGGGATGGTGATGCGCCGGCGGATGGCGCGGATGGTATCCCATTTCGCTGCCAGCGCATCGTCGCGCCATTCATGCGGCAACGTAGGAAACAGTTCCAGATGGACGGAGCTTTCCTCGCCGAAACGAGCGCCCCAGGCTTCCTCCGCCGTGAAACACAGCACGGGCGCGAGCCAGGTGGTCAGGCACCGATGCAGATGGTCCAGCACGGTCCGAGCCGCTCGTCGCCGCAAACTGTCGGGCCGGTCGCAGTAGATCGCGTCCTTGCGGACATCGAAGTAAAACGCCGACAGGTCGGTGGCGCAGAAATTGTGCAGTTCCGGATAGACGCCGGTCCAGTCATAGCTTTCCACCGCCGCCCGGATTTTCGCGTCCAGATCGGTCAGGCGATGCAGCACCCAGCGCTCCAACTCCGGCATATCGGATTCCGGGACGCGTTCCGCCTCGGTGAACCCGTCCAGGCTGCCGAGCACCCAGCGCAAGGTGTTGCGCAGGCGGCGATAGAGTTCCGCCTGCTGCTTCAGGATTTCCGCGCCGATACGCAGATCCTCGCTGGTGTCGGACGACATGACCCACAGGCGCAGGATGTCGGCACCATATTTCTGTGCCACTTCGTCCGGCGCGGTCACGTTGCCCAACGACTTCGACATTTTCCGCCCGTGCTCGTCCATCACGAACCCGTGCGTCAGGATCGCCTTGAACGGAGCAACACCCCGCGTGCCCACCGATTCCAGCAGGGACGAATGGAACCAGCCGCGATGCTGGTCGGAGCCTTCCAAATACAGATCGGCCGGCCAGGGCAGTCCCCGATCCTCCAACACGAAGGCGTGGGTCGAGCCGGACTCGAACCAGACATCGACGATGTCCATGACTTGCTCGTAATCGTTCGGATCGCGGTCATTGCCCAGGAAGCGCGAGGCGGGGGAGGAATACCAGGCGTCGGCGCCCTCGGTCTTGAACGCATCCACAATGCGGGCGACGACGGCGGGATCGCGCAACGGTTCGCCGGATTGTTTCTCCACGAACACCGCGATCGGCACGCCCCAGGCGCGCTGGCGGCTGATGCACCAGTCCGGGCGAGCCGCAACCATCGAGCCGATCCGGTTGCGCCCCTGGTCGGGGACGAACTGCGTGGCGTCCAGGGCGCGCAGGGCCTTTTCCCGGATGCGCTCCGGCCCGTCCATGCGGATGAACCATTGCGGCGTGGCGCGGAAGATCAGCGGCGCCTTGGATCGCCAGGAATGCGGGTAGGAGTGTCGGATCGACCCGCGCGCCACCAGGGTGCCGGCGTTGATCAGAGCCTCACAGACCGGATCGGCCGCCTTGTAGACATGCGCGCCGGCGAACAGCGGCACCCAGGCATTGAACGTCCCGTCATCCCCCACCGTCTCCGGCACATCCAACCCATTCGCTCGGCCCAGGACAAAATCGTCCTCGCCATGACCGGGAGCGATATGGACGAAGCCGGTGCCGGCCTCCGTGGTGACAAAATCGGCCAGCAGGACCGGCGTGTCCTGCTCATAGCCGAACCCTCGCAGCGGATGGGCGCAGATGGTGCCGGCGAGGGACTCGCCCTTGAACACATGCATCAGGTGATGCATCGCGATGCCGGTGTCCTTGCAGAACTGCGGCAGCAAGGGCAGGGCGACCAGCAGTTTCTCGCCCACGCGCGCCAGGGAGCCGTCATCCACACCGTCCACCCGCACCAGGGCGTAGTCGAACTCCGCCCCCGCGGCGATGGCGCGGTTGCCGGGCATGGTCCAGGGAGTCGTGGTCCAGATCACCACCGCCGCGTCGCGCATCTCCGGCCCGACCGCGTGCACGATCGGAAACCGCACCCAGATCGTGGTGGAGGTATGGTCGTGATACTCGATCTCCGCCTCGGCCAGCGCGGTCTTTTCCACCGGAGACCACATGACCGGCCGCAGCCCGCGGTTCAGCGCGCCGTTCAGCAGGAACTTGCAGATTTCGTTGGCGATCGCGGCCTCGGATGGATGGTCCATCGTCGCGTAGCGCTCTTTCCAGGCGCCCTCGACGCCGAGCCGCCTGAACTCCTTGGCCTGGACCCCCATCCAATGCGCGGCATAGGCTCGGCATTCGGCGCGGAATTGCAGCACCGGGACCGCGTCCTTGTCTTTCTTCTTGGAGCGGTATTCTTCCTCGATCTTCCATTCGATCGGCAGGCCGTGGCAGTCCCAGCCGGGGATGTAGTTGGCATCGTAGCCGGCCATCTGGCGGGTGCGGTTGACCACGTCCTTCATGATCTTGTTCAGCGCCGTGCCGATATGCAGGTTGCCGTTCGCATAAGGCGGGCCGTCATGCAGGATGAATTGCGGCCGGCCCTTGGATGCCTCGCGCAGCTTGCTCCACAGATCGATGGCGTCCCAGCGAGCCAGGATCGCGGGCTCTTTCTTCGGCAGGTCGCCGCGCATGGGGAAGCTGGTCTGCGGCAGGAAAACGGTGTCGCGGTAGTCGCGATTGGTGTCGGCAGGTGCGTCGTTCATGGCATGTCCGAGCGGCCGGAGCCGCGCTGGAGGTTCAGGTCAGGCGTAAGGTCCCGGGGCCGATTGGGCCGCCGGGCCGGTAATTCGCGCCTGCCTATACACCGTTGCCATGGGTTGGACTATGTCGGGGTGCCGGGGGACGGGTCAAGGTTTTCCCGCCCATTCTCAGCCGACCTGACCCGTCCGTGATTTTCCGGGTTCATGGCCGGTCAGCCAAACTGGATGGCTCACCCCGGATGATCGGCCAGCAACTCGGTTGCCAGCGCCTGCCATTCGTCGGGGAGGGGCGCAGTCGATGGCTCTCGTTCAGCGCGGTTGTACCAGTAGCCGGCGTTGCGCAGATCGCCCTCGACCCGATGCAGATAGGCGTGCACGCGAGACCCGGTCGGGGTTTCGTCCTTTTGCGCGCACTCATGCGCCTGGGTCCAATCGCCCTTGGCGTCCCACCACAGGGTCTGCAGGGCGAGGCTCAAGGTCGGCGGCGGCTGGTCCTGCTGGACGCTTGCGCGGAAACTGGTGAGATCCATGTGTCTGTCCTTCCGGCTTGTCGCAGTTTGGATTGGATGCAGCGCCAGGGGGAAGTCGTGTGTCAAGGTGGGGTGGGATGGAAGCGTGGGCAACGGCACCAGCCGTGCCATCTGGCCCCGTTGGACAGCAAGCCAGCCGCACGCTAAATGGCCCCGCCCGCGCCGGTGCAGGAGAGTGACCGTGCCAAATTCCCCCAGCCCCCTGCTCGCCCCCATTCGCATCCCCATTCGCATCCCCCTGCTCATCCCCATGGCCAGACATGCCCTCGGCATGGCGCTCGCCGCCATCGCCCTTGCCCCAAGTCCGGCGGCAGCGCACGCGATCCTGGAAGCCAGCCGGCCGCCGGCCAAGGCAACCGTCAAAGCAGGCACCACCCAGGTCCACCTGCGCTACAACAGCCGGATCGACCGGGCTCGCTCGGTGCTGACCCTGATCCGGCCGGACAAGACCCGCGTCACGGTCGCCATCGATCCCGATGGCCCGCCCGAGGCGATCAACGCCACGCTGGAACTGCCGCCGGGGAGCTACGTCCTACGCTGGCAGGTGCTGGCGATCGACGGGCATATCACCCGCGGCGACCTGCCGTTCTCGGTCACGGGGCCCTGAGAAGTGGAACTGCTACTCGACCTGTTCGGCTATCTGTCGATCATCCTGCATGGCGCCACCATCCTGGCCCAGTCCATCACGATGGGCGCCATCGTCTTCCTGGTGTGCCTGGTCCGGCCATTGTCGCCTCGGCTGCAACAGGCCGGTCCCGGCATCGCCGCCGGCACCGTCACACTGGCCACCTGGGGCGCCGCGGCCCTCCTGCTGACCAAGGCCGCGACCGTCGCGCTTCAGGTCGCGGTCCTGATCGACACGGTCCACCTGGATTTCGTCAACGCCGCGACCGCCCATTTCGCGATTGCCGGGCTGATCAAGACTGTCGTCGCCGCGATCCTGCTGGTGTTGCTGCTGACCAAGGGCACGCAAGCCCCGACCGCGCTGCTGCTGCCCGTCGCCGTCCTGGGCTTTGCCGCCGCGACGCTCACGACCCATGCCGTGGCGCGCCTCGACGAACGAGCCCTGTTGCTGGCCATCAGTTGGCTGCACCAGGTGGGCGCCGCGATCTGGATCGGCGGCATCCCGAGCTTCCTGATGGCGCTGTCCCGCGCCACCACCCCGACCGCGATCCGCCTGATCGGCGCCCGCTTCTCCCGCATCTCGATGCTGGGAGTCGCCTGCATCCTGTTCAGTGGCATCGGCTTGTGTGTCCATTACATCGGCGACCTCTGGGGCTTCTATGGCACCGCCTACGGCGTCATGGTTTCCGCCAAAATCACCCTATTCCTCCTCCTGCTCGGCCTTGGCGGCATGAATTTCCTGCTGGTCGAGCGGTTGCGGTCCAACCCCGCCACCTCCATCAACCGCCTGCGCCGGTTCGCGGAAGTGGAGGTCGGCATCGGTGTCGCGATCTTCTTCGCCGCCGCCTCCCTGACATCCGTGCCGCCGGCCATCGACCTGACCGAGGATCGGGTGACCTGGCCCGAAATCGTGGAGCGCTACACCCCCGCCTGGCCGAGATTGACCAGTCCCGACCATGACTCCCTGGCGCTGCCGGCCTTGCAGCAGAAGCTGGATCAGGAAGCAGCCCAGACCCGAGCCGCCCCGCAGGCCGCCTTCGTGCCGGGTGCCGGCGAACTGCCGCCTCGCAATGCCGCCGATATCGCCTGGTCCGAATACAACCACCACTGGGCCGGCCTTTTCGTGGTTGCTGTCGGGCTGCTGGCGCTGCTCAACCAGGCCGGCGTCGGCTGGGCGCGGCATTGGCCGCTGGTGTTTCTGGGTCTCGCGGTCTTCCTCTTCATCCGTTCCGACCCCGAAACATGGCCGCTCGGCGATGTCGGTTTCCTGGAGAGCTTCCGGGATGTGGAGGTGCTGCAGCACCGTTCCTACGTCCTACTGATCGTTGTGTTCGCCTGGTTCGAATGGCGAGTCCGAACGTCTGGTCGGACCACCGGACCGCAGGTTCTGGTGTTCCCTCTGCTGTGCGCGGCGGGAGGCCTGCTGCTGCTGACTCACAGCCACGCCATCGCCAACGTCAAGGAGCAGTTGCTGATCGAGATCAGCCACACCCCGCTGGCTCTTGCCGGCATCGTGGCGGGGTGGAGCCGGTGGCTGGAATTGCGGCTGGACCCGAAGACCGAACCAGTGGCACGCAAGATCGCCGGCTGGGTCTGGCCGGTCTGTATCCTGCTATGCGGGCTGATCCTGCTGGACTACTGGGAAGCGTGAGCGCGGAGGTTGATACCAACGGTCCTATCGATTGACCGGTGTGGATATCCAGATTTTCCGTCGTGGACGGGCTCGACCCGAGCATCCCCGCCCGCACCACCGTTCACTGTCTCATGCAAGAACAAATATTTGTGCGGACTGGGGTGGTCGGATCAAGCCCGCTAATAACGAGAAGGCGAGGCTATCGGTCAAGTTGCAGACCATGCGAGGCCGGCCCGAATGTGGAGGTCACCGGGTGAAAATCCGCACTCGGCCGAATGAACTCCCCTACGCTCGCTTTCCGTTCACGGCTGCAGCACGATGTTGTCCGGCCGCCACTCCTTCTTGAACCACGGCTCCAACGGGCCATAGAGCCGCAGGATCGTGAACCACGACTTGCCGGGAACGGTCTGCACCCAATTGCCCTCGTGTCCGGAAGGCGCCTTGGGGCCGAAATACACATCCACGGAGCCGTCGGGATTGGCCTTCACCGCCTTGTTCTGGCTGCCCACGCTGGGGAACTGCGCATCGGTTTGCAGCATCGAGCGGGTCTGTGCGTCATACACGATCACAGACCAGAACGTTTTGACCGGAATGTTTGGCGGCAGGTGCAGCTTGTAGTTCTTGCCGCCATCGAGCGGGTTGTTGTCGGCATCCGACGCCGTCCACGGATAGGTCGAGCCCTCGCCGACTATCTGCGTGTCCATCGCCGGCGTGACGCCGGTCGCCGCGAAGAAATACATCGCGCTGCCGGTCAGATTGGCGACACCCGGCTGCCACTCAAACTTGTAGCCGCCGATGAACGGGCGCTTCCAGTTCCGGTTGTCGAAGAACAGCGCCTCTTTCTCGCGGTTACGGTAGAACAGCGTCCGTGCCGTCGCGTCGCCCACCGCCGCCGCTTCGGTCAGGATCTTCTTCATCCGTTCATCCGGCGCGAACGGTTTGCCTTTCTGGATACCGATCGAGGCCCAAAAGCCGAGCGTGGTGGGATCGAGTGCGCCGGTCGGCTCGGTCTGGACGGCGTCGTTCAGTATTTCCCAGAATCGGAAATCGCCCGGACCGACCATGTTGAGCGGCTTGCCCGACATGTTGACGAAATTCATCTTCGGCGGCGCGGCGGACTGGCTGAGCGGGTAGATCTTGGTGGCCTTCTTGACCAGTTCGACACCCGGCGCCGGGCTGCCATCGACGACGAAGCTGCGCCAGACGACCCAGACGCTCAGGCTGCCTGGCCGAATGACGTGATAGCCCGGCGGCACCGCGCCCTTGTATCCGGGCGGCAGGACCAGGTATTTGCCGCCCTTGCCGCGATCCGGCCCGGTAAAGCCGATATCGCCGGCCCAGTGGTACCAGAGGTCATTGACGGTGCCGAGAACCTTGGGCGGTGCCTCGATCACCAGCGGGCCTTTGCGCAGGTCGATCCAGAACCACGTGTAGGGCGTGTTATCGTTCGCGGTGAGTTCGACAGTCCGCGAGTCCACCATCTGCTCCCAGATCGGGATGGTGGTGTTCGCCGGACCCATCGCAAGTGTCCCCGCGCGGTTGGCCATCTGGTTGACCGCGGGAAGTGCCAGCAGATAGGCCTGCACCGCACGCTGGAAGTCGAGATTGTCGTAGATATTGTCCGTGCTTGCCTGATCCGGCACGCCGCCCTGGAAGCGCAATGTGCCGAGGCGTGTATCCACACTGTCGGGCGAGAGGACGCCTGGCGGCATCGGCGTGGTGAATTTGTGGACCGGGGGCAGCGCGGCTCCCGTCAATGGCTGTGCGAGCGCACCTCCAACGTTCAATACCATCGCGACGCTCGCCGCCAGGGCCGCACGCACACACCGCACTGTCTTCATCGTATTGCTCTCAGAGAAAATCGCGGACCCTACGCCACGGTTCGTTTCGCGCGACAAGGTGACGAAGCTGGCGGTTACGGTGGGGCGATGTAAGCAGCGGCGATCGGCTGCTTCTTGCTGGCGTTACGGCCGAACCGGAACACGAAGATTGCCTCGTCCGCGCACCTTGTTGAGATCTCTGTGCGGAACGACTCGTGGACCGCGTTACCGATCTTGACGGTTTGTTCCGGGGTCATGATGGGTGGATCGGCGATGCCCTGCCGACATTGTATTCCGTCGCTTTGGACGATACTGGCTGCTAATTGGCCGGCAGGCGCAGGGTCACGGTCGTCCCCGACCCAGGCTCCGAATCGAACAGCAACTCCGCGCCCATCGCCCGCGCGAGGTAGCGGCTGAGCGTCAGCCCTGTCCCATCGACATTCAGAGGTTGGGCGCCGAGCGTCGGTTGCGGGATCAAGGGGCCGGCCAGTTTGCGCAAGGCTTCGGCGGTCATGCCGATCCCGGTATCGCGCACAATCAGTTCCACGAAGTTCGGCCCGGATTCGGTGGCCAGTTCCACCACGCCGCCACGTGGAGAGAACTTCAGTGCGTTGGCAAGGAGGTTGTCCAGGATGCGCCGAACCGCCCACGTATCCGCGCGCGCAACCTGCGCGGGGCCGGGTTCCTCGTCGATGGCCAGCATGATGTCCTTGTCGGTGGCGGCGGGTTGCACGGCCGCGACGGCCTGTTGGATCATCTGGCCGACATCGAACGATTCCACACGGATCGCTCGTTCATCCAGATGGGTCAGGTCGATCAGATTTTCGATCATGCCCACCAGTTGTTTGCCGCTGGCCTGTACCTGGCCGAGCGGGGCGCGCTGGTCGGGGCGGCAATCGGCCATCATGACACCGCATAGTCCCGCCAGGCCGTGCAGCGGCTGGCGGATTTCCTCGCTCAGGGTCGACAGGATCGCTGTTTTCATGCGCTCCGCCGCTTCGGCGCGTCGGGTCTGTTCAGCGAGGCGTTCCTGGATGTCGCGGGCATGGTGGACCAGGGTGGCGGTGATGAGCACGGCCACGATCGACAATGCCCGGTTGGTCAAGGCAACCGATTGGTCGGGATTGATGATTGGAAGGAAAAAGCCGGTAATGATCATGGTGATCGCGGCAAACGCCAGCCACCAGACCGACCTGGGATTGCGATGAAAGACCGCCGTGCAGATCAGTGGAACGTAAAACAGCCCGAACGATATGTAGATTTCCTGCGTAACGTCGCTCAGGAACGCAAGAAAACAGCCGATATAGATCGGCACTGTCAGCAGACGCAGCCATCGTCCGCCAACCAGGCGGGATATCGGTTCGGCCGACTGCGCCAGATGAGTTCGCATGGAACGCGCTATAGCACGATACGATTGACCGTCCATTGTGCCAAAACAGTGGTCGCTTCCAGAAAATCGTCAATTTCCATTGCTTCTCGTGGGTTATGGCTCCCGTTTTGATTTCTGACAAATAGCATCCCCATCGGCACCCCGGCTTCGCCGAACGCCGCGGCGTCATGGGACGCCGGGCTGCCGAGTTCCAGGAATCCTATCCCCAATTCAGCCGCCGCCTGTTCCAGATCGGCCTTGATCCTGGGATCGACCTTGCCTACCGCGGCGCGCGCCTTGGTGCCCATGTGGAAGCGCACCCCGCGACGCTGTTCGATGCTCTGCACGATCGTATCCACACGGCGGTCGAGCTCCGCCAGAACGGCTTCGTCATAGGCGCGGACATCGAGGCTGAAATTGAAGGAGCCGGGCACGATGGTCATGCCGTGCTGGGTCGGATCGGTATGGAACCGACCGATGGTGCATGCCATGGGGATGGAACGTTCCTCATGTTCCGCCCATAGCGCGTCCATGGCCATTGCGAATTCCGCGCCCGCGGTCGCGGCATCATGGCGGAACCGGCGCGGCAGGCCGACATGGTCGTTGCTGCCCTCGATCCAGACATTCGGGTAACGGAAATTGCCCGGAATCCCCGTGCAGATCGCTGTCGACAACCCCGCCTCAATCAGGCTCGGCGCCTGTTCGATATGCAGTTCCAGATAGGCGTGCACGCGGGCCGGATCCAGGTGACGGTGGCGCGCACGCACCCGCTCGGGATCGCCGCCGCATTCAGTCATGTGTTCGGCCAGGGTGCGGCCGGTATCGACGCGGCGCACCTCCAGCGCCCCGTCGGGCAGCATGCCCAGGGCGGAGCGGCTGCCGATATAGGAGATCTGGAACCAGATGGATTCCTCGGCGCGGATGCCCATCACCACGATGTCGCGCGCCGGGGTCAGCCCGAGTTGGCGTGGGGCCGCGACGGTGACCAGTCCGGCCAGAACGCCGGCGGCACCGTCGAAGTTACCGCCATGCGGCACAGAATCCAGGTGGGAGCCGATGATCAGTTGCGGCAATGTGCGGTCACGCCCGGCCATCGTCATGTAGAGATTGGCGCCGACATCGTTCTCGATCGCCAGACCCATCGATTCTGCCACGCGGGTGACGGTGGCATGGCCGCGTTGCTCGCCCGCGCCGTAGGGATCGCGAGACACGCCGGGTTCGTCGAGACCGTCCTGACGGAGCTGGTCGAACAGAGAAGTGACCATCGCCTTCTGGTCGGCAACCGCCCGCCGTATCGTGTTGGCGTCGATCTGGTTCATGGGCCCTCCTGCAATTCTGTGAATGTCGGTGATAGGATGCCGGCAGATGAACCGGATGATGCCAGATTCCATGAGCGATGTAGATACTTCCGCGGGCGATTTGCTGCGCGAGACGGCGGAGCGGCTGTTCCGTGCCCATTGTGAGGCGTCTGTCCTGCGGGCCGCCAATAATGGCATCTGGCCGGCCGCCTTGTGGGACGCGACCCAGGATGCCGGCTTGCCCCTGGCGCTGCTGCCGGAAGAAGCGGGCGGCTATGGCGTGCCGGTTGCCGATGCGCTGTCGTTGCTGCGAGTCGCGGGGGAGCACGCGGCGCCGATCCCGCTCGCGGAAACCATGATCGCAGGTTGGCTGTTGGCCCAGGCGGGCATCGCGGTTCCATCGGGTCCGTTGACCGTCGCGCCGGTGGTGGTCGGCGATTCGCTGACCTTGGCTCGCGACGGCGATACTTGGCGGATTGGCGGTGTTGCCCGGCGTATCCCCTGGGGCCGAGACGCGGCGGCTGCCGCGGTTCTGGTCACCTATCAAGGCGAATCCTGGGTCGCTCTGGTGCCGCGGGATGCGTGGACAATCGAGCCCGAGGCGAATGTCGCACATGAGCCTCGTGACACGCTGCATTTCGATGGTGCGGTCATTGCGGCCGTTCAGGCAAACGTCGGGGCGCCGGAGTTGCGTGGCATCGGCGCCGCGGCCCGGGCGCAGCAAATGGCGGGCGGGCTGATCCGGCTGACCGCGATGACCACACAATATGCCCAGGACCGCACCCAGTTCGGTCGCCCCATCGGCAAATTCCAGGCGATCCAGCAGAATTTGGCGGTGTTGGCCGGGCAGACCGCGGCGTCCTGCGCCGCGGCCGATCTGGCGGCGGAGGGTGTCGCGGCCAGAAGCGGGCAATCCGCTATGCGCATGCCTCTGATCGCGGCCGGCAAGGCCAGGGCAGGGGAGGCGGCCGGGATCGGTGCCGGAATCGCGCATCAGGTGCACGGCGCGATCGGCTTCACCCTGGAGCACTCGCTCAACTTCGTCACCCGCCGGCTTTGGTCCTGGCGCGACGAATTCGGCAACGAAGCCGAATGGAACCGTCTGCTCGGCCGTCACATGGCTTCGGTCGGCGCGGATTCAGTCTGGAGCGAGATTACCGCGGCCTGACCGGCCAGAGGACGGGGATCGGTCAGGCGGGAATGGGTCAGGCGGGGAATGGGTCGTTGACAGCGTCTGGGGCGGAATAGGCCCGCAGGCTTTCGATGTCGTGCAGAATGACCCGAGCCCCGTGCGTCTCCACCCCAAAACTCCGCAGGGCTGCGAAGGCGCGCGAGAGGTTTTCCTGCCGGCAGCCCAGCCGAGCGGCGAGGAGACGTTTGTCGTAGGGCAGGCGCAAGGTGACGGAGTTCTCGGCCTTGGAATGCGACAATTCCAACAGATAGCAGCCCAGTCGCTGAGCGGTGGTGCGCAGTTTCAGGTCACATACCTGGCGGACCATGGCGCTGAAATCCAGCGCGCCGGCTCGCATGATCGCGGCGGCGATTTGCGGCTCCGCCCGCATCAGATCCATCAACGCTTCGGCATTCACGGCGATCAGACGAGACGACGTCGTGGCCTGGGCGGTCAGCAGCAGCGGCAACCGCGCCAGAAGCGTTGCAAGGATAAAATGGCCGCCCGGCTGGATGACTTCCACCAACGCGGTGGTCCCGTTGGGTGCCGTGTTGGACAGGGTGACCTGGCCTTCCAGCAGAATGAACAGATGTTCGGCCTGATCACCCTGGCGGCACAGAATGGCGCCTTCCGGGACCGCCATCATCTCTGACAACTCGGCGAGGCGGGTCCGGACAGCATTGCTCAGGTTTTTGAAGATAACGGAGTTCTCAAACAACCCAATGTCGATGCCGGCGTGCTGGAGCCGGTCGGACATGACATCGGGAGAAACCTGGGACATGTGCGCGCCAATCTTCATCGTGGAGACAGTGTCGTTATACGCCGATATTGGCGTGCCGTTTCAAGCTTGATCAAGAGAACCGGGTGGAATTTCGTGCTCGGACGATTCCGGCACCGCGATCGTCGGTGATCCCCGGTTCCGTGGGCGATCCCGCCGCGCCAACGCGTGACGGACACATACGGTGTATAACGCTGTGGGAAGCTGGTTTGGTGAGGTTCCGGAAGCCAGTGGAATCCTGTACTCAGCCGCCCCGAACGAGCAAGGGAGACGACCGTGAAAGCGATGGTGTGTGAGGCGTTTGGCGGGCCCGAAGTGCTCGCATTGCGCGATGTGCCGGATCCGCCGCCACCGTCCGAGGGGCAGATCCAGGTGCGAATCCGCGCGCGCGGCGTGCAGTACGTGGACGTTCTGATGCTCGCCGGAAAATACCAGTTCCGGCCCGAGCCACCGTTCATTCCGGGCGGCGAGGCGGCGGGGGAAGTGGTCGCGGTCGGCCGGGGTGTGAGTCAGTTCAAGCCGGGCGATCGGGTCATGAGCCGCCATCAGCTTGGCGCATGCGCCGAACTGGGCAATGCGAAGGCGGAACTGTGCGATCTTGTGCCGGACGGTATGAGCCTGGAGTCGGCCGGCGTGTTCCGCGGAGCCTATTCCACGGCCTATCACGCGTTGCTGCAACGCGGGCGCATGCAGGCGGGCGAATGGGTGCTGGTGCATGGTGCGGCCGGCGGTATCGGGATTGCCGCCATCCAGGTGGCCAAGCTGTTCGGCGCCAGGGTGATCGCCACCGCGAGCACCGAGGAAAAGCGCGCCGCCTGCATCGAGGAAGGCGCCGATCACGCGATCGATTATCGCGGTGGTTTCGTGGATCAGGTGAAGGAACTGACGGGCGGGAAGGGGGTCGATATCGTCTACGACCCCATCGGCGACAAGGTAGCCGATGAATCGCTCCGCTGCCTGGCCTGGGGCGGGCGGCTGCTGATCCTGGGGTTCCTGGGCGGCGGTCCGACCAATATCCGCAGCAACTACCTGCTGATTAAGGGGATCGATGCGATCGGCGTTAGGATAGGCGGCCTGAACGAGGCGAATCCAACCTTGGCGATTGCCAACATGAAGGCGCTGACCGATCTGGCCGCGCAAGGCAAGCTGAAGCCGCGCATTTCCCACAGCTTCCGCCTGGATCAAGCCGCGGAAGCATTGCAAGCGGTGATCGACCGCAAGGTGATCGGCAAGGCTGTCCTGACAAGCTGAAGGGAGTAGCATTATCCGGTTCCAAGGGGCAGCGCCCCTTGGCCGGACCATCCGCCTAGCAGCCTGTCGGACTTACGCCCACCGGAGGCTCATGTTAGAATCGTAACGTCGATTCGCTCCCTCCCCGGATGCCGCCAATGAGCAACTTCCGCCCCACCGATCGCCTAACCGGCTTCCTGATGCCGCCGTCTATCGATGAAT
>CALQHT020000033.1 GCA_943330455.2 Nitrosovibrio sp. Nv4 | reverse complement strand
GTCTTCCGGAGGGAGGTGGGATTCGGACCGATCTGCTGGGAGGCGTTGCGCAACAGGGCTAGGTCTTCCGGTCATCCCATTGGTAATACGCAAGAATATCGTTCCGCATTTGTGCGACAGCCGTAGCCCCTTGCGTGAGGGGGGGGGGAGGGCTGCTACCCAATGTCCGTGTGACCCTACCCCTCCCCCCGCCCCCTCCCGCAAGGGGAGGGGGAGAAGGTTCATCTCCGCAAAGGCCCGTGAACGCCGCGACCCGCCAGGCGCCATCTGACCATGTCGGACCTGATCCTGCGGATTGGCACCAAGCTGATCCTGCCCTTCATCCTGCTGTTCGCGCTCTATGTGCAGTTCCATGGCGAGTACGGCCCGGGAGGCGGGTTCCAAGCAGGGGTCATCGCCGCCGCCGCCGTGGTCCTGATCGCCCTGACCTTCGGCATGCGCATCGCCCAATCCGTCGCACCTCGCACGGTCATGGAGCGGTTGGTCCCGCTGGGCGTCCTGATCTATGTCGGCACCGGCATCGCCGGACTTTTGCTGGGGAAGAACTTCCTGGACTACTCGGTCCTGGCGCATGACCCGGTCCACGGGCACGAACTGGGGATCTTCCTGGTCGAGGTCGGCGTCGTGGTCACCGTCTTCGGCACCATGACCTCCCTGTTCTATGCCTTCGCGGAACGAGGCCGGTGATGGGACGGTTCCTGGATCACTACAACTATCTGATCACCATCTTCCTGATGATGGCCGGCCTCTACATCGTCATCGCCCGCGGCAACATGATCAAGAAGCTGGTCGGTCTCGGTATCTTCCAGACATCCGTCTACCTGGTCTATCTGGAGCCCGCGAAGATCATCGGCGGCACCGCCCCGATCCTCGATCCAGCCTTCACGGTCTACAGCAACCCGTTGCCGCATGTGCTGATCCTGACCGCCATCGTCGTGGGCGTCGCCACCCTGGCGCTGGGCTTGGCGCTGGTCGTGCGCATCAACGAGGCCTACGGCACCATCGAGGAAGACGAAATCGTCGGCAAGGACCCCGACGCGTGATCGATCCCCTGGCGCATCTGCCCGTCCTGCTGGTCGTCGTCCCGCTGCTGGCGGCGGTGTTCGCCGGCTTCCTGCGCAATGGCACCGTGGCGTTCGCCCTGTCCCTGATTGTTAATTGGGCTCTGCCGGCGATGGCAATCGTGCTGCTGGCCCAGGTGCTGAGCACCGGCCCGGTCTCCTATCATATCGGCGGCTGGGAACCGCCCTGGGGGATCGAGTATCGCGTCGACGCGCTGAACGGTTTTGTCCTGGTCCTGGTCTCCGTCGTCGGCGCCCTGATCATGCCCTTTGCGTGGCGGAGCGTTCGCCGGGAACTGGAGCCGGACCGACACGCTTGGTTCTACTGCATGTATCTGCTGTGCCTGACTGGGTTGCTGGGCATGGTCGTCACCGGTGATGCGTTCAACGCCTTTGTGTTCATGGAGATTTCCTCCCTCTCCACCTATGTCCTGATTGCCCTCGGCCGCGACCGTCGGGCGCTGCTGGCTGCGTTCCAGTATCTGATCATGGGGACGATCGGCGCCACGTTCTACGTGATTGGGATCGGGCTGCTTTACCTCGCGACCGGCACGCTCAACATGATGGATCTCGCCGGCAGGCTGGGGGATGCCGCCGCGGTGCAGCCGCGCACGGTCGTCACCGGACTGGCCTTCCTGGTGGTGGGAATCAGCTTGAAACTGGCGCTGTTCCCGTTGAGCGCCTGGCTGCCGGCCGCCTATGCCTTTGCACCCTCGGTCGTGACGATCTTTCTGGCGGCGACGGCGACCAAGGTCGCGATCTATCTGCTGATCCGGCTGCTGTTCTCGATCGTCGGACCGTCGGTGGGCTTCGCGGTGTCACCGGTGGCGGAGATGATCATCGGATTGTCGCTGATCGCGATCTACGTGGCGTCGCTGATCGCGGTGTTCCGGTTGGATCTGAAGCGGATGCTTGCCTACTCGTCACTGGCGCAGATCGGCTACATCACGATGGGGATCGGCATTGCCAACCAGGCGGCGCTGACCGGCGGGATCGTGCATCTGGTGAACCACGCGATCACCAAGGCCGGGCTGTTCATGGCGGTGGGCTGCATCGTCTGCCGCACCGGCACCGCCAGCCTGACCGAGCTTGCCGGGATCGGCCGCCGTATGCCGTTGACCATGGCGGCCTTCACCATCGCCGGGCTGGGGCTGATCGGTGCGCCGGGGACGGTCGGGTTCATCTCGAAATGGTATCTGGTCATCGGCGCCCTGAAGGATGGCGCGCCGTGGCTGGCCTTCGTCATCGCGTCCAGCTCGCTGCTGACCATGGCCTATATCGGGCATGTGCTGGAGGTTGCGTGGTTCCGCCCGACCGCCCTGGCTTTGGCGGGGGTCAACGATCCACCGCTGTCGATGCTGCTGCCGTTGCTGGCCTTGGCGGGGGCGACGATCTGGTTCGGGCTAGACACGTCCTGGACCGCCGGCATCGCCAGCCGGATTGCTGACGGTCTGGTGGGTGGGGCCGCGCCATGACCGCCACCGAACTGTTGACCACCGCCCTGGTTCTGCCGTTCGCCGGTGCCGGCGTCATCGCGGTGTTGGCTCGGTTCCCCAATCCGCGGGAGACCGCGACCCTGCTCACCGCCAGCCTGCTGTGCCTGGCCGTGCTGTGCCTGGCCGACCCAGTCCTGGCGGGCGCGCGTCCTGCCCTGCGTCTGGCCCAGGTCGCCCCCGGACTGGCGGTGGCGTTCGCGCTGGAGCCGTTGGGATTGCTGTTCGCCCTGGTCGCCTCCGTCCTGTGGCTGGTGACATCGGTCTATTCGATCGGCTACATGCGCGCCAATCGAGAACCCAGGCAGGGCGGCTACGCGGTGTTCTTCGCGTTGGCCATTGGCAGCACGATCGGCGCGGCCTTCGCAGCCAACCTGTTCACCTTGTTCTTGTTCTATGAACTGCTGACGGTCGTTACCTACCCGCTGGTGACCCACAAGCGCGACGCCGCCGCCTTGCGCGGCGGGCGCGTCTATCTGCTGATGCTGCTCGGCTCCTCCTTGGTGTTGTTCCTGCCCGCGATCATCGGCATCTGGGTGCTGGCCGGCACGTTGGATTTTACGCCAGGCGGCATCCTGGCCGGTAAGGCCAGCCCCGCCATGTTGAGCCTGCTGGTGCTGATGATCCTGTTCGGCGTCGGCAAGGCCGCGCTGATGCCGCTGCATTTCTGGCTGCCGGCGGCGATGGTGGCGCCGACCCCGGTCAGTGCGTTGCTGCACGCGGTGGCGGTGGTCAAGACCGGCGTCTTCTGCCTGGTGAAGATCGCCGTCATGATCTTCGGCATCGAGACCCTAGCCGCCGCCGGCCAGTCCGGCTGGATGACCTGGGTCGCCGGCGGGACGGTGATCGTTGCCTCCCTGGTCGCATTGCGGCAGGACAATCTGAAGCGGATGCTGGCCTATTCCACCGTGTCTCAGCTTGCCTATATCGTGCTGGGCGTGGCGATCCTGGCGCCGATTTCGCTGGTGGGGGCGGCGGTGCATATCGCTGGGCACGCCGTCAGCAAGATCACCTTGTTCTTCGCCGCCGGGTCGATCTACACCGCGCATCACCTGACCGAGATCAGCGAACTGAACGGCATCGGCCGGCGCATGCCCTGGACCATGGGCGCCTTCGCGATCGGCGCGCTGGGGATGATCGGCCTGCCGCCGACGGCCGGGTTTCTGGGCAAATGGTTCATCCTGAGCGGGGCGATGCAGACCGCGAACTGGCTGGCGGTCGGTGTCATCGTGGTCAGCACCATGCTGAATGCGGGGTATTTCCTGCCGATCCTGTATCGGGCTTTCTTTCTGCCGGATGCCGATGGCGCGGGGCATGGTGCGGTGAGGGGACACGGCGGCGAAGCGCCCTGGCCGATTGTGTTGAGCCTGGTCGTGACGGCGTCGGTGACATTGGGTCTGTTTTTCGTTCCGGGCCTGCCGCTGGCGTTGGCGAAACTGATGGTGGGTGGGTCGTGATCGCGGTCACGCGGGGTGTTGTCGTGACCGCGGTCACGTGGGGTGTTGTCGTGACCGCGGTCACGTGGGGTGTTGTCGTGACCGCGGTCACGTGGGGTGTTGTCGTGACGGATATCGCGTATTCGGTCATGACGGATGTCGTGCATTCGGTCATGACGGATGTCGTGCGAGCGGCTAATATTGACGGATCTGCCCGTTGACCGCTCGCGTCCCCTCATCGTCATTGCCGGGCTTGACCCGGCAACCCACGCTTCATCGGCTGGGGGCGGGTTGCCGGATCAAGTCCGGCAATGACGGTGAGGGGACGCCACGGCGACGCGCAATCATAACGGCTCCATTTGGTGTTGGGCACTTGTCTCGCCACGTCATGGCGGGTGCGGACCCGCCATCCACGACTTGCGGTGTCGATCGCGGCAAATTCGTGGATGGTGTGCCCGCGCCCACCATGACGGTGGGCGCGGGCGACCCGCCAGATGGAGCGGTTATCGTGGAGCGTCGCCGATCATTCCATGGCTTGGACAGCCTGTCTGCCCGCCTGGCCGACACAAGTACCACGACCCATCGTTGTCCCCATCCCAGAAAGGAGCCCCGAGATGGATGACCACTGGCTCGTGCGGCGCAGCACCATCACGCTTCTGTGGATCCTGTTCATCGCTGTTCTGGCATCGACCGTGCTGCTGGACGCCTTGGTCGTGCACCACTCCTATTTCGGGATCGACGGCACATTCGGCTTCGGCGCCTGGTTCGGCTTCGCAAGTTGCGTGGCCCTGGTCCTGTTTGCCAAAGCCCTGGGCGCCGTCTTGAAGCGGCCCGATCGTTACTATGACCGTTAACACCGCTATCCCGCCCGGCCTGTGGCTGATCCTGGGCGGGCTCGTCCTGCCGCTGCTGCCCTTGCGGTTGCGCCAGGCCACCCTGCTCGGCTTGCCGCTCCTGGCGCTTGCGGCGATCTGGACCCTCCCGGATGGGATCGTGCTGCGAGCGTCCTTCCTCGACCAGTCCCTGGTGCTGGTGCGGGCCGATGCGCTGTCGCGCCTGTTTGCCACCGTCTTCGCGATCATGAGCTTCGGCGGCGGGCTGTTCGCCTTGAACCAGACGCGGGTCACCGAGCTTTCCGCCGCGCTCTGTTACGCGGGCGGTGCCATCGGCGTGGTGTTCGCCGGCGACCTGATCACGGTGTTCGCGTTCTGGGAGCTGATGGCGCTGGCCTCCACCCTGATCGTGTTCTGCGGTGGGGAGGCCGCGCGCGGCGCCGGTCTGCGCTATGCCGTCATCCACCTGTTCGGGGGCGCGCTGCTGATGGCCGGCATCGCCGGAGAGGTCGCGGCCACCGGCTCCACCACGTTCGGCGCGATGACTCTCGACACCCCCGCCCGCTGGCTCATCCTGGCCGGATTCCTGATCAATGCCGGCGCGCCGCCGCTGTCGGTCTGGGTCGCCGACGCCTATCCGGAAAGTTCCTGGTCCGGGATGGTGTTTCTGTCCGCCTTCACCACCAAGACCGCCGTCTACGTCCTCATACGCGGCTTTCCCGGCGCCGAAGTGCTGATCCCGATCGGCCTGTTCATGGTGTTCTACGGCATCGTCTATGCCATCCTGGAGAATGATGTCCGCCGCATCCTGGCCTACTCCATCGTCAACCAGGTGGGGTTCATGGTGACCGGGATCGGCATCGGCACCGAAATGGCGCTGAATGGCGTCGCCGCGCATGCCTTCGCACATATCGTCTACAAGGCATTGTTGCTGATGGCGGCGGGATCGGTGCTGTTCCTGACCGGCAAGCGCAATTGCACCGATGTCGGCGGATTGTTCCGCTCCATGCCGATCACCACGATCTGCGGCATTGTCGGGGCGCTGTCGATCTCGGCGTTTCCGCTGACCTCCGGGTTCGTGTCGAAGTCAATGATATCCGACGGCGCGGCCGGGGCGCATCTGCCCTGGGTGTGGTTCCTGCTGGCGGCGGCGTCCGCGGGCGTGTTCCTGCATGCCGGGATCAAGTTCCCGTGGTTCGTGTTCTTCCAGAAGGATAGCGGTCTGCGGCCGCCCGATCCGCCCTGGAACATGCGGGCGGCGATGATCTTCTTCGCGGCCCTGTGCATCGGGCTGGGTGTGTGGCCCGAGCCGCTTTACGCGCTGCTGCCCTATCCGGTGACCTATGTGCCCTATACCGCGAACCATGTGATCTTCCAGTTGCAGTTGCTGCTGTTCTCGGGTCTGGCGTTCTTCCTGATGCTGGGCTGGCTGCAACGGACCCTGACGATCACCCTGGACGTGGACTGGTTCTGGCGCGGCCGAACCGTCCGCCATCTGGGCCGGGGCATCGACAGAGTCTGGGCGGTGATCGAGCATCTGGCGGAACGGCTGGGGCGCATGCTGGCTCGCCTGGTGCGGCGCCATCACGGGATCGAGGGGGTGCTGGCGCGCACCTGGCCCACCGGAAGCATGGCGTTCTGGACGGCGGCGATGCTCGCGGCCTATCTGGTCATTTCGTATTTGTGATAACCGAGGGTGCGCGTTCTCGGGCCGACCCGTGATCTGAAAAACCGGGGCGCCGATCTCCGTCGGAGACCCACCCTGCATGAGGCAGAAATTGCCTTATCTTCGTGCCCGCCGGAGCAAGCGGTTAACCGTGCTCCTCCGAAACGAAACCCCTCGGACTCCGCCGTGATCCGCAACGGAACCCGGTGGTTTTCACAGGAAGTCGGAATGAATCTCACCTAGGGTGCTGTTCCAGCGGAGGTCAATGTTCCCGTAGTGCTCGTATATCCCTCAAGCGATTGGGCGACGCTCCTGACGCGGCGTATGAGCGGCACCACACTTCGACGCCAGGACCGATCCCGGCGACATCGCGTCTGGGGCGTCTCGGTTAACCGTTGCACAGATTTTGCGTAATACCAACCCGCATGGTTCTCGACTCATCCCCTGATACCCCAATCCGGTTGAGTGCGGGCCAACCAGCGACTGGGCGAAGGTCAATGTCTATGAGGGTTGGTATAAATAGCGTCGATTCAAAGCTTTATACCAGCCGACCTAACCAATGACCGGTGCATTGCCCGCTCTCTGCCTATACGGCCTTCCTTCGTGCCTGGGTCAGGTCACTCCTGCAATCGATAGATCACCGTCACGTCGCGGATGTCCTGATACACCATCTTCCCAGCCTCGCGCTTCGCATCGAAAATGAAGGGGCGGGAGATGCTGACGTAATCCTTGGACTCCGACAGGTCGGCGGCGCCGTCCAGCAGAATGAACACCTGCTTTGCCTTGATGCCGGATCCGATGAACTCCACGGTGGACCGGTTCTTGCGCCGTATCTCAGTCGGCAACTCGCGTTCATATCCGTTGGACGGTTGCCCCGGCATGAGCGGCACCAGATATTCCTTGCCGCGCGGCGCGTAGAACGCGGCCACTTTCTCGAAACTATCCGTGGTCACGGCAATCGTCTGCCGCCCCGCCGAGGGAGGCATCCCCAGGGCCTTGTTCCGCTCCTCGACCGCTTTTTCCAACGCCTGGTCGCGGGTTGCAGCCGGATACATCGCCCATTGCGCCTGCGCGGGCAGCGCAAGCGCCATCCCCAGGATCAGCCACACCACCCGCTTCATCGCCTCGCCTCTCCTCGTCCTGCGGCGACAATCACCTGGGAGCCGGTGGCAAACAAGCCGCCATCGTGTCGATCTCAAAGGTTGCGGCACGTTCCGCGCGCTGCGATGGTGCCCACCGGTCGATCGGCGGGAGCGTAACCAGATGTGGCACACCAACCCGGTCGCAGCCGACCCGCATCGATCCAGGACCGGATCTCGGCCAGTGTCGCGCGCCATCCGGATCGGCCTTTGCCTGATCTTCGCGGCTCTGTCCGTGGCGTCCTGGCCGGCATCCGCCCAAATCCTGCCCAGGGTTCCGCCACAGGTTCCGCCGCCGGTCCCACCCCAAGGACCGAACCAGCCGCCCGGGGCCTCGGTGATGATCATCGACGCCTCCGGCAGCATGGCCGCGCGAATCGGCAATGAAACCCGGCTGGATGCCGCGCGCCGGGTGGTGCTGGAACAGGTGGCGGGCTGGAAGCCGGACGCACGCCTGGCCCTGGTGGCCTACGGGCATCGGCGCGAATCCGACTGCCGCGATATCGAAACCATCATCCCGCTCGGCGTCATCGATCTGGCGACCACCAAGCGTCGCCTGGCGGAACTGCGTGCCCGCGGACGCACGCCCCTGTCGGCGTCTCTGCGCCATGCCGCCGGCCTGCTGCCCGCGGCCGGCGGCACGATCTTCCTGGTCAGCGATGGGTTGGAAACCTGCAACGAGGACCCCTGCGCGGTCGCCCACGATCTGCGCGCCGCCAATGCCAGGCTGGTCGTCCATGTCGTCGGGTTCGGCCTGAAGCCCGAGGAAACCAAGGCGCTGTCCTGTATCGCCGAACAGGGAGGCGGGCAGATGGCCTCCGCCGCGGATGCCGCCGGACTGTCCTCGGCTCTGACGGCGCTGGCCGGGACGGCTGGAACCAGCCGGCCTCGCCCGGTCGAACCGTCGCCTCCGCCGCAAGCCGCCCCCGCGCCTCTGCCGGAACCGGTGCGCGCGCCAGAGCCGCCTCCGGGACCTGTTCCGGTGTCCTTCGTCGCGGTCGCCGCGGGCACCGATACCTTGGTTGGGGTACCGCTGTCCTGGCGGATTCTGGCCGAGGGCGTGGCCGATCCTGTCTACCAGGGCGGCGGGGAGGGCATCGCCGTGGTGTTGCCCCGCGGTCGCTACCGGGTGGAACTGACCGGCGCCAACACCTCGTCCAGCCAGACCGTGGCGGTCGGCGATCCCCCGAGTGCCGCAATCCCCGTGCGCATCGACCTGGGTCGGCTGGATCTGTCGCTGATCGCCGGGCAGGGCCTGCGTCTGGCCGATGCCGATCTGAACCAGCCTCTGACCTGGAGCTTCACGCCGCTGGATGGACAGCGGGCCCTGGCTGAACCGCCGACGGGAACCACGCCGACTCTGGCGCTGGCCCCGGGCCGATATCGGATCGGCGTCGCCACCGGTGGCCATACCGCCCAGGCCGAGACAAGGATCGCCCCCGGCACCGGTACGCGCCTGGAGCTGAGCCTGCAGCTGGGCCGGATCACCCTGGAAGCCGCCGCGGACGACAAGGCCGACCCGATTGCCGGGGGCACGGAGTTGTCCTGGCGGCTGACCCCCAACCCGGGTGGCCCCAACCCGGGTGGCTCCAATCCGGGCGGTCCCAACCCGGGCGGTCCCAAACCGGGTGGCTCCAATCCGGGCGGTCCCAATCCGGGCGGTCCCAATCCGGGCGGTCCCGGTTCTGGCCGTCTCGGTTCAGCCAACCCCGGTTCAGCCGGTCCCGGTTCTGGCGCGGACTCCCGCTCGGTGGACGCGGTTGCCCGCCCGACCCTCCTGACCCCAGCCGGCACCTACACCGCGACCCTTCTGGTCGGCGGCGCGCACCTCTCCGCCGAAGGCACGGTGCGGGACGGCGCCACGACGATCCTGCGCATCCTGCTGCCGGCCGGGAAACTGACCCTGGAAGCAGCGCCCGCCCCGGGGGCGCTGCTGTTCGACAACTGGCGCGATGCGACCTGGACCGTGGCGCCGATCCGCCTGCTGGGGGGCCTGACCGCCGGTCCTGCCCTGACCGACATGGCCGCCGCCCGCCCGGTTGTCACCCTGTTGCCGGGCGAGTGGGAGGTCGTGCTGGTCTCCGGCGGCACGCGCCTGCGCCGGACGATCATCGTCCCGCCCGGGACGGACACCGTATTGCGAGTCGATGTCGCCGCTTTCGCACCCGGAAAACTGACGCTCGAAGCCGCCCTGGCCCCGGGTACGCCACTGTTCGACGACTGGCGGGATGCGCAATGGACGGTGACACCGGTTCGCCTGCAAGGGGACGCGACCTCTGCTGCTGCCCTGTCCGAGCACGCCGAGGCGCGTCCGACCGTGACTCTCGCGCCGGGGGACTGGGAGGTGACCCTGGTCTCCGGTGCTGCCCGCGCCAGCAAGCGCGTCACCGTGACCTCGGGCGCCGCATCGACCCAGCGGATCGATCTGGGAGGTGGGCGGATGACGGTGAAAGCCTCCCCCCTGGCTGGGGCGCCGCCGGACAATGTGCTGGTGACGGTCTTCGGCCTGACGCCGGATGGCACCCAGGTGGAACCCGCCTTGTTTGCCGCCGGGACCCGCGCGGAGATCACTCGGGTCGTCCCGGCCGGGCGCTATCGGGTGACGGCCGAGGACGAAACCGGTCGCAAGGCCACCCAGGACGCCGTTATCGCGGCGGGTCAGGCTGCGTCCGTCGCCCTGGAACTCCGCTGAACACCTCAACGAGCAAGGACATCGCCATGACGCGTTTCGCACTCCGCTGCACGATGGCCCTGCTGGCCGGCATGGTCGTCTGGCCGCTGCGAGCGGCGGAGTTGCCGCCGAAATTCGACACCCCGGGCGCCCTGCGCGATTTCGTCTGCATCATTGGCGGCTTCCCGTGCTCCGGAGAGGCGCCGGTCACCCCGACCATGATCCTTGAGAAAGCGCTTATGATGACGATGGACCGGATTCGGGACTGGATGATCGAATCGGACCGCAATACCAAGGCGCTGCAGGACGACGTCAAGGCCCTGCAGAAGGATGTGGCCGATCTGAAGGCGGGGCGGCAGCAACCGGGGGGTGGGGCCCGGCCGGCCGACGACGCCCGGATCGCGGCGCTGGAAGCCCGCGTGGCCAAGCTGGAAGCGGATCGGAGCGCCGTGCGGGCCCCCTTCCAGGTGCTGGGCGCGTCCGGCCAGGTGCTGATGCGGGTCGATGAGCGAGGGAATCTGACCCTGGGAGCCTCCGGGGGCAGCCGGCTTGTGTTCACGCATCAGGATCAGGGACATGCGGCGCTGACCGTCAACTCGGCCGCGGGCAAGGTAGCAGCCCTGATGGTGGATACGGGTGGGCGCCTGATGTTGGAGAACGGCAGCGGCGGCACCCGGGTCGAGGCCAGTGCGGGCGATACCCCGACGATCGGGCTTTCCTCCCGCGGGCAGGCGGTCGAAATGGGGGTCGGACAGGAGCTGTTCGGCCTGAAACTGGCCAAGGACGGCAAGCCGGCGGCGGTGATCGGCACCGTGCCCGGCCGAGGCGTCGCCCTGCGGCTGTATGACGATGCCGGAAAAGTGGTCGCCGGCGCCGGCTCCAATCCCGCCGCCGGTGGGGCCGGATTGGTCTTCGTCGGCACCGGCAAGGGCACCAACAGCGCGGCGTTGGGTGCCGAGGCCGACGGGTCCGGGGTGGTCCAGGCGTTTACGACCGACGGCAAGGTCGGCGCCAGCCTGGTCGGCAAGGACCGGATGATCGCCGCCTATAACGCCGCGGGATCCGCCGTCGCCACCATGGGCAAGAGCGAGCAGTCCGAGGGCGGCAACGTCACCGCTCGCAATCCCGATGGGGACGGGATCTTCCGGGCCGGATTCCGCGCCGATATCGGTGGCGGCGAGGCCTGCGTCTATCGCGAGAAGCGGCAAAACGTGTTCTGCCTGGGCATCGGCGTACCGGGGATGGGGATTGGCAAGTAGGTTGGGTTCGGTCTGTGGGGCTCTTGGGCGTCAACTTTGCCCTCACCGTCATGGCCGGGCTTGACCCGGACACCCACGCAATGGCGGAAACACCTGTGTTTGCAATGGTTGGTCAAAACTCGGGGCGGGTGGCCGGGTCAAGCCTGTCCATGACGGTGAGGATTGGCCCCTGCACCGAGAAAATCGGCCTCCCATCACGATATGTGTGAATGCGGTAGCGAGGCCACCAGGGGCGTCGGCCCCTGGACCGCGATCAGTAAAGGTTATCCGGGGCCCAGCCTTGGGTTCTTCGCCTCCTGACTTCCGTCTCGCTTTCCGCCATCCTGGCGTCATCGCGCCGGACGGTTCGGCGCCTGAACGGGAGAAGATGGTATGAAAGTCGGGTTCATCGGCGTGGGCAACATGGGCGGCCCCATGTGCCGCAACATCATCCGCAACACCAACCATGAGGTCATCGTGTTCGACCTCAGCCCTGACGCGGTGAAGGCCTGCACCGATCTCGGCGCGTCCTCCGCGACCTCGGTGGCCGATGTGGCGGCACGGTGCGACGTGGTCATCACCTCCCTGCCGATCCCCCGCGTGGTCGAGGAAGTGACCCTCGGCAAGGACGGCATCGCGGAGAACGCGAAGCCCGGCACGGTGTTCGTCGATCTGTCCACCAACTCCCCGGCCACCGCCAAGCGGGTCGCGGCGGGCATGGCGGCCAAGGGCATCCAGATGCTGGAAGCGCCGGTGTCCGGCGGCACCTCGCGCGCCACGGATGGCACCATCGTCATCATGGTGGGCGGTGAGACCGCGGTCTACGAGCAGCAACTGCCGCTGCTGCGGTCGTTCAGCGGAGAGGTCGTGCATGTCGGCGATATCGGCATGGGCTCCACCGCCAAGCTGATCAACAACATGCTGGCGTTCTGCAACGCGGCGGCGGCGGCGGAGGCCCTGATGATGGGCAAGCGGTCCGGCATCGACTTGAAGAAGCTGGACGCGGTGATCCGCAATGCCAGCGGCATGTCGAACGGCTACGGCAACATGTCGAACAAGGCGTTCAAGGGCGATTTCGCGCCGACCTTCGCTTTGGACCTGGCGCACAAGGACCTGCGCCTGGCCCTGGAAATGGCGGACGAGCTGGGCGTGCCCGGCATGGTCGCCCCGCAGGTCATGAACCTGATGCGCATGGCGCGCGGCATGGGACTGGGCACGTCGGATTCGTCGTCGGTGATCCGGGTCTATGAGACGGCGCTGAACGAGGAAGTCCGCACCTGACGGCGATAACCTGACGGGAGCGGCCGGGGGGCGGAGAGAAAGCCTCGGGGCTCCGCCCCAAACCCCGCGAGGGCTTTGCCCTTCGAACCCACCAGGGGCGCGGCCCCTGGACCGCGATCCATGGGGTCAGGGACAAAAGGGGGCCAACACGGACGTTGCCACGCCATGGTAGGCCCCCTTTTGTCCCTGACCCAATAATCGGCATCCAAGGCCCAGCCTTGGTGGGGGTCGAGGGGGCAAAGCCCCTCGCGGGGTCCGGGGCGGAGCCCCGAGGCTTTCTCCCCCCCCCTGATCACCCCGGCCGGCATCAGTTTCGAGCGGCGGCGGACCCTTGGGCCGGGTCGAGCTGAACCGGCACCGCTTCGCCGCGTGGCGGTTCCCGACCGGATTGGCGGTTCAGCACGTCGTTGATCCCGGCCGAGGCCTCCGCCGCGACGACCACCGCGACGTCCCCCCAGAACCGGTCGAGCGTGCCGGCGGGGATCTCGTTCAACTGGATCACCCGGCCGCGTTCGTCGCCGCTGGCGGTGGTCACGTACCATTGGATCTCGATCCGCTGCTGCCGGTTGGGTATGGACACAACGACGACCTTGCCCTTCACGACGAAATCGGCGCCCGACTGCGAGGTTTGGATCAACGGCCCATAGGCCGCCAGTTTCGCCCGCATCTGCCGGGTCAGGGAGGCATTGCCGTCGCCCGGGGCCCCGGTCACCTCGGCCACCATGACCTTGGGCACACGATTATAGAGGCTGTTGGGGTCCGCCTTGTCGCGGGCCACGCGGATACTGGTCAGCAGGTCGGCGACCTTGTTCGCGGCTTCGGCGGCAACCGCGTTCAGGGTGGCACTGTCGGAGGCCGCCCAAGCCTCGGTCGGCACGGGGCTGCCCTCGGTGGTGCCCTGTTCGGCCCCTTCCGGGTTCTGCACCACATAGATCGGTACCACCGTCCGGCCCCGTTGTTCGGCGCTGGTGATCAGCCGCCAGTCATTGGTGCGTGGCTCCCGCGCCAGGGCCGGAACGTCCGCGTTCTGCAGGGCGGTCGCCAGATCCTCCGCCAGCGCGCGCCCGGCCGGGTCGCTGAGCATGGCATTGCCGGGAAACGGCACCGCCAGCATGGGCGAGAGCGGACGTGCCAGACGGCGAGCATTTGCGCCGGGATTGCCGAGGAATGGTTCGGGCAGATCGCCACAGGCGCTCAGCACCAGCAGGGGAAACATCAGGCAGGGGATCAAACGTCGGAACATGGTGGCACTTCAAGCAGATAGGCGCCGCTGCCGCCAGGGGGGGCAGCGCGATGCGGTTCTGTCGAGCCGGTCACGGCCAGGCCGACCGGCTGGGACTGGAGCATGATCATGCTGAGCGGAACATCACAGCGTGTGAATCATGCGATCAGACAACGAGCCATAGCGGTTTTTCGTTTCCAGTCGGGGTGAAACCGCTCTAGCGGGCGACGATCACCGAAATCTGGTGTCCGATCGGTCCGCCGCCGGCCAGGGTGCGGCGGCGATGGCTGAAGAAGCGGTCTTCCTCGGTGAGCGTATCGGCCCCGATCACGTCGACCTGGCCCACGCCGGCCGTCCGCAAGCGCATGGCACAATAGCCCGCGAGATCGAACTGCCAGCGTGCCTCCCGCTGGCCGTCGCCGAAAAATCGTTGGTTTTCCGGGTCATGCGCCAGGAACGCATCGCGCAGATCGGCGGCGACCTCATAGGACGGGGCGGCGATACAGGGTCCCACCGAGGCCGCGATTCCGGCGCGATCGGCCCCCAGGGCTGCCATGGCGGCGATTGTGGCCTCGATCACGCCGGCCAGGGCGCCGCGCCAGCCGGCATGGGCCGCGCCGACGATGCCGGAGGCCGCATGGGCGAACAGAACCGGGGCACAGTCGGCGGTTACGATCCCCAGCGCGAGTCCAGGACGGTCGGTTACCATCGCGTCCGCGCGCGGGCCGGCGCCGGGTGGCCATGGCTCGGTTACGGTCACCGCGACGGCGCCGTGCACCTGGGTCAGCCCGACCATCCGGGCCGGATCGGCATCCAGGGCGCGGGCGGCGCGGGCGCGGTTTTCCAGCACATGGTCGCGATCGTCGAGGCCGGACAGGCTGCAGTTCAGGCTGGCAAACGCGCCGCCGGACACGCCGCCTTGGCGAGTGAAGAAGCCGTGCGGCAAGCCGATGGCGGGGGAACGCAGCGGGTCGATCATGGTCGGGAATCGGGGAGGCGCCATGATGGCAGGGACTCCGGACAGAGGTGCGGGAGGATGTGCCGGGGTTTGGGGAGATTGGTCAATTGGGTGCGGGGAAGGGCGGGGCTCCGCCCCGGACCCCGCCAGGGCTCTGCCCGCATGGCCCCTTGCGACCCGCCAAAGGCGACGGCCTTTGGAATGCGATTCGTTTGTTGCCTTGAGGGATGGGGCCCTACACGGACGGTCAGAGGTCGGTGTAGGGCCCCATCCCTCAAGGCAACAATGTTCCGGTTCCAAGGGCCGTCGCCCTTGGTGGGGTCCAGGGGCAAAGCCCCGGTCGGGGTCCGGGGCGGAAGCCCCGCCCTTTCCCGCACCCAATTGACAACACCCCAATCCTACGCCGCTAATCCTGCCCAGACAGACCACGGACCGCCAAATGAACCACCTCAGCGCGCCTTCCCCAGTGCTGGGCCCCATAGCCCGGGCTCGCGACCTAGGCTCGGCCATCGCCGCGGCGGCCAACGAGATCGAGCAGACCCAGCGGATCCCCGAGCCCCTCCTGTCCCAGATCCACGAAGCCCGCATGGCGCGCATGTTGTTGCCGCTCTCGGTCGGCGGCGACCAGATCGAGCCCTGGGTCTATCTCCGCGCGATCGAGGAAATCGCCCGCCATGACGGCTCCGTCGGCTGGAACCTGTTCGTCGCCAACAGTTCGGCCCTGATCGCGCCGTTCATCCCGCTGGAAACCGCGCGGGAAATCTATTCCGACCCGCGCGCCATCATCGCCTGGGGCCCGCCCAACCAGTATCGCGCCACCGCGGTGCCAGGCGGCTACCGGGTCAGCGGCGAATGGAATTTCGCCAGCGGCTGCCGCCAGGCCACCTGGATGGGCGCGCATTGCCAGGTCATCGAGCCGGACGGATCGCTCCGCCTGAACCGGTTCGGCCGCCCGACCGTGCGGTCCCTGCTGTTCCCCAAGGCAAAGGCCAGCCTGATCGCCAACTGGAACCCGATCGGCATGCGCGGCACCGCGTCGGAGGGCTATTCCCTGTCCGACCTGTTCGTCGCCGAGGCATACACCGGCACAAGAGAAGACCCCAGCCTGCGCCGCGACCCCGGCCCGCTCTATGCGTTCCCGATGCAAGGCCTGTATGCGGTGGGCGTTGCCGGCGTGGCCTTCGGGATCGCCCGCGCCATGCTGGACGCCTTCATCGAACTGGCCGGCGAGAAAGTGCCGCGGGGCCTGCCTCGTCTGGCCGACAGCCCTTCGGTGCAGTCCGATGTGGCGCACCGGGAAGCCAATCTCGGTTCGGCCCGCGCCTATCTGGTCGAAATCCTAAAGGATGTGTGGGATCACGCGGATGACATCGATCCGATCGGACCCGCCGACAGGGCGCGGGTGCGGCTGGGATGCGCACAGGCGATCAAGGTCTCGGTCGAAGTGGTGGACTACGTCTTCAAGGCCGCCGGCACTTCGGCCATCTTCCCCGGCACCCCGTTCGAGCGGCGATTCCGCGACATTCACACCCTGTCCCAGCAGATCCAGTCCCGCGACTCGCATTTCGAGGCGGTCGGCCGGGTGATGTTCAACGGCGATCCCGACGGCACGTTCCTGTAGGCGGTCCCCACACGATCCAATCGACAAAGGAAGCTCTCTTATGGCCGCACTGACACTTGCCCAGGCTCAGACCATCGTCACCGCCGCCCTGGCACACGCCCGTGCCAACAAATTCGCCCCGATGGGGGTGGTCGTGCTGGATGCGCGCGGCGTGCTGAAAGCCTATGCGGCGGAGGACGGCACCTCCCTGCGGCGGTCCGACATCGCGATCGGCAAGGCGCATGGCGCGCTGGCGATGGGCGTCGGTTCCCGCACTCTGGGCAAGCGCGCCGAGGAACGCCCGCATTTCGTCGCCGCCGTGACCCATGCCGTGGGCGGCTCGCTGATCCCGGTGGCGGGTGGCGTGCTGATCAAGGGCGATGGAGGCTTCATTGGCGCGGTCGGCGTGACCGGCGATACGTCGGACAATGACGAGGCCGCCGCCCTGGCCGGAATCGCCGCGGCAGGTCTGACCGCCGACCCGACCTGAACGACGTGTCGCGGCGGCGCCGACCCTGGCCCGCCTTTTGGTCCGCCCCTTGGGGCCGGTCCACGACGCCGCACGACACTTTGCCGGCAAAACTTGTTCTGCCCGTCATACCGATTTGCTGACACAGTGACCCATGCCTAGCCCCCCTCGTCATTGCCGGGCTTGACCCGGCAACCTACGCTTCGACGGTAGGGAGCGGGTTGCCGGGTCAAGCCCGGCAATGACGGCAAGGGCAGGCTGTCTGCCAATCTGTCCACCGATCATGCCGATGCAAAGGACAAGACCATGAAATACGGCATCCATTTGCCTCATGCGGGCGATCAGGCGACCCCGGCCCTGGTCCGGCGTCACGCGGAACGGGCCGAGGCCCTGGGTCTGGAAGACGTCTGGGTCAGCGAGCACATCATCGTTCCGCGTGACAAATTCCCCCGATCCCCGCTGTTCTTCGATCCGGTGCTCAGCCTGACCTGGGCCGCCGCCGTTACCAAGCGGGTTAAGCTGGGAACCTCGGTTCTGGTGCTGCCGATGCGCCACCCGCTGCCCTTGGCCAAGGAATTGGCGACTCTGCATAATTTCTCCGAGGGGCGGCTGATCCTGGGCGCTGGCTCCGGCTGGCTGGAGCCAGAATTCGCGGCCCTGGGCGTGCCGTTCAAGGAGCGCGGGCGGCGGTTGGACGAAGGCCTGGCGATGATGCGCGCCGTCTGGTCGGAAGACCCGGTGACGTTCAAGAGCCGCTATATCCCGTCGGTGATCGAGGGGATGACCATGACGCCGATGCCCGTCAGTCCAATCCCGCTATGGTTCGGCGGCAGTTCCGATGCCGCCATCAAGCGCACCATCCGCATCGGCGACGGCTGGCATGGCAGCGGTCACACGCCGGCCGAGGCCGCCCCGCTGATCGATCGGCTGCGGGCGGGCCGGCCGAGCAAGGACTTCACGGTGTCGATGCGGGTGCAGTGGGACGGCACGGACCGCGGCGTCCTGCGGGCGTTGGTGGACAGCTACGCCGCCATCGGGGTGGAGCATCTGCTGATCGCGCCGCAGGATCGCAACGTGGATGACTGGGACGCGGTCATCGAAGGGGCCGGCGCGCTGGTCGGATAGACGGTCTCGGCCCAGGGGGAGCCCGCCTGGGCGCCTATGGGATGATAGCGGGCGTCGCCTCGATCTCCCGGCGCGTGATCAAACTGCCGGCGGTCGGGAAGTCGCTGGATAGCACGCGGTTCTTCCCCAGGGCCTTGGCGTGGTACAAAAGATCGTCCGCCAACGCCAGGGCCGCTTCCTCACTGTTGGGCGGCGTCAGGAAGCTGATCGCGCCGACCGAGGCCGTGACCGCCCATTTATTGGCGGCCATGCGTTGCTCCAGCCTGGCGCGGAGGCGCTCTCCGACCAGGGATGCCTCGGCGCCATCCCCGCCCACCAACACGACCGCGAACTCATCACCGCCGATCCGCGCGGCGGTATCCGTGCGGCGCACGGACGCCCGCAAGACACTGGCAACCTCCGCCAGGACCCGATCGCCGGTCGCATGCCCGTGTCGGTCGTTGATCTGCTTGAAACCGTCCAGGTCCAGATAGAGGACGGAAAACGGCTGGCTGTCGCGGCGCTGGCGAGCGATGCCCTGACCCAAAGCCTCCATGAAGGCGCGTCGGTTCGGCAGGCCGGTCAGGCCGTCGGTCAATGCGATGCGTTGCATCTGGCGCATGGATCGGTGCAGTTCGAGATTGGTCGTCACGGATTGCGCCAGCACGGTCAGCGCGTTGAGCACGTCGGGTGCCAACTGCCTGGGCGTGTGGTCGATGACGCATAGCGTGCCCAGCGGCAATCCATCCGGGCTGACCAGCGGGATCCCCGCGTAGAACCGAATATCGGGTTGCCCGGTCACGAGCTCGCTGTCGGCGAATCGCGCGTCCTGGGTCGCGTCGGGGACGACCAGCGGCCGCGACGGGTCGAGGATCGCGTGCGCGCAAAACGCCTGGTCGCGGGTTGTTTGCGTTATGTTCAGGCCGTGGCGCGCCTTGAACCACTGACGATCCTGGTCGACGAGGGAAACGAGGGAGATCGGGCAGGCGGTCAGCCAGGCGGCAAGACGCGCGATGCTGTCGAAGTTTGCCTCGCAGGCGGTGTCCAGGATTTCATAGGACCGGAGCGCCTCCAGGCGATGGGCCTCGTTCCAAGGCAGCGGGGCAGGCGGCATGGTGCGATCCCAAATGGCCCGGTGGGGTAGGTGCGGGGGGTGGGCTGCGTTGCGGCGTCGGATCCGCCGCACGACAGGCGCAGGGTTACGCCGCCAATGGTTAACAAAGTATTGACGCCGGCGATGATTCGGTGCGCCGGCGGGTCGTTTGAGCATGCGGGCGGCCGTATGCAGGGACCGCTGCGCCCTCGGCGCCATTTTGCGCATTGCGGGTACGACCACGATGGTATGAACGCCGGGGGGGTGCCGCTGACCGCGGCACGTTCCGATTCGGCAGACCGGTTGCAATGCCGCTGGAAGCGGCGTGGTTGAGTGCGCGATCTGAGTTGCCTAACCCCCGCTGGGGGCGTTATGGCGGCACCGTCGGCGGGGTGGGGCGTCGGCATGGTGGTGGGCCGCATTGTCGATCCCGGTCGGGTGCTCGCCCGGTTTCCCCACATCATCCAAGGACCTTCTTCATGACAGATTGGCTCGGCCTTTCCGGCAAGACAGCGGCGATCACGGGCGGTGGCGGCGGTATCGGGCGCGCGGTGGCCGTGGGTCTGGCAAAGCTGGGCGTGACGCCGGTCCTGCTGGATCGCGACATGGCCGGCTGCGACAAGACGTTGGCGGCGTTGCGGGATGTCGGCGTGGAAGCGCGGGCGATCGCCTGCGACATCGCCGATGAGGCCAGCGTGCGTGCCGCGGCCACGCAGGCCGGGCCGGTGGACATCCTGGTCAACAATGCCGGCATTCTGCGCCCCGGGCCGCTCGCCAGTCTCAGCCTGGAGGAATGGAACCGGCTGATGTCGGTCAACCTGACCGGATATTTCCTGTGCGCGCAGGCTTTCGGGCAGGGGATGCTGGCGCGCGGTAAGGGGGCGATCGTGCATATCGCCTCGATCGCGTCACGCTTTCCCCAGGCGGCGAGCGGCGCCTACTCGGTCAGCAAGGCGGGCGTGGTGATGCTGTCCCAGCAGATCGCGCTGGAATGGGGGCCGCAAGGTGTGCGCAGCAACGTGGTTAGCCCCGGCCTGGTCCGCACGCCCATGAGCGAGGCGTTCTATTTGGCCCCCGGCGTGGCCGAGAAGCGCGCAAACGCGATCCCGTTGCGGCGGGTGGCGACTCCGGACGATATCGCCGAGGTCGTGATCTATCTGGCCAGCGAGCGGGCCGGTTATGTGAACGGGGAGGACATCTGCGTGGACGGCGGGTTCGGGCGGACCTTGATGAGCACTGTGCCGCGGCCGGGGTTTGAATAGGCGGTCATACTCCAACGCATCCGACCCATGTGCGACATGGCGCTGCCCACCGCATGACCGCAACTGGCGCCATCATCCGGGTGAGGCCGAGCGGAGCAACCTCGTGGCCCCCGGCTAGAGCGCCAGCACTGACCTCACGCCGGTTTCAACCGCCCGCAGATCCTCGGTGGACAGGGTCCCGACCATCCGGGTCAGTCGCGTACGATCCACCGCTCGTACCTGGTCGCATACCGCCACAGACCCCACACCCGCCGACGGCACCGCAACCACGATGGGCGGTCGCGGCTCCGGTCCTGTGGATAGCGGCACAATAACCACCGTCCGCCGGACGCGGTTCAGGGCATCAGCACTCAGAACAAGGGCCGGACGGGTCTTGCGAATCTCTGCCCCTCGTGTCGGATCGAGGTCAACCCACCAGATCGACCCACGCAGCGGTCCGGCCGATGCAGGCCCGTCGGGTGGGCGTGCCACTTACTTGGGCCGCTTGGGGGGGTCCTCGACGGTCAGGCCGTCGGTCAGTGTGGCCGTCTCCCAGACCTCCATCTCCTCGGTCAGCGCGGTGTCGCGCTCCACCGCTAGGGCGGCCAGATACAATGGGTCGTGGTCGCCATCTTCCGGCGGCAACGCGGCTTCCAGCAAGTGTCGCACGAACGCGCTGCGCTCCCGCGTTGGCACGGCACGCTTAAACCGCCGCACCAAATCGTCGGGCAGGCGGAGCAGCACCTGTTCGGTCGTCATGTCAAATCCTTCGCGGCATCGTCGCTTGCTATCAATATTGATATCGATAGCAAGCTGCGGTCTTTGCGTCAAGCGGGTCGTGTCTCAGGTTGAGCAGAGGGCAGCACGGCCTTCCTACCGGGCTGCCGATTGGACGGAGAGCAGAGCCGCTCAAACCGAGACACGACCGGCATACGCCGATCCGTTCACCCCGCGCGGAAGGCCGATCCATCTACCCCGCGCGGAACGCCGCGACGGCCTTTTCGTCGAATTTCAGGCCAAGGCCCGGCTTGTTCGGCAGCACCAGCATGCCGTTCTCGATGGCCGGGGTTTCCTCATACAGGGCCAGCATCCACGGCATGTATTCGACCGTCAGGCCGTTCGGGGCGGCGGCGACGACATGGACCAGGATTTCGGGCATCACGTGGCTGACGATCGGCAGGTTGAACGCCTCCGCCATGCCGGCGACCTTCATCCATTGGGTGACGCCGCCGACGCGGACAATATCGACCATGACGATGTCGACGGACCGAGCCTCGATCATGTGGCGGAACGGCACGATGCCCCAGACATACTCGCCGCCGGCGATCGGGGTGGACAGAGCTGCCGTAACCCGCGCCAGACCGGCATAGTCGTCATGCGCGGTCACGTCCTCCAACCAGAACAGGCCCACATCGGCGATGCGGCTGCCGATATCGATGGCCTGCTCGGGCCGCCAACGCTGGTTGATGTCGCACATCAGCTTGATGTCCGGCCCGATGGCTTCGCGGACCACGCGGACGCGGCGGACTTCCTCGGCGACGGTCGGATTGCCGGGCAGGGCCATCTGGGTCTTCATCTCTGTGAAGCCCTTCTGCACCAGAATCTGCGCCGCGCGCTGGGCCTGGTTGTCGGTCAGACCGCGACGGAGCGAGCCGGACGCATAGGTCGGCACCCGATCCCGGTGTCCGCCCAGCAGCTTCCACAGCGGCTGATCCAGCGCCTTGCCCTTGATGTCCCACAGCGCGATGTCGATCGCCGAGATCGCCAGCATGAAAATCCCGCCCGGACCGGCGGAATCCCCGGCGGCGAGGCGCAGTTTGCGGGTGATATGCTCGATCCGCATCGGGTCTTCCCCGATGGTCAGTTCCGCGAGTTCATCGACCGCCTTGCGCAGGCTGCCGGTCATCTTGCCGCCGTAGAAGGTCAGGCCGATGCCCTCGATGCCGTTATCGGTGCGCAGGCGCAGGATGACGACCGGGCGGGTGCGGCCTTCTTCCTCCGGCATGTTCGCCAGGGGGTCGTCTTCGGGAATGTTCAAGGTGGTGGCTTCGAAGCTGGTGATTTTCATCGGTGGTTCCCTCCCGTTGGAGCGGATAGCATAGCGCCGGGTTGGCGCGCTGTAACGGTCACATCGCGGTGCGACGTGGTGGAGAGAAAGCCTTGGGGCTCCGCCCCAATCCCCGCGAGGGGCTTTGCCCCCTCGACCCCCACCAAGGCTGGGCCTTGGATGCCGATTATTGGGTCAAGGACAAAAAGGGGCCTACCATGGCGTTTCAGCGTCCGTGTTGGCCCCCTTTTGTCCCTGACCCAGTGGATCGCGGTCCAGGGGCCGTGCCCCTGGTGGGTTCGAAGGGCGAAGCCCTCGCGGGGTTTGGGGCAGAGCCCCGAGGCTACCTTTCCTTCGCCGCCCGCCGGAACACCCGGACTTGACCCGACCACCACCTGCGGCACAACTGTCCCGCAGGACGTGCGGACCTCGAACCGACACGGGCGGAACAATGGTCGGGGTGGCCTCGACCATGACGGAAGCAGGGCGAATGTCACGAACTCTGGGTATTCTGGCGGGCGGTGGCGCATTGCCGACCCGTGTCGCGGCGGCGGCCGCGGCGGCGGGGCGAGGCGTGTTCATCGTCGGGCTGGACGGGTTCGTGGACAAACGCAGCCTCGCGCCCTGGCCGCATGAGATCATCCGCATGGGCGCGGCCGGTCGCATCCTGGCCGCGTTGCACGCTCATGGCTGCCAGGACCTGGTGCTGATCGGCACGGTCCGTCGTCCCTCTATCTTCGACCTCCGCCCGGACCAGGAAGGCGCCAAGCTGATTGGCCGGATCGGGCGCGCGGCGTTTGCGGGCGATGACGGGCTGCTGGCGGCGGTGGTGAAGGTGCTGGGGGACGCGGGATTCCAGGTCGTCGGCGCGCAGGACATCATGACCGAGGCGCTGGGACCGGTCGGCACTCTGACCCGGGTCGCGCCGGACGCCATGGCGATGGCCGATATCCAGCGCGGGATCGACGTGGCGCGGGCCTTGGGCGCGGTGGATGTCGGGCAGGGCTGCGTCGTGCAGCAAGGCTTGGTGCTGGCGGTGGAGGCCGTGGAAGGGACCGACGCCATGATCGCACGATGCGGGTCCCTGGCTCGTCCTGGGCCGGGGGGTGTGCTGGTGAAACTGGTCAAACCCGGGCAGGATCGGCGGGCGGATTTGCCCACGATCGGGCCGGATACCATGCGCCACGCCGCCGCCGCCGGCCTGCGGGGGGTTGCGTTCGAGGCGGGAGGCACCATCCTGGCGGAACGCGAGGCTGCCATCGAGGCGGCGGACCAGGCGGGGCTGTTCCTGCTGGGCCTCGACCAGGATACGATCAACCAACGGAGTTAACGCTATGGGCCAGTTTCTCCACACCATGTTGCGGGTCGGCGACCTGCAGCGCAGCATCGACTTCTACACCAAGGGCTTCGGCATGCAGGAGCTGCGCCGCCGCGACGTGCCGGACGGCAAATACACCCTGGCGTTCGTGGGCTACGGCGATGAGTCGAGCAACACCGCCATCGAGCTGACCTACAATTACGGCGTCGAGAAATACGAGCCCGGCACCGCCTTCGGCCATCTGGCGATCGGCGTGCCCGACGTCGCCGGCACCTGCGAAACCTTGCGCGCGGCGGGCGCGACCATCACCCGCGAAGCCGGCCCGGTGAAATTCGGCACCACCATCATCGCCTTCGTGAAGGACCCCGACGGCTACCTGATCGAGCTGATTCAGCGCCCCTGAGGCGCCAGGGCTCCCCGTCAGCCCGCGTTCAGGCCACGATGGGGTGCCGCTGTTTGTTGCCGTCATGGCCACGCCGGGATGTTCCATGGAGCATCGTGGCAGGACCTCCTCCATGGAGATTCGCGTGACGGTTGGGAGATTTCGTCCATCGTAACAATGGGAAGAAAACCATGACCGCACTGCCTGCCTATCACGTCTCGGCCTACAACACGGCCAAGGCGTCCGAGAACAAGATCCACGACGACGCCACCGCCAAGAAGTTCGGCTTCAAGGGCGGGCTGGTCGGCGGCGTGCATGTCTATGCCTACATGTCCCACATGCCGGTGCAGCGCTGGGGGCGGGCGTGGCTGGAGCGCGGGACGGGCGAGGCTCGGTTCGGCAAGCCGGTCTATGAGGGCGAGATCGCCGAAATCACCGCCATCGAAGATGCCAATGGCATGGAATTGCAGGTCACCAGCGACGGGGTAATCAGCGCCACCGGGCGCGCCGGTATGCCCGACTCAACGCCGAAAATGCCGTCTGTGGCCGATTTCAAGGCGGTCGAGGCGCGTGCCAACCGCGTGGCGGCCGACGAGAAATCCTTGGCGGTCGGCGACTGGCTGGGGATGAACCCACTGACCGTATCGGCTGAGTTCCAGGCCCAGGATATCGCCGACACGCGGGAAACCGACCCGTTGTACTTGGCCGAAGGTATCGTGCATTCCGGCACGATCCTGCGCTGCTGCAACTGGGCCTTGTCGCACAATGTCATCCTGCCGGCCTGGATGCATATGGGTAGCACCGTGCAGTATCATGGGTTGGCTCGCGTCGGTGACACGCTCGGTGTGCGGGCTCGCGTGACCAAGAATTACGAGCACAAGGGCCATAAATGGGTCGAGATCGATGCCCTGGTGCTGGCCAATAATGCGTCTCCGATCGCGCGGGTGACGCATATCGCGATCTACCGCCCGCGCCAGTTGGCCGAGGCGGCGTAGCCCCACCGCAGCCAAGAAGGTATCTGCTGCGCGGCGGAAAAGACTCTCCCCCCTCCCCTTGCGGGCTTGGGCCGCGAAGCGGACCAAGGCTGGGGGGGAGGGGTTACGCAAGCGCCGACAGTGGGGTTCTTGCCCCTCCCCCCAGCCTTGGTCCGCTTCGCGGCCCAAGCCCGCAAGGGGAGGGGGAGATTTTTCTCCGAACGACGCAGACGACCACCCAGGAGCCGAACCGAACCGGACCCAAGAACCGGGCCGACCACGCACCGCCGGACAACGATCCGTATCGAGGGAGAAACATAATGCCGATATTGGACGCCCAGGTTCACGCCTATGAGCGCAACCACCCAGGCCGTCCCTGGGCCGCGGTCCTGACCGGGCCGCCCGAGGTCACCGGTGACGACATGGTCGCCGCCATGGACGATGTCGGGGTGGATGGTGCGCTGCTCGTCTCGGCGTTCACCATGTACCGCTACGATGCCAGCTACGCCCAGTCGGTGTATGCGGCGCATCCGACCCGGTTCCGTTTGATCAAGCCGGTCGATCCCACCGATCCCGCCGTGGCCGAGACGATCGCCGATTGGGCCTCGACTCCCGGCACCGTCGCCATCCGCTTGATGATGCGCGACAGCGCGGCGAGCGATCCGGGTGATCCGGGCCTCAACCACGTGCTCGCCACGGCGGGGCGGCTTGGCCTGCCGATCAACCTGATGTGCACCGGGCGGTTGGAGCAGGCGGGAGCCCTCGCCGCTCGCAACCCCAATACCAGGCTGGTGATCGACCATCTGGGGCTGCAACAGCCGCACCACCCGCCGGTGCCGGCGCAACCCTGGGCCGATCTGCCGAAACTGCTGGCCCTGGCGGCGCACGACAACATCGTGGTGAAGATTTCCGGCGCCGGCACGCTGTCGCACGAGCCGTTTCCCTACAAGGACATCTGGGACCCACTGGCTCGTATCTTCGACGCGTTCGGCTTCGGCCGCTGCATGTGGGGCACGGATTGGACCCGCGCGGTCGAGATGTTGACCTTCCGCCAGGGAGTGGAGGCGTTTCGCGTCACCGACCGCCTGTCCGATACCGATCGCGCCGCGCTGATGGGGGAGACGTTGCAGCGGATCTACGGCTGGGATTCGCCGAAGACCTGACCGGGGGCAACGGCTGGATCCGGACGACGGCCGGCTCTGGTTATGCAAACCGCCCTAACTATTGACCGATGTAACGTCCCTCTTACCGTCACTGCCGGGCTTGTCCCGGCAACCCACGCTTCAACGGCGGGGGGCGGGTTGCGGGATCAAGTCCGGCAATGACGGTATGGGGACGATATCGGTCAATGGTTAGAACCATTGGTATTACAGCGTGTTCTTGTGGATGTGGCCGTTCTGCATGATCACGCGGAAATGCGTCTCCGGGGTCTCCAGCAGCCGGATATTGGTCAGCGGATCGCCGTCCACCAGCAGCAGATCGGCCAGCGCCCCTTCTTGCACGACCCCCAATTTGCCGGGATAGGGGCTGCGGGCACCGGACAATGCCAGCAGGCTGGCATTGTCCGAGGTTGCCATTTTCAGCACCTCGGCCGGCTTGTACCAGCGGACCATCTTGCTGAGTTGGAAGCCCTTGGCTGCCGCCGCTGCCGGGTCGAACAGCGTGTCGGTGCCCCACGCCGTCCGTACGCCATGCTTGCGCGCCAGTTGGTAGGCCGTGTCGGTGCCGCTGAACATCTCCAACTGCTTGATCCGGTTGGGAGAGCCCTCCGCATAGGCGGATTTCCCGTCGTCGAGGAACGGTTGCAGGCTCCACCAGATGCCTTTCTCGGCCATCAGGGCGACGGTCGGGTCGTCCAGCAACTGGCCGTGATCGATGCAGCGGACTCCGGCCTCGATCGCCTGGCGGACCGCGCGTGGGGTGTAGGCGTGCACCGTGGCGTAGGTGCCCCAGTTTTCGGCTGCCTCCACGCCGGCGCGAAGCTCGGGTACCGTGTATTGGGTGACGTCCAACGGATCGAAGCTGGACGTCACGCCACCACCGGCCATCAGCTTGATCTGCGAGGCGCCAAGCGCGAGTTGCTCCCGCGCCCGCATACGCACGATGGCCGCGTCATCCGCGATCACGGCGGCGCCGATGCGTTCGCTGTAGGAGAAATCGCCCGGACGGGCGGGCAGTTCGGTGGGCAGGCGGAAGTCGCCATGACCGCCGGTCTGGGAGATGAAGGCGCCCGAGGGCCAGATGCGAGGCCCGGGAACGAGGCCGCTGTCGATGCCTCGTTTCAGGCCGAAGACCGGGCCGCCGAGGTCGCGGATGCTGGTGAAGCCGCGCATCAGCGTGTCATTGGCCGCTTTTACCGCCGCGACATTCACGAAGCCGATATCGGCCATCAGCAGCGCGGCCTGCGGCACCGTCTCGAACATGATGTGGGTGTGGGCGTCGATCAGGCCCGGCATCAGGGTCCGGCCGCCGCCCTGAATCCGCAACGTCGCCCGGTCCGCCGTGGCTGCGTCCGCGGTGGGACCGTCCGCGATCCGGGTGATCGTCGCGCTGGTCACCAGCACGTGCGACGGTCCGCTCAGTCGGTCGGAGGCGCCGTCGAAGATGCGGACATTCTCGAACAGGGTCGCCGGCGGCTGGGCAGACTGCGCCAGGACCGGAGCCGACCGGGCGGCGATGCCCAGCCCGGCGGCGGCAACGATTTCCGCGACAAATCCGCGCCGCGAGAGACCGGCATTGGCGCGCCGGGTGAAGGCCCCGAGCGCTGGGTCGCAGCACTGGCAGATCGCAGAGGGCGGCGGCGTGGCGGGCGTCTTGCGGGCCATTTCTGTCTCCTGTGTCGGCGGAGCATTCGGAGGTGGCGGCCGAGCTCGGGTGTTGGTGGGTTAGGGTGGATGTTTCCTGGGAGACAGGCTCCGATGGAGAAAATTATCCCCCTCCGCTTGCGGGAGGGGGCGGGGGGAGGGGTTTCACGCAATATTCCTGCGCGACCGCCCCTCCTCCCAACACCCTCCCGCAAGGGGAGGGGGAGAATTTTCTCCCTCCGCCCAGATGTGTGAATGCACTATCCACAACGGGAGCGGCAGAGTTTTCACCAATTCGGGCATTCGAACGGATGATCTGTGTTGCGTCCGCTTTCGCGGCCACGGCGTCAATCTCCACCCGAACCGCCGGCCTCACTCGCCCACGTTGTGCACGATCCGGGTCGGGGATGCATGGATGCCCAGATGGCGCAGGGGCGTATCGCCGCAGTTGCGGAAGACGTGCGGCGTATTGGGCGGCAGCACGATCATGTCCCCGGGGCCGAGCCGATGTGGGGTGGCTTCCTCGCCTTGCAGCCAGGCTTCCATGCTGCCTTCCAGGACAAACAGGCATTCGACGTAAGGATGCGAGTGGAGCTTGGTGGCATACCCCGGCTCGCTGGTCTGGATGCCCGTCAAGACCGGATTCCCATCATCCCCCGTCAGATGTTGGCGGGTGGCCGCTCGGCCCAGCGACTTTTGCTCGACGTCGGCCAGGCGGATGACTTTGGCTTGCGGGGGCTGGGACATGGCCGTGGCCTTTTCTGGTTGCCGAACCGCGATCCTGTCACCGCGATGGAGGCGCGTCGATCCACAGCAGGCGCAGCGTCTCCGGCCCGTTGTTGCGCAGCGCGGTGCGCTCGCCGGGGGGAAGATGCAGGCCGTCGAGCTGCCCCAGAACTTCGTTCCCGGCGCCGATATCGGTGATCGCCTGCCCGTTGGCGACCAAGTACAGGCGAGCGACCGCCAACGCCTCGGCCGGCTGGGTGTGGCCTGGCTCCAGCGTGGTCATGCCGATCGCGATCTTGCTGTTGGCCACCGCGGCGCCGGGATTATGGTTCACGGACCCCGCTAATCCGCCGACCCAGTTTACCGACCAGCGCATCGTGCCGGGCACGCGCGCGCCCGGGTCGGACCAGCCCGGCTCCAGATCCGCGAAGCGCACGAGCTGGATTGCCGGCGGGTCCACGAACACATGGTCGTCGGGGTAGTAGACCGCGGCGTCGTTGCGCTCGATCCCATCATGCACCCAGAACAGGATCACGTCCTCGGTCCCGCAATTGCGCACGCCATGCGGGCAGCCGGCGGGGATATAGGTGCAGTCGAGCGGGCCGGCGCGATGCGGGTGGCCGGAGGCGTCGAACCCTTCGAGTTCCCCTTGCAGGATGACGTAGATTTCCGTCACGCCATGGACGTGCTTGCCGGCCTGACGCTGGCCAACCGGCAGATACATCATGCCGATGGCACATTCGGTGCTTTCGACGGCGACCGCGGGGTTGGTGTTGATATGGTCCTTCGGCCCACCGACCCAGGTCACCAGCCAGCGCATGGTGCCCGGTTCCTTGGCCTGTTTCGTGGTCCAGGTCGGTTCCAGGTCTCGGAAGCGGACGATGCGGGTCATGCTTGGATTCCTGGGCGGTAGGACCCGGTCAGGTCACCGGGTCCGATGGAGGTTGTGGGTCGCGAAGGTCAGACCAATCGGCCGAAGCAATGACCCGTCGGCGTCACCTTACCGTCATTGCCGAGCTTGACCCGGTAACCCGCCCCCGCCGTCGAAGCGCGGGTCGCCGGATCAAGTCCGGCAATGACGAGGGGGCCGAGGGGCGCGGCGCATCGGCCATTGTTTCGACGGTTGTTATCAGGCCGGAACCTTCGCCGGCGACAACACGAACCCTTCATAGCCATGGGCCGCGACATCGGCGCAGATCCCGCGATAGCGCGCCATGCCGCCGGCATAGGGCATGAACACGCGCGGTTTGCCCGGCACGTTGGCGCCCAGATACCAGGAATGCGTGGCCATCGGCAGCAGAGTGGCGGCGGCGGCCTCGTTGACCTGTTGCACCCAGTTGGTCACGGCCTCGGGGCGAGGCTCGATGCGGTCGATGCCGTTGGTGCGCATATGGGCGATGCAGTCGGAGATCCATTCGGCATGCTGCTCGATCGCCACCGGCATGTTGCACAGCACGGACGGGCTGCCGGGGCCGGTGACGGTGAACAGATTGGGGAAGCCGCCGACCTGCAGTCCCAGATAGGTCACCGGGCCGGCAGCCCAGACCTCGGACAACGGCGTTCCGTTGGTGCCGCGGATGTCCATGCGCAACATCGGACCGGTCATGGCGTCGAAGCCGGTGGCGAAGACGATGATGTCGAGCTCGTATTCACCCTCTGTCGTGCGCAGGCCGGTTTGGGTGATGGCCTGGATCGGAGCGGCCTTCACGTCGACCAGGGTGACGTTGTCGCGATTGAACGTCTCAAAATAGTCGCTGTCGATCGGCGGGCGCTTGGCGGCGTAGGGGTGGTCGATGTCGGACAGGATCGCCGCCGTCTTCGGGTCCTTCACGATCTGGCGGATCTTGTTCTTGATGAACTCGGCCGCGGTGTCGTTGGCTTCCTTGCTGCTCATCATGTCGTGGAAGGCGGCGCGGAATTGCAGGCCGCCGCGTTCCCAGGCGGCTTGGTAGATCTTCTCCCGTTCCTCGGCCGGGGTTTGCAGGGCCAGGCGGTCTTCGATTTTGAACTGGTGGCCGTTTGCGGTTTCGTGGGTAGCAGTGCGGATTTCGGCGGCGTTGTCCTTGATGTAGCGCTTGAATTCATCGGTCAGCGGCGCGTTCCGAGCCGGCACGCTGTAGTTGGCGGTGCGTTGGAACACGGTCAGGTGCTTGGCGGTCTCGGCGATCACCGGCGCGGCCTGAATGCCGGTGGAGCCGGTGCCGATCAGCCCGACCCGCTTGCCGGAGAAATCGACGCCTTCATGCGGCCATTCGCCGGTGTGGTACCAATCGCCCTTGAAGTCGGCCAGGCCAGGAATGTTGGGCACATTGGCGGTGGACAGGCAGCCGACGGCGGTGACCAGGAATTTGACGGTGTAGGTCTCGCCGTTTTCGGTGCAGACGAGCCAACGGTTCGTGGCCTCGTTGTAATGGGCGGAGGTCACGCGGGTGTTGAACTGGATGTCGCGCTTCAGGTCGAACCGGTCGGCCACGAAGTTCAGGTAGCGCATGATCTCGGCCTGGCCGGGATAGCGCTCCGACCATTCCCACTCGCGCATCAGTTCGGGAGCGAAGGTGTACCAGTAGGCGTGGCTTTCGGTGTCGCAGCGGGCGCCGGGATAGCGGTTCCAGTACCAGGTGCCGCCGACGCCACCGCCGGCTTCCAGGGCTTTGACGGAGAGGCCGAGCCGATCGCGGAGACAGAGGAGTTGGTACATGCCGCCGAAACCGGCGCCGATGACCAGGGCGTCGAGTTCCTGGCTGTCACCGGAGGCTGGGCGGGCGGTATCCGTGGTCACGTCGGCCATATGCGTGCGAGTCCTTCGTCCTGCGTTGCGCTGCCGGCCTGACCGCTTGGGCCTGGGGCAGATCGCTATTGCGGCAGGATATGGCGCATTGTCTGGCCTGGCATCAAGCTGCCGGGCCCAGGACCCGTGTCAGAATCCGGTGGAGTGGATGGGCCATGAAGGGGCGGATGCTGCCGTGCACTCCGCCGTTGACGGACGTGACTGACGGCGGAGCATTTTGGGCCCAATCGCTCGCCATGCTTAATGCCACCGGCTGCGGATTGCGTCAGGGGATACCGTAATCGGCGGGATTGCGTCCATCCTGGCGGATCCGGTCGGACGAGCGCCTGATATATGCAACATCTTCAGGGTCGTTGTTCCAATAGTGTTCCCCGAAGACCGCGACGGCCGCCTTCATGAGGCCGGCTTTGACCGAGCCCACCCCACTTGCTTTCAGCAGGTGCTCGAACAGATCATCCGCTGCAGCGCGGGTGATCTGGTGTGTGTGATAGAGCCAATCATGGAAAACCGATGCGACCATCAGACGCGGGTGGAACGGTGTTCCGATCAGTTGCCAAGCCGAAGATGGGATACTTGCACCGTCATACTGGAAGAATTTTGGGACAACCATGCGCGTGTTGTTGGTGTGCGTTTCGACATCGGCCGCTACCTCATAGGCGTCTTCCAACTTATTGGTATCGGGCCGGTCGATCGGCCGGAGAAGTAAGGGCAGCATGGCTTTCACTTTCGCGGAAAGAGGGTCAGGGCAGGGTCCAGCGGTTGAGCGGGATATCGAAATCGAAGCGCCAACCTACTTTCCGACTACGAAGATCGATGCGAACCTTGGCACTATCGAAAGTCAGAAGGCCGTAGTTCTGTCGCTGGGTCCCGAAGACAAGGCCCTTTCGGGCAACAGCGGAGGTAACTATTTCTATGACCCCACTATCGTCATAGACTGCGTTGCGATGCACGTCGCCAGAAGCGACTAGAGCGCCTTTTCGGCCACTCAATAGGGCAACGAGACGCCTGAATGCCGTGGGATACTGCTCCCAGCTTTCGTCTCCGAAAGTGTGAAGAGTCGTACTCGATGCGATGACGAGGTATGGTGCGGCAGACGTTTGGACAATTTGTTCCAGCCATACCCATTGCTCGTGACCAAGAATCGCATCCCGATCAGACGCGGACACGGCAGGGGACTGACGATAGAAACGTTCGTCAAGGACGACGAGATCGACGAGACCCAGATGGTGGATGTGGAAGACGTCGTTTCCGGTCAGGGGTGGAGAGAAGGCTTGGATAAAGGCGTTGCGGGCCGCCCGGCGCAGCGCGGGGCCATAGTCGCCACCGTACCTGTTATTGCCAAGAAAGTCATGGTCGTCGTAGATCGCGATTATGGGGCAATCGCGGGACCGCATATCAGCCAGCAAGGCTGCAAAGTTAGGTTCCGCGAATTGCGCTTGGTATAGCGCCTGAAGCTCGGCGGTAAGTGCGACCGGCTCATCGTGGTTGTTATGATCCAAATACACATTGTCGCCGAGTAGGAGTAGAGCGTCCGGTTTTTCGGTTTGAATATCGCGCCAAACTGGTTGTGGGTTGGTGTCTTGGAGTTTGGTACAGGAAGCGACGGCTAGCTTCATAGCGAACGTCCTCCAAAAAATGAATTCCGCGGCCAATTGGTTTGCCGAGCGGGATCTCGGATTCGCCTCCTCGCTGTTTGGAGTGGGTGGTAACGACCCAATCCGGTCTTCCTCAAGTGTTTCTCTGTTCGGTTGGGCGCCGTTTCTCCGTCCCGGCCTGACGATCCAAGGACGCCGGGGATGGCGGCTGTCAAGGATGGCCTCTTGG
>CALQHT020000032.1 GCA_943330455.2 Nitrosovibrio sp. Nv4 | reverse complement strand
CACCTCCGGTTGCTCTCCACGAAGTCTCACGACGACGCAGTTACCTTCGATTGCTGGGTTGCGACCAACCCAGACGGGGACTTGCACCCCGCTGACAAAGCGTCCTCACGGACGCACTCATTGCCGGACTTGATCCGGCAACCCGCCCCTTGCCGTCGCAGCGTGGGTTGCCGGGTCGAGCCCGGCAATGACGAAAGTGGCCAGGGCGGTGCATGGGTCATTGTTTCGGCCGGTTGGAATTACTCCGCACAATGTTGAATCGCACCCACCCTCCAGGATCCCGACGCGCTGCCACCCACCGTGCAAATCCAGACAGCCAAATAGCTGGGCTGGGTCGAGCCCGCGCACGAGAGGTCGGGGGACGATCGATTTCCCGAAGGAGAGTGACAAACGCAACCGGCGGGCGGTTAGCACAGGGTCCGGGAATGGCGAAGATTGCGCCGAGCCGTCTGTCCGCCTGTCGTGCCGGTCGTAGCAACGCCGCCCCGCCCACGCCGGCGAGCAAACCGCCAATTGCCCAATCCGCGTGCAATCATGAACGGCAAGGTTAACCGCATAGATCCGGAACAATACCCCCCGAGTCCCGCATTGCCTCGTAACGAAAACCCACCTTATCCGCGCCTGTTCGCAACGGATTACCAAAAATCCATATTTAAAGTGGAATCTTAAGAAACCCGATAAATCACGGGATACCAGATACATAGAGCCCGACCCGAAACCTGGATGTGAACCGCCGCGAAAAGCGCCAATGGCCGATGTTGCATCAAATTAACCATTCGGCGTTTCTGTTAACCAACGCCCAAAATCCAGGCAAAACACCGCCAAACCGAGGGTTTTGACCCCAAAAACCCCCATCTTCCCGTCAAGTTTCACTTTTTCCTTGCCACCGACATCAGCCTCGACCTAGAACAAAAAGCAAACATTCAGCCGATCCCCATGCCCCAGATCCCCCGCGCCATCCCGATGACCGAAGCCACCAACGCCAGAATCGCACACCGACTGTCGAAAACCGCCCGATGAAAAGCGCGACCACGTCCATCGGCCATTTAAATCAGCACCTCGGAACCGTCGTTGTGTCCTGTACCAACCGACCGAACCAGTGACCCATGGGTGGCCGCGTCATTGCGAGCACAGCGAAGCAATCCAGGGTCTTGTCGTCTGCGATCCTGTTGGTTGTCCTGGATTGCTTCGCTGTGCTCGCAACGACAGCAGCGGCGCAGCCTCCAGGCTTCATGATATTCGGGCTGCTGCGATCCGCTCGGATTACCCGGCTACCCAGGAAACGCCCCGGACCAGCGGACCATTCAACCGAACGCCAGCAACACCACACCGGCGCAAATCAGGCCGATCCCACCGATCTGCGCCATACCGACGGCCTCATGGAATACGTAATAGCCAATGATCGCCGCGGCGACGTAGGAGATCGCGGTGCAGGGCAATGCCACCGACACTGGAATCCGGCGCAACGCGACCATGTACAGCAAGGCAGCCGCGCCGTACAGAACCAGCCCGACGATGCTCCGCACTTCCAGCAGTTGCGCGACGAAATTCGACGCCGACGCTCCGGCCTTCAGCAATGCCTGTGCCAGCATGCTGGTGACGATCGCCACCAGCAGAGCACCCCAATACAGGCTCACGCCGCGATCCGTTCGGCCGCATTATTGCGCTCGACGGTTCGCACCGTGCCCTGCGGCTTGCCGTTGGCCGACAGGAAGGTGCGACCGACATATTCGCCCAGAATGCCCAGGATCATCGACTGCACGCCGGAAACCAGCAGGATCACCACCATGATGGACGCCCAGCCCGACGGCGTATCCTGCCGCATCAACGCCTCGGCGATCGTCGCCACCGCACCGACCCCGCCCGCCGTGGCCATCGCCGCACCGGCAAAGGTCGCGAACCGCAGCGGCGCCAGGGAAAAACTGGTCGCGAGATTGAGCCACAGCCGCACCAGGCGGCGCATATTGTAATTCGATCGCCCCTCCACACGCGGCAAATGCCGAACCTGAATGCTGTCGATCCGTTGGGTTATCTGCATGATCAGCCCGTCGATATAGGGATACGGACCGCTGTAGCGGGTCACCGAGCGGACGACCAGAGCCGACATGCAACGGAATGATGATAAATAGAGTCCCCGAGGCTTATCCAGCAACTGATCGGCAACCCGATTGGCAAAATAACTCCCCAGGTTGCGCCATCCGGCATGCTGCTTCACGGCATAGCGCGTATAGACCACATCCCAACGACCCAGACGTGCATGATCGTAGAGGTTTATCACCTCCTCCGGCGGATTCTGCAGGTCGTCATCCATGGTGATGACATAGTCGCCGCGCGCATGCCGCAACCCGGTCATCACCGCGTTATGCTCGCCATAGTTCCGCGCATGCTCGATATAGGTCAGCGGCACCGTCGCGGTTTCCACCAGCGCCTGGCACACCTCGCCGGAGTTGTCCGGGCTGCCGTCATTGACCAGGATGATTTCCAGGCCGCCTTCCGGACGAAGCGCCGACAACGCCTCCACCAGGAGGGCGACTGTATTCGCACCGCGATAGACCGGCACCACGATGGACAGGCCGATGCCGGATTCGTCGGGGCGGAGCCGGGTTTCGGGCGCAACTTGCTGGATGACACTCGACACGTCGTTCATGGCCTTTTCGCGATCGCCAACACCGACCCGCCCGCGGGAATGGCGAAGGGCAGGCGTCGTTCGAATTGTGTCATGCCATGGAAGACCGCATCCAACCATGGCGGAAACGGCGCAACGTCGGAGGGTCCATGGGCAGCGGTCCGCAGCTTGCGCTGAACGATCATCATCGGCAGCGGCAAACTATTCCAATACCCCACCCGCCCGTCCTCAAACCCCGCTCGGCGGAGCATCGCGGCGGTTTGGCGCGCGGTCTGACGCCGAGCGTTGTGGACGCGGACATCATGAGTCGACATCAGCCAGGCATAGGCCGGCATGTTCACGATCAGCCGACCGCCGGGACGCAGCACGCGACGCATCTCGGCCAGGGCCAAATCCGGATCGACCGCACCGTGGCACAACACATCGGCCAGGATCGCGGCGTGGAAACTGGCATCGGCAAACGGCAGCGTGTTGGCGCTGCCCCGCGCGACCGCGACTCCCGACTTTCGATGAGCCCGCGACGCGGCAATTGGGGACCATTCCAACCCCACAAGGCTCAGATCCGGTCGGCTGGAATGCAGTCGGGCCAAAAAGCCGCCGGTGCCGCAACCGGCATCGAGGACGCGACCTTGGACGTCGCTCAAGGCATCCAACAGGCGCTGATGGAGGGCGCGGTACCACCACATCCCGTCCTCGGCCGAGTCCATGCGCGTGTATTCGGTGTCTTCCATTTGGCCCTGTGGCAACTCTCGATGATATTCCTATCGATGGCGGCCGATTGCGTCAGCCACAAGGCCGAGATCAGGCAATTTGGCCTGAATTGTCGTTTGGTCGGCTTAAACAATTGTAACGAATGGCTCTGGCCCCCAACGCCGTGTCGCTTTACGACAACGGACGAGGATTCATCCAGCCATTGGCCAAAAAAGGGCACTCCATGCGCCACTCGTCTAATACCAACCGGCCGAAACAATGACCTATGAACTGCTCTTGCCGGGCTTGATCCGGCAACCCGCGCTTCAACGGCAGGGGGTAGGTTGCCGGATCAAGTCCGGCAAGGACAGTGAGGTGACGCCTATGGGGCATTGTTTCGGCCGGTTGGTATAGGTCCGTGAAGACGAGCCCGCTCCGGCGCGCATTGACCGACAATGCCGCCGATACGGTGCACGGCATCGGTCTCGCCGCCTTGGCCTACGTGATCTGGACGTTGGGCGATACCGCCGCGAAATGGGTGCTGCCGAGCGTGGGGGTGGCGCTTGCGATGGTGTGGCGCGGGGTGTTCGGGGTGGTCACCGTGGGTGCCATCGCGATGGCCGGTTCCGGCCTCAGCGGTTGGCGGCGGCTGATCCCGGTGCGGTGGCAACTGGTGATGTTGCGCAGTGCGATGTCCTCGGTGGTGTCGATCATCTGGTACATCGCCTGGATGGAGATGAGCCTGATCGACACCTATGCCGTCGGGTTTACCGCGCCGTTGATCATGACGTTGCTGGCAATCCCGATGTTGGGGGAACGCATTCGGTGGCGGCGAGCGCTTTCGACGGTCGTCGGTTTCCTGGGCGTGCTGGTCATGCTGCAACCGGGCGGCGATCTCTGGACCCCGATGGTGCTGTTGTTGATGGTGGGGATCGTCGCGATGTCGGTGACCCGAATCATGACGCGCCAGCTATCGGTCACCGAGGCCCCTGAATGCCAGGCTTTCTGGCTTCTGGTGTCGCATATTGTGTCGGGTGTTCTGATCCTGCGCCTGTTTCCGCCAACCTCGGAAACCGACGCGTTCGGCTGGATGCTGCTGGTTTTTCTCGGTATTTCCAGTGGGGCGGCCCATTGCGTCTACACGCGGGCCTATGGGCTGGCGCCGGTCTCGGCCTTGGCCCCCTACGAATACACCATGCTGCTGTGGGGTGGTCTGGCCGGATTCATCGTGTTCAACGAGGTGCCGTCCTGGCTGACCCTGGTCGGGGCCGTCATCATCGCCGGGGCGGGCCTTTACAACCTGCACCGGGAACGGTTGCGCGCCGCCAACGAATGAAGCCAACCGCCCGAACCAGCGACCGAACGCGTCCCGTCACTCACCGTCATTGCCGGGATCGCGTCCGGCCATGACGAGGCGCCGACGGTTCGGGCGATTGGTACCCAGCCGACGATCAGTCGAAGCTGAACAGGGACTGGAACCAGCCGCGCTTGCGGGGTTGGATGACCGGAGTGACACCCGCGTCCGGCGACTGACCCAAGGCCGCATTCTGGCGCAGACGCTGGCTCTCCTTGCCGGGGTCCACCGTCACGTTCTGCGTATCGGGCTTGCGCCAATACAGCACCTTGTCGAGGAAGCTCTCGCTCGATTGCTCCAGACGCGCGTCCTGGTCGACACGGCGGCGGACATCGGCGGGGGCGGTCGGGCCGGATTCCTGCAACAGGGCGTTCTGACCGGCACTCGCCGTTCCGCGCGGCGCGCCGAGAGCCAATTGCGGCACCAGGGCTTCCTCCGCCTGGGCGCGTTCGGACTGTTGCTGCGGACGCACCGCGCCGGGGCGCGGCGGTCGCAGGTTGAAGTCCGGCGGCATGGAGAGCGGGGCCTGGGTAGTGACGGTGAACTCGTCCGGCGCATCCCGGGTCAGGCCGAAAGTACGGGCCATCTTGCTGGTATCGCACCCCGCGGTGGAGGCAACGAGGCCGATGGCCATAAGTCCGACCCAGCGTGGGGAATGATGTGTGGTCGCGCGCATGACGTTCCTTAACCGCGGAGGGGGCTGTGCCGCAAGAGAGTGTGGAGTGAAGGGCCCTACACCCCGTCAGGGGGCTTTGCCCCCTGAACCCCCACCAAGGCCGACGAGCCTTGGAACCGGATTATGGGGGCAGTCCCGTCCTTCACTTGCCGATGGATACCGAGAGCTTAGGCGGGGTCTTAAGAGTCTGCAGGATCACGCAATAGCGCTCGGTCGTCTGGATCATCCGCTCCAGCTTCGTCGCGTCGGCATCGCAATCGACGTCGAACTTCAACGCCACCTCGGTCAGGCCAACCGGTGTGTTGCGGTCGATCGCCAAGGTCCCGCGCGCATCCCAAATGCCCTCCGCCACGATCGTCCCGCCACGAATGGTCACGCCCATGGCGGTCGCCACCGCGCGCAACGTAACCCCGGCGCAGGCGACCATCGCCTCCAGCAGCATATCCGCCGAACAGGCCAGCTCGCCCGAGCCGCCGCCGGCCTTGTGCAGCCCCGCCGTCACCTCGCCATGCCAGGTGCGCACGGTGCAGGCGATGTCGTAGGGCTCCAGAATCCCCTCGGCACGGGCGGGGATACGCGCGTTCTCCGGGTGATCCCGGTAAAGCTGCTTCAGCGGCGCCTGAACGGCGCGGAGTTCCTCGGCGTTCGTGATTTCCTTGGACATGTGATCTCTCCTCCTACTCCATCACCGTCGCACCCTCGCCGCCGGATGACTTCCCGGCAACCGCGCTCGGCCCTCTCCATACAATTTTTCCCGCAACGTGCCGGGCGCGTAATCGCGCTTGTACACCCCACGTTCCTGCAGCACAGGCACGACACCGTCGATGATATCGGTGAACGTCTCCGGTGTCAGCGCGTAGGCGAGGTTGAACCCATCGATCCCGGTCTCGGCCACCCAATCCTTAAATTCATCCGCGACATCCTGATAGGACCCCACGATCACCGGCCCACGCCCGCCAATCGCGGCATGGCGCGCAATCTCGCCCACCGTCCAGGTCCGGTCGGGGTCGGCGGTGGTAAACGCCTCCAATGCCGAGGTCATCGCATTGCGCTGGGTGAACCGCACCGGCTCATCCCGCGGCAGCGTCGCAAAATCGAGCCCCGTCCAGCCCGACATCAGGGTCAGCGCACCGTCCTCGCTGACATAGGTGAGATAGTCGCGGTATTTTTCCTCGGCCGCCTTGGTTGTCGGGCCGGTGATGACCGTCATCATGGTGAAGATCGTCAGGTCACTGGGGTCGCGCCCGGCTTCCGTCGCTCGCCTGCGAATATCGGCGACAATCCCGCCGATCACCTTCTTCGAGGGGCCGTTGATGAACACGCATTCGGCGTGATCGGCCGCGAATTGGCGTCCGCGGGTCGAGGCGCCGGCCTGGTACAACACCGGCGTGCGCTGCGGCGACGGCTCACACAGATGGATCGCATCGAGCTTGAAATGCGGTCCCTCATGCACGATCCGGTGGATCTTGTCGGCATCGGCGAATTTCCGCCCGATCCGGTCCCGCAGAACGGCGCCGTCCTCCCAGCTCGCTTCCCACAATTTATAGACCGCCTGCATGTAGTCCTCGGCGACCTCATAGCGGCCGTCGTGGTCCACCTGCTCGGTCCGGCCCATGCCGCGGGCCGCGCTTTCCAGGTAGCCGGTGACGATATTCCAGCCGATCCGCCCGTTGGTCAGGTGATCCAAGGTGCTCATGCGGCGCGCGAACGGATAGGGATGCTCGTAGGACAATGCGCAGGTGACGCCGAACCCCAGATGCTTCGTGGCATGGGCCATGGCCGGGATCACCATCAACGGGTCGTTGACCGGCACCTGCACCGCCTGTTCCAGCGCGGTTCGAGGCCCACCCTTGTAGACGTCGTAGATGCCCAGCACGTCGGCCAGGAAGATCGCGTCGAACTTGCCGCGTTCCAGCGTGCGCGCGAGATCCACCCAATAATCCAGCGTGTTGTAGCTGTCCGCACGATCTCGCGGATGCGTCCACAGCCCCGGGGACTGGTGGCCGATGCAGTTCATGTCGAACGCGTTCAGGCGGATCTGCTTCGGCATGGGCGAGGACGAGTCCGGTACGATGGGGTGGACGACGAGCGAGCGGGAACCGAGGACGATAGGGTTGGCAACCTGACCGGGGCCGGACAAGCCGACAGGGGATAAGCCAGAGACGACGACGACGCAACGCCGTCACCCCACTCACGCTCGGCACCAACGCCCCCGGATCACCGGGCGATCCAATCGGCCGCCGACCTCCCGGGTCCTGGTTGGCCCGCCGAGGTCTGCCTTGCGGCCCCTGCCATACGGCGACGCTGTGCGCTGGGTGCGATTCAACATTGTGTGGAGCACTATCGACGACGCTAACCATGGACCGATGGCCTCCCCTTACCGTCTTGGCCGTGCATGACCCGGCCACCCACCTCCTGCCGCTGAAGCGCGGGTTGCCGGGTCAAGCCCGGCAATGACGGTGAGGCGTATACTCGATCGCACCACTTTGGTTCGCACCCCTGCGCACTTGTATGTGCGCCCCTGTCGGCTTACATGAGTCATTGTAGACAGACGATCGGCACCTTGGTCGATACAGAGGGATTTCTGTCTTCCGGCAAATATTCGTTTACGTGGGTCTGGGAGATACCCTGCCACACGGAAAACAAGTAGGTATAATCACCTACAGGACACGCGCCTGGATTGTATGCCAAGGTGCGGTCGTTCCAGGCTGAATGCCACCGCGAATTTCCGTGTTCCTGGCACCCCAGGTTCCGGATGTCGTCAAGACAGCCTCGCCGTCTCCATGGATACGGCAGGCGATGGTCTGTGATCAATCAGGACCCGACGCACATCCACACGACACGTAACTGTAACATAACAGGCAGGAGATAGTCATGGCCAAAGGGCAGAAGCGCAGCAATCGGGAAATCAAAAAACCGAAAGCCAAGAAAACCGCCGCCGGTGACGCCATATCTATCCTGTCCCCCAAGAGCCTGACGGCACAGAAAGTCCTCCCCTCGAAGAAAGGGTAGCCCCCCTCCGATGACGGTCGAGCGCGCTGCCATTCGGATGGTTCCCAAGCCCTGGGGCAGCGCCGATCTTCGCCCCTGGAGCCGGATCGGTCGGAACGACACCGCCATCGGAGAACTCTGGTTTCAGCACCCAAACAAGACAGCACCCGATACCGCCCTGCTGATGAAGCTGCTCTTTACGACGCAGAATCTGTCTATTCAGGTCCATCCCGATGATCGCTACGCCCAGTCGATCGGTCTTATGAACGGCAAGACCGAGGCTTGGTATGTCTTGTCCGCCGACCCTGGCGCCAGAATCGCGCTCGGTCTGACGGAAGCGATCAGCCCCGCAACTCTGCGGTCCGCGATCGAGGACGGGTCAATCGCGGACCGGGTGGCATGGTTTCCCGCCTGCCCGGACGACATCATCTCCGTACCCGCGGGGACGATCCATGCCATCGGCGCCGGTCTCGTGGTGGCCGAAATCCAGCAGCGCAGCGACACCACGTTCCGCCTGTTCGATTATGGTCGCAAACGACCTCTCGATATCGAAAACGCCGTGGCCGTCGCCCATGCCGGCCCAGTCGGACACCAGACCGCACGACGGCGGCTGTCCGACGCCCGGACGCTGCTGCTGTGCACCGACTTCTTTGTGCTGGAACACATCGATCTCCCACTGCTGTCACACTGGGAACTGCATGCGACCCGAGAGACCTGGGTCCTGATCCTGGCGGGCTCGATCCGAACCGGATCGATCGGCGCGGAGATCGGCGATGCATTGTTCCTGGAAGACGACCACGCCTTGATCGAAGTCGGCGCGGGCGGAGCACGATGTCTTCTGGCCCATGTGGGCACCCAACCCGACCCCGGCCTTCTGCGCCGGATCGGTTCGCAAACCACCGAATTCCCGCCAATGCTATTGATGGAGGCACTCTCTTGACCGAAATAAATCGCGTGGCATTTGTCGGCAATTCGCTCCCCCGCCGCTGCGGAATCGCCACCTTCACCACCGACCTGCAGCAGGCGGTGGCGGCATCGCGCCCGCGCCTCGACACCTGTATCGTGGCGATGAACAATGATGGTCAGCGCTATGACTATCCGCCCACCGTCCGTATTCAGATCGACGACGATCGTCTGGAAGACTACGTTCACGCGGCGGGCGTTCTGAACACGGGCGGCTTCGATGCGGTGTCGCTGCAGCATGAGTTCGGGATTTTCGGCGGTGAGGCCGGCGGCCACGTGCTGGCATTGGTATCCCGCCTGAACATCCCCGTCATCACAACCCTGCACACGGTGCTGGCCCGCCCCTCCCCCATACAACGCAGCGTCCTTGGCCGTCTGGTCAATGCATCGTCGCGCGTCGTCGTGATGGCCGAGAAAGGCCGAGAACTGCTGCAAACGGTCTACCAGGTCCCGCGGGAAAAGATCGAGTTCATCCCACACGGAATCCCCGACGTCGCCTTTGCCGAACCGGATCAGGCCAAGGCCCGTCTGGGTTTCGCCGGTCGTCCTGTCATTCTGACCTTCGGCCTGCTGTCGCCCAACAAGGGCATCGAGGTCATGATCGATGCCATGCCGGCGATCCTGCAAACCCGCCCGGACGCCATCTACGTCGTGCTCGGTGCCACGCATCCGAACCTCGTGCGCGATGAAGGCGAGGCCTATCGCGAAAGACTGATGCAGCGCACCCGGGATCGGGGTGTCGACGATAATGTCGTGTTCCTCGATCAATTCGTGGACCGCCCGACCTTGCTCGATTTCATTTCCATGTGCGACGTCTATGTCACGCCCTACCTGACCGAAGCGCAAATGACATCCGGCACGTTGGCCTATAGTTTCGGGCTGGGGAAGGCGGTCGTGTCGACGCCGTACTGGCATGCGCGAGAACTGCTGGCCGACGGCCGCGGTATTCTGGTGCCGTTCAGTGACGCGCAATCCACCGGTCAGGCGGTGGCGGGATTGCTGAGTGACGATATACGCCGCCAGGCGATGCGCGAGGCCGCCTACCAGACCAGCCGATCGATGACCTGGGAACGCACCGCTGAAAACTACCTGAGCGTCTTCGATCAGGCCCATCGTGGCCATCGGTTCCGGGTGATCTCCGGTTCGGTCCAGGCCCTGCCGTCGCGCGAACCGCGCCCCCCCGCGCAACCTTTGCCCGAGCTCAGGTTCGGCCATCTGCTGTCCATGTGCGACGATACCGGGATGCTCCAGCACGCCGTCCATTCGGTTGCGGATCGGTCGCACGGCTATTGCGTTGACGACAACGCCCGCGCCTTGTTGCTGGCCTGCGCACTGGGGAGCACGCAGGAACCCAGCCTCCCGGAACCGCTCTCGGCCCGTTTGGCGGCGTTCATTCAGCATGCATGGAATCCCGACACCAAGCGATTCCGCAATTTCATGAGCTTCGACCGGCGCTGGTTGGAGGATCGTGGGTCTGAAGACAGCCATGGCCGCACGCTATGGGCCCTGGGCGAATGCGCCCGCGGCGACATGAGCGCGCCCCGCCGCCAGTGGGCCGCGTCCCTGTTTGCGGAGGCACTTCCCGCCACCCAGAGCTTCACCTCCCCGCGTGCCTGGGCATTCACATTGCTCGGATTGCACGCATACCGATCGGTCGTCGGCGGCAATATGCAGGCGAACCGGATGCGCCATATTCTCGCCGGCAGGCTGATGACGATCCTGGCGGAGACCGCGACCGAGGATTGGGGGTGGTTCGAGGCAGGGCTCTCCTATGACAACGCGCGCCTGTGCCAGGCGCTGATCGCAACCGGCGTTTCCACCGGCACGCGCGCCTATCAGGATGCCGGATTGCGCTCATTGCGCTGGCTCATGGGGAAGCAGACCACCTCGACCGGGTTGTTTCGCCCCGTTGGGACAGATGGATTCGGCGAATTGCGTATGGCTCCGCGGCCGTTCGATCAACAACCGCTGGAAGCTGCCGCGACGATCTCGGCATGCCTGGCGGCATGGACCGCGACCGGCGATCCGGCATGGAATGTCGACGCCGAACGGGCGCTGGCGTGGTTCCACGGGGGGAATGATTTGGGGGTGTCCCTGGTTGACGCGGACACGGGCGGCTGCCGGGACGGGCTGCATTCCGACCGTCCCAACGAGAACCGTGGCGCCGAATCGGTCCTATCCTATCTGCTCGGTCTTGCGGAGATGCGACAGCTTGCCCGTACCGACCGGGCGCAAGCGACGCTCGAGCCTGTCCTAAGCCTCCGCGCATAGGATGGTCGGCGCATCGGGGAGGCCATGGCAACGCACGCCCCCGTCATCGGAGGCATCGTCCGTGACCCACTTGATGCATGGTCAAACCGGCGACGGTCGCGCACGGGGTCGATCCGGGGGCCGAACCTGACACGCATGAAAGCAATCCGTGCCGCGAATCCTTGCCAATGATCAGGATTAACGCCTACGCACAACCTCAGGGGTGCGACCATCCGTTGATCGAACCCACAATGCCAGCAACCAAATCGAGGCTGCCTTGCCCTACGCGACCTTCCTGAACCGGCAGGCCCTTTACCTGTGCCCCGATCCGACGCGCGTTCTCGTGCGGCCGTTCAGGCCGGCGACCGAGCCTCGGGACCTCAACCCCACCGACAAGACACGGGCGAACCATATTGTCGACCGCGTGCTGGCGCTCGACCCGGCGATCGCGGCCAGCCAACTGGCCGATGTACTGGAAAATTTTCAGGGGCGTCATCGCAACCTGCTGGAGAAATTCGAAGCCAGGGCTGACGAGATGGAAATCGCTCTGGAATCGCATGACGACTTCAGCAAGATCCAGCGCCAGTTGGTCGGCGCTTATTTCATGAACGAATATTCTTTCGAAGCGTCGGCTCTGTTCAACCCCAGCATCGTCATGCATCCGAATCAGACGAACGCGCCGGACGGTGGTTGCCGCTTCATCCTCAGCCTGCGCGCCGTTGGGGAAGGTCATATTTCGTCGCTGACGTTCCGGTCCGGATCGATTCTGGCGTCGGGCCAGGTTGTCATCGATCCGACAGCGCGTCTGGCCTCGGCTCCAACGATTCGATACTGGGTTCCCGGCGTGCATGGCGACGACGTCGAAGTGGTATTCAAGGGCGAGGAGGATATCAGCGAGCGGGTAATCTTCCCGATCACCGAATCCCAATCGAACGGGATCGAGGATGCGAGGTTCGTCGCGTTCACCGACGAGGGAAAGCGGACCTATTACGCCACCTACACTGCCTATACTGGCCGAGCGATCCGGTCCGAGTTGATCGAGACGACGGACTTCGTGTCTTTTCGGATGCTGCCGTTGCGGGGAACCGCGGCTCGAAACAAGGGCATGGCCCTGTTTCCGCGCAAGATCGACGGCCGATATGCCATGATCGGCCGACAGGACAACGAGAACCTCTATCTGATCTATTCGGACGACCTGTATTGCTGGGATGGTGGCCACCCCATCCTGGCGCCGAAATTCCCATGGGAGTTCGTGCAGATCGGCAATTGTGGCTCTCCAATCGAACTCGACGAAGGATGGCTGTTATTCACGCATGGGGTCGGCCCGGTCCGGCGCTACGCGATTGGGGCTGTGCTGTTGGACAAGGCCGATCCGTCCAAGGTTTTGGGCCGGTCGAGCGAGCCGCTGGTCCGTCCCGCGCCATCGGAGCGTGAAGGCTACGTCCCCAATGTCGTCTATACATGCGGCGCCATACTGCATCAGCGGAAGATCATTCTGCCCTACGCTGTTTCCGACACATTTTCCTGCTTTGCAACGATGGACGTCGATGCGCTGTTGCGGTCGATGAAGGTGTAATAACGGCCGGCCGAAAGACTGCCCTGTAGTGTACCCTGACCGTCATTGCAGGGCTTGACCCGGCAACCCGCGCTTCAACGGAAGGCGGGCGGGTTGCCGGATCAAGTCCGGCAATGACGGTAACTGGCGATGCACGCAATCTTTCGGCCAGTTGGTATGACCGGCGCCCCGGCCTCGCTACCGCGCCGCCAAGGTCTGAAACACGTCCCCCGCCGGCGGCAGGCCCAGAATATGCCGGCGGTGCCACAACGCGTAGAACAGCAGCTTCCAGCAGGCGAATCCGTGCCGCCAGCGACGGATATCGCCGAACAGGGCCACCACTCGGTCCGGATGCGCGATCTCGGCAACCCCTGGCTGAGCGGCAACCAGCGGCCCCAATCTTGACCCCTGCCCCTTGATCCAGGCGCCGACCGGAACGGTGAAGCCCTGTTTCGGCGCGAAGGGACGCGCGACCGGCAGGTTCTTTTCCAGCCATTTGCGCAGGATCCACTTGCCCATCCCGTCGCGCAGCTTCAGCCCGTCCGGCAGGCGGAACGCGGCCTCCGCGATGCCACGGTCCAGGAACGGCGTCCGCCCCTCCACCGCATGGGCCATCAAGCAGCGATCCAGCTTCAGCAGCAGGTCGTGCGGCAGCCAATCCGCCATATCCGTGCATTGCGCGGCGGCCAGACGTCCTCGACCGCCTTCCGCGGCCCGCGCCTCGGCCGCGGCGATCCCGTCCCGCCAGCTTGACGGGCGGGTTCGCAACACGTCCACCTTATCGAAGCTGCCACGCGCCCACATGGCCCGCCCGCCCAGCCACCAGGGCCGCATGGCACTGCGATAGCGGCTGTAGCCGGCGAAAATCTCGTCCCCGCCCTCCCCGCTCAGCACCACCTTCACGTCCTGGCGCGCACGCTGGGCCAGAAACCAGGTCGGGATGATGGCGTAATCGGCGGCGGGATCGTCCATGGCGGCGACGATCTCCGGCAAATGTTGCCAGACCATCGCCTCATTCACCTCGATCGATTCGTGCCGCGCACCGACCGCCTTGGCGACGACGGCGGCATGTTCGCGTTCATCCGCCGCACCTGGAGCGTCGAACCCGGCCGTGAACGCCAGCACCGGTTCGCTGTTCAGGCGCGCCATCAGGGTGATCAAGGTGGCGCTGTCGATCCCACCCGACAGGAACATGCCATAGGGCACGTCGCTGCGCTGGTGCAGATCGACGCTTTCCATCAGCGCGCGATCCAGGCGAGTCAACGCGGTGTCTTCGTCAATCGTCTCCGGCCCGCCTTCCGGGATGAACGAGATGCGTTTGCGGTCCAGGATATGGCCATCCGCGCAGGTCAGCGTCTCGCCCGGCAGCAACCGCTGGATACCCTCGAAGATCGTATCGGCGCCGGTGGTGAATTGGAGCTGCAACAGCTCCTCCCGCGCCGAGGGGCGCACGACGCGCGAGACCAAGCCAGCTTCCAGCAGGGCCTGGGGTTCGGAGGCGAAGGCCAGCCCGCCATCGACCTGGGCGATATAGAGCGGCTTGATCCCAAACGGGTCACGCGTGAGCGTGACACTGCGCTTCACCCGTTCGTGGATCGCGATGGCATACATGCCGCGCAGCTTCTCCGCATAATCGGCGCCGTACTGCAGCCACAGATGCAAGGGCGGTTCGCAATCGCTGTTGGTGGCGAAATTGACACCCGGCATGGTGTCCCGCAATTCGCGGTAATTATAGACCTCGCCATTCGCGACCAGGGTCGCCGGGCCCGCGAAGAATGGCTGATCGCCGGTCACGAGATCGATGATCGACAACCGGTTGTGCAGCAACGCGACTCGCCCGACCACGGACTGTCCGTTGCCGTCCGGCCCGCGATGGCGCAGCGCCTCGATCAGCCGGGTCAAGGTCACGGGATCGGGAGGCGGCGCGCCCGACGACAGGATCAGGCCGGCAATGCCGCACATCAGGCTTTCTCCACGGTGGCGAGGAACTGGCGCCAGCGCGCCACCACCGACGTCTGGGCGAAGTCGGCTTCGTAGCGAATCCGGCCGGCTTGCGCCAATGAGATCGCGCAATCCCGATCGCTCAGGGCCCGATCCAGTGCCCGTGCGAGCGCCGCCGGGTCCTCAACGGGCACCAGCAGCCCATCGGCGCCGTCGCGGATCAGTTCGACCGGGCCCGCCGAGGCCGCGGCGACCACGGGACGACCGGCTGACCACCCCTCAATCACGACGTTGCCCAGAGGCTCATGGCGGGACGGGCAAACCAGAACGTCCGAGGCGGCAAGCAGGGCCGCCGTGTCCTGTCGCCAACCCAGAATATGGACCCGATCGGCGACATGTTCGCGGCGCGCCAGGTCCAACAGCGCCGAACGCTCGTCACCCTCCCCGGCGATAACGGCGTGGACGTTCGGCAGGGCGGGTAGCGCACGGATCAGCACGTCGAAGGCCTTGTTGCGATGCAGCCGGCCCAGAGCCAGCACGATCGGCGCGCCCACGGGTATGTCCAAAACCGCCGGCGCGGCCCCTGCCATGTCAGGCACGAAATTGGGCAGATAATGCGCTCGTTCCGCGGGCCAACCATGGCCGGTGATCCAGTCGACGATGCCCCGTGTGTTGCCGATCAGGTGGTCGCACAAGCGATAATAGGACAGGTCGTAAAACCCGCCCAACCGGCCGGCCAGCACCCAATCCCCAACCGGCGTGAAACGCGCCGCCCGGTTCATCCACGCCACCGCCACTCGGGGGGCGAATCGGCGCAATTCCGCGGTCAGGCGCGGCCTTGTCAGAATGTCCAGCGGCCCGCCGAAGCCAAATTCTCGCGGATTGAGTCCACCCGCCCGCAATCTTTGGGCTCGACCTGGATCACGGCGAATGACGGGCAACACGTCGTCCCCACCCTGCCCCATGGCGATCGTCAGCCGCTCATAGAACAACTCGGCGCCGCCCGTGGTGGCACCCGCCATGATATGCGCGATTTTCATATATCGACCCGGCTACCCTCTTCATGGCGTGCATATCACGTCGAACGCCCGGTCGTTGCTCCATATGGTGTCCTTGCGTGTGCCGCCCATGCCTTGCACAGAATCGCGCAGCCCCTACCTTTCTCCTATGGCAAAATTGGCGGCATTGCCCGGACGGGGCGTGATCTCAGTGGAAGGGGAGGACCGAGTGGCCTTCCTGCAAGGCCTTGTGTCCAACGACGTGGCGCTGGCCGAACGCGGCCAGGCCGTATGGGCCGCGCTGCTGACGCCGCAAGGCAAATGGCTGGCCGATTTCTTCGTCTTTTCAGACGGCGAACGCCTGTTGCTGGACTGCGAGCGGGATCAGGTGCCCATGCTGCTCCAGCGACTGACCCGCTTTCGTCTGCGGTCGAAAGTGACATTGCGCGCCGCCGAGGAATTGCACGTGCATGTCGCCTGGGACGGACAACCGGGGGCAACCGAGATCATGTCACTCGACCCGAGGCTGCCAAACGCCGGATGGCGGCTGATCTCGGACGGGCCATTGCCGACAGCGGCGTTCGAATCCGATTGGGATCGCCACCGCATCGCGTTGGGCTTGCCCGAGGGATCCCGCGACATGGAGGCCGAGAAATCGATCCTGCTGGAAGCCGGATTCGATGAATTGCGCGGCATCTCCTGGACCAAGGGATGCTACATGGGCCAGGAACTGACCGCGCGCACCAAATACCGCGGATTGGTGAAACGCCGCCTGGTTCCGGTGTCCGTTGACGGCCCCCTGCCCGCCCCCGGCACGCCAATCCTGCGCAACGATGTAGACGTGGGCACGATGCGATCCGGTCGCGATCAGGCCGGGCTGGCCCTGTTGCGACTGGACGCCATGGACGCTGCGCTGTCCTGCGGAGACGCGACATTGACGACATCGGTCCCGACATGGATGCGACTGACGCCGAACACGGGCTGAGCGAGGCCGGGAGGCTGGCCTAGGCCTGCTCCCCCCGTCGGCCAAGATGCATGGCGCGCGCCACCACAGTTCTCCCCGAGGCCGACAGATGTCAGGACGTTCATGCTCCCCGCGGCGATGGCGTCCGCGATCGATACACCCCCCAAGAGAACACGGTTATCCCGAACTTATCGGCGATTGTAACAGACTCCGTCCTTGAATTTTTCCGACAACGCACGATCATCCCGGTCTGGAGCGGTTTCACCCTGACTGGAATCGGAAAACCGCTCTAGCTCTTTGTTTGATCGCATGATTCACACGCTGTGACGTTCCGCTCAGCGTGATCATGCTCTAACGCCGGTATCCTGCAACGCGGCCACAACAAAGGGGCTCCGTGGACCGTCTGACCAGCATGGCCGTGTTCGCGCGCGTGGTCGCGACACGTAGCTTTTCCGCCGCCGCCCGCGACCTGGGAATTTCCCAAGCCACGGCGAGCAAGCACGTCCAGATGCTGGAAGCCTGGATCGACACCCGCCTGTTGCATCGAACCACCCGCCGCGTCAGCCCAACCGTGGCAGGCGAAAATTTCTATGCTCAGTGCACCCGTATTCTGGAGGACATGGAAGCCGCGCGTCAGGCTGGCAAACCCGACGCTCGGCTGCGCGGTGCGCTGCGGGTCAGCGCGCCCGTCGCGTTCGGCAGTACCCGCCTGGGTGCCCTGGCGGTGGCCTTTATGCAGCAGAACACCGACCTGTCGCTGACCGTCGTCCTCAGCGACCGCCCCGTCGACGTGATCGAGGAAGGCTTCGATCTCGCCATCCGCATCGGCCACCATGGCGACGATCCGCCGCTTCCACCCGGGCATGTCGTGCAGTCGCTCGCCACCATGGAGTTCATGGTCTGCGCCGCGCCGTCCTATCTCGCGGCCCACGGCACGCCTCTGGTGCCCGCCGATCTGGCGCAACACACCTGCCTGACCGATACGCGTCACCCCGGCGATATCTGGCGCTTTGCCAGCGCCCGCGGCGGAGCGGAAGTATCGGTGACCGGCCATTTGAAGACCGACAATGGCCTGTTGCGGCGCAGCGCGGCACGCGCCGGGGCCGGCATTCTGCTGGCCCCCGCCTTTCTCGTCGAGGAAGACATCGAGATCGGGCGCCTGGTGCGGATCCTGCCGGAATACCATCAGCCTCCGGCGACCCTGGATGTGGTCTGTCCCGCCCATCGCGCCGTGGCACCGAAGGTCCGGGCACTGATCGCGTTTCTGGGCGCACAACTGATACCAACCGCCCGAACCATTGACCCATAGGTATCCCCCCACCGTCATCGCCGGACTTGACCCGGCAATGACGGTAAGGTGACGCTATGGGTCAATGGTTCAGGCGGTTGGTATGAGTGCACCGGAAGCCCTGCCCTGAGCTGCCGCGCCGCTGACGGCCTATCGGTAAGGGCCGCGATACATGTCGTCGAGGCTCGTTCAGTGTAGGCCGGTCGGATCGCACGCCTCCGGGCAAAACCCCGGAAACATCGAAACCGGGAACATCGAAAGAGGAACCATGCCACACCATGTCGTGATCATCGGTGCCGGGATCGTCGGCGCGGCCTCCGCCATCGAGCTGCTGCGTGACGGCCACCAGGTCACCATCGTCGAACCTGGCGATCCCGGCGGCGAACAGGCGGCCAGCTACGGGAATGGCACCTTGCTGAACCCAAGCTCGGTCATCCCGATGTCGTCCCCCGGTCTGTGGAAGAAGGTCCCGGGCTATCTCGCCGATCCGCTGGGCCCGCTGACCATCCGCTGGCGCTATCTGCCGAAATTGCTGCCCTGGCTGCGTCGCTTCATCAGTGCCGGTTCGACCGAGGCAAAGGTCTCCGCCACCGCCCATGCTATGGCGCCGCTGCTGGCCGGCGCGCCCGAACATCACCGCAAACTGGCCGAAGAAGCCGGTGTCGGGCATCTGATCGCACGCCAGGGTGTGATGTTTGCCTTCCCCGATCGCGCCGCGTTCGAGGCCGAGGGCCTGTCCTGGCGGCTGCGGCGCGAAACCGGCACGCGCTGGCTGGCACTCGATGAGGACGAACTGCGCCAACGCGAACCGACCTTGGATCGGCGCTACAAATTCGCCGTTCTGGTCGAAGAAAACGGCCAATGCCGCGATCCGGGCACCTATGTCGCGGCACTCATCCGCCACGCGGTCTCTCTCGGCGCCGAACTACGCCGAACCCGCGCCACCGGTTTCCGGGTCGAGGCGGGCCGATTGCGGGCGGTTGAAACCGAGGACGGGGAGATCGTCTGCGACAAGGCCGTGATCGCGGCCGGCGCGCGATCGGGTGCTTTGGCCGCGGCGGCCGGCGATCCGGTGCCCCTGGAGACCGAGCGTGGCTATCACGCGGTGATCCGCGATCCGGGGATCGAACCGCGCTATCCGATGATGCCGAGCGATGGGAAAATGGCGTTTGCGATGACGCCGGCGGGGTTGAGGATAGCCGGGCAGGTGGAACTGGCGGGGCTGGAGGCGGCTCCGAACTGGAAGCGCGCCGAGGTTCTGCTGGCGTTTGCGCGTCAGGTCTATCCGGGCTTGCCGGCGTCCGTTGGGCCCGATCAGGTGAAGGTGTGGATGGGACATCGGCCGTCGACACCGGACGGACTGCCCTGCCTGGGTGCGGCGTCCGGTTGCTCGGATGTGGTGCACGCGTTCGGGCATGGGCATGTCGGGCTGACGGCCGGCGCCATGACGGGGCGCGTTGTGGCGGAGATCGTGGGGGGAAGAACCCCGTCGATTGCCTTGGAAGCCTATTCGGCGGGACGGTTTCGGTAGCGGGTTTCTGCGGGGTATCGGCTTCCGGCCAGTGGGCGGTCGTTACCCGACCGCTCCCTCATCACACGCCCACAAAAAAACGTCGGCTCAAGCCTCCAACCGTTCGGCGACCCGGCTCATTAGCGCCTCCCGCTGGGCGCGCATTCCGGCCCCTCGGGCACGGGCGGTCGCCAACACCGAGGATGGCGCGGTTTCTGGAGACCCTGCGTCAAACGGTGGCGCGGGCGCATATTCGATCTGCAACTGGATGGCCTGGGCGACCTCGGGACCGCACATCTCGGCGACCAGGGTCAGTGCGAAGTCGATGCCCGCGGTGACGCCGCCACCGGTGAAGATATTTCCGTCGCGCACCACACGCCCCTGCGTCGGGATCGCGCCCAACGTCGCCAGGAAATCATGCGATCCCCAATGTGTGGTCGCGCGCTTGCCACGCAGCAACCCCGCCGCGCCGAGAACCAGGGCACCGGTGCAAACCGATGTGACATAGCGGGCGCCGACGGCCTGGCGCCGCAGGAAATCCAGCACCTCGGGGTCTTCCATGACCTCCGCCACGCCGGACCCGCCTGGGACGCAGATCACGTCCAATTGTGGGCAGTCAGCCAGGGTCGTGTCGGGAACTATTCCCATGCCGGTGATCGCCCGCACCGGGTCGAGCGTCTTCCACAGCAGATGCACCGTCGCGCCAGGCGTGTTGGCGAAGACCTCAAACGGACCGGTCAGATCGAGCTGAGTCAGGCGCGGAAACAACAGCAGGCCGATATGCATGGGTTGGTTTCTCCTGTTTCGACGCGGCAGCCGGACGCGACTTTGGGCAGATCGAGGGCCACCCATCCCAGTGTCATGGCGTGGCGCCGGCGTGCCCCGGCGATTGTCCAGGCGCATGCGTTGCACACCCCGGCGCCGCATCGCAAGATGCCCAAGGTCCGTGGAGGCCGAACAGCAAACGGGAGGACAGGCCAATGATGTTTCGGCTGGCGGGTGCCATGGCGTGCTGCATGGCAGTAACGGGCCTGGCCCAGGCGCAGGACACCTACCCGACCAAGCCGATCCGGCTGGTCGTCCCCTTCGCGGTTGGCGGCGGCCTGGACATCACCGCCCGCATCATCACTCCGAAGATGACCGAACTCCTCGGGCAGCAGATCCTGGTGGACAACCGCCCGGGTGCGGGTGCGGTGATCGGAACCGACCTGGTTTCGAAGGCTGCTCCCGACGGCTACACGATCCTGATCGGAGAGGTTTCGTCGTTCGGCGTTAACCCATGGCTTTACAAGAACATACCGTATGATTCGGTCAAGGATTTCGCACCGATCGGGCAGGCTATCGCCTCGTCCTTCATCCTGACGGTGCATGTTTCGGTGCCGGCGACGGACCTGAAAAGCCTGGTCGCGACCGTGAATGGCAATCCGGGCAAATACACCTACGGGTCGCCCGGCATCGGCTCCATGCCGCATCTGTGCACCGAGCGGCTGAAGACCATGGCAGGCGGATTGGACATCACGCATGTGCCCTATCGGGGTGCCGGTCCGGTCATGAACGATCTGTCCGCCGGCCAGATTTCCATGAGTTTCCCCACGCCGTCGACCGCCTTGCCACAGATCGCCGCCGGCACGATCCGCGCGATTGGCGCCGGACCGTTGATCCGCGATCCTGCTCTACCGGACGTACCGACGCTCGACGAACAGGGGCTGAAGGGGTTCGAATGCTATAATTGGTTTGCGATATTTGCCCCGGCCAAAACACCGGACCGGATCGTCAACCGTCTGCATGAGGTTCTGACCGTCGCACTGTCCGACCGGACCGTCGTGGCGCGCCTGCACGACCTGGGATTGCAACCGACGCCGGGTGCCACGCCCGCGCAACTCGCAGCCCTGGTAAAGGCCGAGCGCGAAAAATGGGGCCCAGTCGTCAAGGCGCTCGGCACGCAATTGGACTAACGATCTGGCAGGATCAGTCGCGGTCGGGTCTTCGTGTGGCCCGATTCGAGCGGGGGGGGGTGTTGGTGCCCGGAAAACCCGCGAAAAGCGTCGTCCTGTATCAACGGTCAATGGTTAGGACCGTTGATATTGTCAGGCTCAGCCCCGTCGGTTCGTTACCCGGCTTTAGCGATTTTCAACTTCTCGGAGCATGCCTCGGCGATCAGGTGATCGGGCACGCTCGATCCCGCCATCGTCGCCCAACCGGCGTCACGCACGAACTGCGCGCGAGTCCATGAAGACGTCTCGGTACCCAACTTGGTGAGCTTGGCGCCATCCGGATCGCGGCGTGCACTGGCGACACAATAGGGTACCATCGCATTCACAACGGCGGTCTCGGACTGCACCCGGGCGCGCTGTTCGGCGGTGCCGGCCGTGGTCCACCCGAGTCCCCAAAATCCCGCGACGGTCATGGCGACGGCTCCGAAAACGGCGCCCACTGCCCGCGGCTTGATCCAGTCACCATTCATTTTGGCCATGTGTTTTCTCCCGGACGGACAGGGGATCATTCCCCTTCCGACCATCCCGTCACTGCGTCGCCTCGACCGCGGCCATTTGGCCTGGGACGGACTTCTTATCTCTGTATGCCGATCCACCGATGCCCGAATTGGATATCGGTCGATGGAAATGTTGATGGGCAATATTTGCCTAATCTCATGTGGGTGGCCGGGCCAATAATTTAACCAATTCGGAAAAATATTTTTCAAATGAAAAATATCCACAAATATCGATTTGGCTGCATCGTATTTGTATTACCAATATTTCAGAAAACACTGGTATCCGCCAAACGGGCGCATCCTCATTGATGCGAAAATCGGCTCATCCCTACCGGCCGAAAGATTGACCCATGCACAGCCCGCTCATGACGAGGGGGCTGGCATAGGTCAATCTTTCGGCCAGGTGGTATCAGTCCCCGCGTACCGCCGTGGCGGGCTGCCCGAACTCCGCAACCAGTTGAGCGATCCTGGCCGGGTCGGATTGCTCCATCACGCGGCGGGCGAACCGCGCGCAGGCGTCGATTTCGACCATGCGGACGGCCTGCTTCACACGCGGAATGGCCGAGGCACTCATGCTGAAAGACCGTAGGCCAAGGCCGAGCATGAGGGGGGTCAGGCGGGGGTTCGCGGCCATTTCACCGCAGACGGAGACCGGCATCCGCATACGCAATGCTGCCTCCGTCGCGAATTGGATCAGGCGTAGGACAGCGGGATGGATCGGATCATAGAGCGCGGCGACGTCGGCATCAGCGCGGTCGACGGCGAGCGTGTAGGCAGTCAGGTCGTTGGTGCCGATCGCGAAAAAATCCGCCTCCAGTGCCAAAGCGTCGGCCGACAGGGCCGCACCGGGGGTTTCGATCATAATGCCCAATGGCGGCAGCTTGTCGGCGATGCGTTCACCGCGGCGGCGCAGGCGTCTGGCGACCCGTTCGAGGATGTCGCGGGAGGCGCGGACCTCGGCGACGTTGGTGACCATCGGCAGGATCACCCTCACCGGGCCAAATGCCCCGGCACGCAGGATCGCTGCCAGTTGAGTTTCCAGCAGTTCCGGCTTGCGCAGCAACAGGCGGATGCCGCGAACGCCGAGCGCGGGGTTGGCATCAGCGATTTCGGGCACCAATCCGGCGTTGGTCAGTGCCTCGATTTCTTTCTCGCCGCCCCAATCGAGCACGCGGATGCTGACCGGATCGCCATTCATGGCCTCAACGATCGTGCGGTAGGACTCGGTCTGGGTGTCCTCGTCGGGCACGGTTTCCCGGTTCATGAACAGGAATTCCGTGCGGAGCAGACCGATACCAACGGCGCCGGATTGCGCGATCAGAGGCAGTTCGATCGGCAATTCCAGGTTGGCCTGCAGCTCGACCGCTTCCCCGTCCTCGGTTTCCGCCGGGAGCCGACGCAGGCGTGCGTAACGCTGCCGTTCTCGCGCAAAAGCCGTGACCGCTCGGCGAGCGGCGGCGACGGTTGGGGGAGCGGGGTTGAGGGTGACGGTGCCCGAAATGCCATCGACCACGGCGATGTCGCCGGGACGAATCGCGTGCGCCAACCCGGCCGCACCCAGAACGGCGGGTATGCCCAAGGCGCGCAGCATGACCGCGGTATGGCCGTCGGCGCCACCTTCTTCCGTGGCCACGCCAGCCAGGCGCGACGGATCCAGCAGCGCGGCGTCGGCGGGCCGCAGTGATTCGGCGACCAGAATCGCGCCATCGGGCAGCCCGGCAAAACTGCGGAACGGCGCTCGGGTCAGATTGCGGACAAGGCGGCGCGCGATCTCTCGGATTTCATCCGCCCGACGCCGCAAACCGGCCATATCTTCGGCCGGCAGTCCGGGGGCAGCTTGGGCGACGATCGCCGCGGCAATCGCGTCGGCCTCGGACACCACGGCGCTTTCGGCCGATTGCAGCGATTCCTCGATCCGGCGACGCACGCCACGCACCAAGCGAGAGGGGCCAAGCATGCGAATGTAGGCGTCAATGAGAGGGGCGATCTCGGACTGGCTTTCTTCCGGCAGCACGCCAAGGCGGGCGCGGAGTTTGCCGAGTTGCTTGCGCGACTGGATTATGCCGGCGTCCAACCGGGCGCCTTCGGCGGCGATGTCGGCGGCCTGGATCTTGTGGCGGGTAATGGTGGCTTCGGGCTCGGTAGTGCCAAAGATGGGACCGATGGCCACACCTCCGGACACGGCGATGCCGGCGAAACGGCGTTCGTTTTTGGGTTCTTGACTGGTGACCGGCCGAGCGAGACGTCTGTGCTGGGGCGGCGGTGGTTCAGTCCCGCTCATCGAATCCGGCCTCGACCAGGCCTGAGAGTGCGTCCAGCGCTTCCTTGGCGTCCCAACCTTCGGCCAGCAGTTCAATCGAGGCGCCGCGGCCGGCACCCAGCATCATCAGGCCCATGATGGATCGGGCGGAGACAGTCTGGCCGTCGCGTCGCACATCGACGGATGCGCCAAAGCGTTCGGCGAGAGTGACAAATTTGGCGGCGGCACGGGCGTGAAGGCCGCGCTTGTTGGGGATGACGACAACCCGGCTGAGGACGGCGCCGCCAGCCCGATCAGGGTCTGGCGGGTTTCCGTCTGAGGCCGGAGTGTCCGCTGGCGTCACTCCTTCGGCCCGGCGCCAGGGCTGCCGATGGAACCATCGGCGCAGCCGCCCTTGCCGCTCGTGCGGCAGCCATGCAGGACGTGGGATGCAGCGGCGATGTATTTTCGTCCGGCTTCCTCGGCACAGTTCACGGCGTCCGCCAATGGCTGGCTGGAACGGACCTTCGCCAGCTTGACCAGCATCGGCAGGTTCACCCCGGCGATGACCTCCACGCCCTTCTTCTCCATCATGGAGATGGCGAGGTTGGACGGCGTCCCACCGAACATATCGGTCAGCAGCACGACCCCGTCGCCGGTGTCGCACCTCCCGATACAGGCCTCGATCTCGGCCCGTCGGTTTTCCATATCGTCATCCGGGCCGATGCAGACCGTATCAACGTTCCGCTGCGACCCCACCACATGTTCCATGGCGGAGCGTAATTCATCCGCCAAGCGTCCGTGGGTGACCAGAACCATGCCAATCATGGACGGATCGGTACGTCCCTACCGGCTTCCAAACCTGGAAGCCCGCTGTCTTTATGCCCAAAGGCTTTAGGGTTGCTCATGGTGTGATCTCAGGCCTCCTGTGCCTGAACGGATGAGGACCGCGCGGCCTCATGTTGGTCGTCAGCGTCCAGGCGCGGGACAGGGCGTTGCGTCCAATCGGCGAGTCCCTGCCCCTCCTGGACGAGTTCCCGATGTGTCACATTCAGTCGCCAGTCAGCCCCTGGTCCGCCATTCGCGAGGTCGGCGGCAATGCGGGCTGCCAGATGGGAAGCCAGTCTTTCAACCAGATAGACCGACCGGTGACGGCCACCGGTACACCCTATCGTGATCGTAGCGTATTTCTTGCCCTCTTGCACAAATCTCGGCAAGACCAGTTCGACGAGGCCGGTTAGCCGGCTGAAGAAATTTTCGAAATCCGGGTCGCCCGCGACATACTCGCCGACCGCGCGATCGAGTCCGGTGCCGGGACGCAATATGGGATCATAGTGCGGATTCTGCAAAAACCGAGCATCAAAAACCATATCCGCCTCGGGCGGCAGCCCCTTGGGGTAGGCAAACGAGACCAGGGACACGACCATACGGCTTTGATCGGACGTGCCTTCGGCCCCACAATGCTGCTCAATCAATCGCCGCAGCGCGGCCAGGGGCAGATTGGAGGTGTCGATCACCAGGTCCGCGCCTTCACGCAGCCGGCTCGTCATCGCACGTTCGGTGGTGATGCCGTCGATCACCCGGCCCTGCGGTGCCAGAGGGTGGCGGCGGCGGGTCTCGGTGTATCGACGCAGCAGGGTCGCCTCATCGGCCCAGACGAAAATCAGCTCGGGTCGAACCGCGGGGTTCACCCTCAGCCGCTCCACGGTTCCCATGACAAGATCGGCGTCGAAACCCCGGGTCCGCGCGTCTATACCGATGGCAAGGCGCTTTTCCCCACGGCGGATCATCTCATCGACCATCCGCAATGGGGGATTGTCCACCGCCTCATAGCCGATGTCTTCCAGCGCCCGCAGCACCGACGCCTTGCCGCCACCGGACAAGCCGGTCACCAGCACCACGCGAAGACGGTCGGGTTCCGTCATGCCGCAAAGGCTCCGGTGACCTGCTCGACTCGACCGAGCGCGCAATCCAGCGCGAGGACCACGCGGTCCGGGGCAGACGCCAACCGCCCATCCAGGTCGATTGCCGGCACACCGAGGTCTGGGTCCAGCCGAGGCATGGGCAATCGGGGCGAGGGTTCCTCACCCAGCCGGACGACCAAAGCCAAATGCGCGGAAGAGACGTGCGGGAGCCGCATGATGCCGAGACCGCGAACCTCCAGCAGCCCCGCGAGAGTCGGCGGAACACTGGCCAGCCCGTCCTGGATATCGACCTGATCGTCTGCCACCAGCAAAAACCCTCGGGTCAGAAGACGCAGCACGAGGTCGGATTTTCCCGACCCGGGCGGCCCGGTCACGAGTACCGCTTCGCCGTCCCTGGATACGCAGCTACCGTGAACGCGCTGCCTGCCTTGCATGGGTCGGCAATCTGACCGCGATCGGCTCGGAAAGAAAGCCTCTTGTGAGGTGCCTCTCACTTTGATCGATCTGTTGACACCTGGCGCCCCCGGAAGTGGCGCTCCCAGCGCGACTCCGGGCGTGGACGACCTTGTGGTCGCCGGGCTGGCGTGCCAGCGTCCCGACCACCATGCTCAGCCGTTCCGACATCGCCGCCGCGGCGGCCCGTATATCCGGATTCGTTCGCCACACGCCCATCCTTCGGACCGCTCCCGGGGAGTTGGGATGTGCGGCGCCGATCACCCTGAAATTGGAACTGCTGCAGCATGCCGGCAGTTTCAAACCGCGCGGCGCGTTCAATCGCATGCTCCTGGAGCGTAGTCCCGCGGCCGGTGTGATCGCGGCTTCCGGCGGCAATCACGGCGCGGCTGTTGCCTACGCGGCGCGTGCGCTCTCCGTCACCGCGGAGATTTTCGTCCCCGAGACGACGCCCGCCGCCAAAGTCGCGCGTATCAGCAGCTATGGCGCGCGGGTGGTGCGATGCGGCGCCGCCTATGCCGATGCGCTGGCCGCCTGCCGAACACGCCAGGCGGAATCCGGCGCGTTGGAGGTCCATGCCTACGATCATACCGACGTGCTGGCCGGCCAGGGGACGGTCGGACGGGAGTTCGAGATGGACGCGCCCGACCTGACCCATATCGTGGTTGCCACCGGCGGCGGCGGACTGATCGGCGGGATCGCGGCCTGGTATGCCGGCAGCGCGAAGATCGTCAGCGTCGAGCCCGAAGGCTGCCCAACCCTCCACAACGCGTTGCAGGCTGGCCAGCCGGTTGATTCACCGGTCGGAGGCCTCGCCGCCGACAGCCTGGGTGCACGCCAGGTCGGCGGGATCATGTTTCCCATCGCCCAGGCCTATGTTCAGCAGGCGGTGCTCGTCTCCGATACGGCGATCGCGGCGGCTCAAGCCCTGTTGTGGGAGCAATTCCGCATCATCGCGGAACCGGGCGGTGCGACCGCCCTCGCCGCGCTGCTGTCAGGGCGCTTCGTTCCTCCGGACGGCGCGCGGGTCGGCGTCCTAGTCTGCGGCGGCAACACCGATCCATCGAAGGTGGCAACATGAGCAACGGACCCGTCCTGCTGGAGATCGACCCGCGCGGCGTCGCGACCGCCACACTCAATCGGCCGGAAGTGGGGAACGCCTATAACGCGGAGCTGCTGGACGCGTTGATCGGCGGCCTCGAAAGCCTGGCGCGGGACGAGGCGGTGCGGTGTCTGGTGATCCGCGGGGCCGGTAAGCATTTTCAGGCCGGGGCGGATATTCGGTGGCTGGGGCAGGTCGCGCATTACCCGCCGGCGGAGAATTTCGCGGCGTCGCTGGCCACGACCCGCGCCATGCAATTGCTGAACGAGTTCCCCAAACCGACCATCGCCCTGGTGCACGGCGCGTGTTTTGGCGGTGGTGTGGGGATTGTTTGCTGCGTCGATGTTGCGTTCGCCACGCCTGATTCGCTTTTTGGGATTACCGAGGTACGCGTTGGCGTCGCGCCGACTCCCATCTCCACGCACATGGTCAACGCCATCGGTCTGCGGCACACGCGCCGCTACGCGCTGACCGGGGAGCGGTTCGATGCCAGAGAAGCCGAACGGATCGGGCTGGTGCATGAGGTGGTCGGGGAAGCGGACATGGAGGCCAAACTCGCCTCAGTCCTGGATGCCATCTTCCTGAGCGGGCCGAATGCGATCGCCATGACCAAACGCAGTTTCCTGGGCGCCAACAATCTGCTGCTAGACGACCGTCAGGTGACGATGCTGTCGCATGAGGGCTGGACGCAGCGATACTCGCCAGAGGGCCACGAGGGCACGACCGCATTTCGGGAAAAGCGCAAGCCGAGTTGGTATGTCCCCGGTGTCTAGGCGGCAACGGCCGGACCGAGGTCAGGGAGCCCGCCGGCGTTAAGGTTGCCGGACGGGCTTGAAGACTGAAGATATTATCGAATTGGTGGCGCGTACATCAGGCCGCCACGCGTCCACAGATCGTTTTTCCCGCGGGGCAGCTTCAGCGGACTGCCTTCGCCAAGGTTGCGATCGAAAATCTCGCCGTAGTTCCCGACAGCCTTGATCGCGTTGTAGGCCCATTTGTTGTCCAGGGCCATGAAGCGACCGAAATCGCCAACCTTGCCCAACAGACGCCGAACCTGGGGCGCCTGGCTGTCGAGCTTCTCGTCGATATTGGCTTGCGTAATGCCCAGCTCTTCGGCCTCGATCAGGGCATAGAGCGTCCACTTGACGATCTCATACCATTGGTCGTCGCCCTGCCGCACGGCGGGGCCGAGCGGCTCTTTGCTGATGATGTCGGGCAGGACCATTTGGTTTTCGGGGTCCTGCATGACCGTCGCGATGGCCGCCAACTGACTGGAATCGGTGGAGTAGGCGTCGCAGCGGCCCTTGTCGTAAGCTTGACGACCTTCGTCAGTGCGCTCGAACACCACGGGTAAGATTTTGGTTCCGGTCGCCCGCGCCCAGTCCGCCAGGTTCAATTCGCTGGTGCTGCCGGCGTTCACGCAGACCGAGGCGCCGTCCAGGTCCTTGGCGCGCTTCACCCCGGAGGACTTGCGGACCAAAAAGCTCTGCCCATCGTAGAAATTGACGCCCGTGAACAGCAGGCCATTGGCTGCTTCCCTGGACTGGGTCTGGGTCAAGGTCTGAATCACCACGTCGACCTGACCGGACTGCAAGGACGGCAGCCGTTGCCCGCCATTCAGCGGCACAAACAACGCCTTCCCCCCATCCCCAAAAATCGCCGCCGCAATCGCTCGGCAGACATCCACATCGAGCCCGCGAAATTCGCCCTTGCTGTCCACGAAGCCGAATCCGGGGGTGCCGGACGGGACCGCGCATTCGACGCTGCCCTTCTTCAGAACCTTCGACAGGGTCGGCCCCGCCGAGTTTTGGGCCCATCCCAGGGATGCACCCAGCGGTCCGCCGATCGCTATCCATGCCGCACATAGAACCCACAAAAGCCGGCGCATGATGCACTCCCCATCTGGCGCCATGATGCGAGGCGTTAGTGCGCCGGGTAAAGCTGTTATTCCCACGGCCCGAGGCATTGACCGGTAGGGCTCCGCGCTACCTGTCAATGGTTCGGACGTTTGGTGGAAATTCGTTCGATGGTCCCGTTCCGTCCACCAACCGGATAGCACGCCGGCAACGCCCCTGTTCACGCGTGGGGAAGTCTCACCACGAATCGAGCGCCCGTGGTTTTCCCGTTTGCGTCCTTGCGGTTCTCGGCCGAGATCTGGCCGCGCAACGCCTCGACGATCTGCCGGCTGATCGACAGGCCCAGCCCGGAATGCTGCCCGAATTTCTCTCCTTTGGGTCGCTCGGAATAGAATCGGTCGAAAATGTGCTCCAGGTTGGATTCGGGGATGCCGGGGCCGTCATCCTCCACGCTCAATTCGACCATCCCCCCCTGTTCGCGAACGCGCACGAGGATGCGCCCGCGTGGAGGGCTGAAGGACTGGGCGTTGCCGATCAGGTTGCGCAGAACCTGAACAAGGCGGTCTTCAACCGCCCAGACCGCGACCTCCCCCGGAGGTGCGACGACGTCCAGCTTCGGGTCATTCTCAGAATCACGCGTGGCCTCGTCCAACTCCTCCAAGGTGCGCAGGATGGGCACGACGTCGACCCGCTCGGTCGTGACCCGAGACAGTTCGGCATCCAGGCGAGACGCGTCGCTCACGTCGCTGATCAGTCGGTCCAGCCGCATCACGTCCTGGCCGATAATCGCCAGAAGTTGGCGTTGGCGGGCGGGATCCTCGATGCGACGCAGGGTCTCGATGGCACTGCGGATGGATGTCAGGGGGTTCTTGATCTCGTGCGCCACGTCGGCTGCGAACCGCTCGATCGCATCCATGCGTGCCCATAGAGCCGTCGCCGAATCGTCCAAAGCCGTCGCCAGCGCGCCCACTTCGTCCTTCCGAGCCAGCAGAGAGGCCGGGACGCTACCCGTGCGGCCCTGCCCCTCTCGCATATCGGCGGCGACGCCGGCCAGACGCAGGATCGGGCGGGCGATGGTGAGGGAGAGATACCAGGACAAAAGCACGGTCAGTGCCAGCGCCATGCCGAACAGCGCCAGGATCGAGACGCGTACGGTAAACAGACTGGCGTCGACCTCCCGCGCCTCTCGCGTCAAAGCGATGATACCGACGGTACGACGATCGCGCTCCACCGGGACGGCAACGGTGACCAACAGCCGGTTGTCCCGCGTGCGACGGATATAGGGGGGTGTGTCGCGGCTCTGGTTGGAGCTGTTGAGCCGCAATTCCTCCTTCACATCCAGTTGCCAGTCAGAGGATCCGCCACCGGCGGCCATATCGACCAGCAGCACCGGGCGCTTGTGCGGAAGCAACTCCATGACCCAATCATAGATGGTCCCAATCCACCCCAGGACCGGACCATGGTCGAGCGGCGGCGGAAGGGGGTCGGTGGTGACTATTCCACCTGGCCCCTCCCGGATGCGGGAATCGGCCATGATCGAACCGTCCGGCGCGTAGAGTTTGGCCTGGGCGTCCGGGGTTGGCTCCGTCAGGCGGCGCAGCAGGGACCGGGCGACTTCCGGCACCAGCCGAGGGTTTTCCGGATCGGTGGTGCGAACCGCGCTTTCGCCCAGGGCACCGGCGAACACGCGAGCCTGCTCCCGCAGGGCGCCGACCTGCGCTTCCAGCAGGCCGTTCTGGTACTGGTCGAGATACAGCAAAGCGACGACGAGCAACGCCAACGGCAACGCATTGACGAGCAGGATCCGCCGCAGCAGCGGCGACACCCAGCGCTGGCGGAACCGGGTGCGCGCGGCCGCCGGCGGAACCAGACGAGCCAGGGCCGTGCCGTCGGGCACTCAATGCTCCTTGTAGCGATAGCCGATGCCGTACAGCGTCTCGATATGGTTGAAGCTGTCGTCGCCGGTGCGGAATTTCTTGCGGATTCGCTTGACGTGGCTGTCGATGGTGCGGTCGTCCACATAGATATTGTCGCCATAAGCAGCGTCGATCAATTGATCGCGGCTTTTGACCATGCCCGGGCGCGCGGCAAGGGCTTTGACGAGCAGGAATTCGGTCACGGTCAGTTGGATGTCCTGACCACGCCACAAGCATTGGTGCTTGGTGTCGTCCAGCACCAGATCACCGCGCGTCATGACGCCGCCGGGGGATGCGCCCGACCCTTCGGCACGTCCGACATCGTTCCGGCGCAGCAGGGCGCGGATACGCTCGATCAGGAGGCGCTGGCTGAACGGCTTGGTGATGTAGTCATCGGCGCCGAGCCGCAGGCCCATCAGTTCGTCCACTTCCTCATCCTTGGAGGTCAGGAAGATGACGGGGATCGAACTGCGCTGGCGCAGCCGTTGCAGCAGTTCCATGCCGTCCATGCGGGGCATCTTGATGTCCAGCACGGCCAGATCGACCGGGCGCGCGGTCATTCCCTGCAACGCGCTCTCGCCGTCGGTATAGGTGCGGACCTGGAAGCCTTCCTGTTCCAGGGTCATGGACACACTGGTCAGAATGTTCCTGTCATCGTCGACCAGAGCGATCGTCTGTTTCGCCGAACTGTCCCTTGGGGCTACGGTCATGGGGTGCTCCGCTGCTCTAACCTGAGTGGCTTTGGCTGAGACCGGTCGCCCGATTCCCGCCGTGGGATCATATTGGCAGCCAATTGTGGCGCATTGCGGACGGGAGGTGAACGAAAGATGGCACACACCGAAGAATTCGATCAGCCGTCCTCGCCGGCCTGGGAGGCCAGGAAATTGCTGCGCGCCATCCGGGTGGGAACATTGGCGACGGCGGTGCGGGAGGAAGGGCGCCAAGGCCAGCCGTTTGCGTCGCTTGTGACACCGGCCTGCACGCCCGACCTGTCGATCCTGCTGTTTCTGTCCGACCTGTGGGAGCATACCCGCCATCTGATGGCCGATCCGCGCTGCTCGGTGCTGGTGAGCGGTGCGCCGGTGTCCGCGAATCCACAGACCTCGCCGAGGGTAACCGTGACTGGACTGGCCGAGACGACGGACGATCCAGCGATGAAGGCGCGGTTCCTGGCGGTGCACCCCTACGCGTCGCTGTATGCCGATTTCGCGGACTTCAGACTCTGGCGGATAAGACCGATGGCCGCATTATTCGTTGGAGGTTTCGCGCGGGCCGTGCGCCTTAAGGCGGGAGATTTAACGCCTGACGGTGCCGCGTTGGCGGCGATCTCGGCGGCGGAAGCTGGCATCATTCACCACTGCAACCAAGACCACTCCGACGCACTCATTGCGATAGCGGGCAAATCTTGCGCCTGGCGTATGGTGGCGGTCGATGTCGACGGATGCGACCTGGCATCGGGTGAGCATGTCGTCCGCGTCGCATGGTCAGCGCCGGCCAAAAATGCAGGTGAAGTCAGGGCCGAACTCGTGCGTCTCGCTGCCGCGGCTCGCGACGTGGTCAATTGAGCGGATAGATTGTGGTGAAACGCGTCTGGGCCGTTGACGCGGTTGGAACGATCCAACGAACAAGCCAGTCGATCGGCGGGATGCCTCACGGGCGGCATATCTAGCAGCCTGTCGGACTCGGGATTTTCGATCAATAACGACGGCTGTTCGGCTGCGCCGGCGCGGTCATCAGACCGCCGGCGGCGCCCCGATCACGTCCTGACTGGCTTCATATCGGCCCGGAGGTGGCGTCACGGCCGACCCATCT
>CALQHT020000031.1 GCA_943330455.2 Nitrosovibrio sp. Nv4 | reverse complement strand
TTCCATGGGGTCGCCACAAAAAACCTCCCGAACTATCTCGGATGGCGCCGGACCTTGGAAGCGATGGGTCAGACCGCGAGTTCGGCCGCCATGATCCTCGGAGCCATCGGTCTGGGGCCATACCAACAGAAAACGCTATAAGAGCCATTTATTTCCTTCTATCTCCCAAAGGTCGTCCCCCGCACCGGTCCGCCTTGCGGCATTCGAGAAGGAGCATGCGATGAGAACCAGCGGCAGCAAGCCCCCCCGCCCGTCGCGGGCCCGCCCATCCATGGAACACCGCCCCGTGGGCGGCCCAGAGGTACGTCCAGTGGGGGAACGGCCAGGGGAGCGCATCGTGCCGATCGACCGGGACGCGCGGCCCGGGCGGCTGGGAGGCGGCTCTGTCGCGTTCGGGGCGCCGGGTCCGAAGATCGACGTGGCGAAATTTCTGGAGGCGACCCGATCGGATGCGACCATCGGTGGCAGCGAGGCAGGTGCCGCGCCAGCCAAGCCTGCACCGCCTGCCGCACCATCCGCTACACCAACCGCGCCGGTTCGGCAGACAGTCGCATTTTCAGACGGCACCAAGGTCTCGTTCGTCGCGGTGCACGACCTCTTGGAGTTGCAGAACGACTGAGGGATCGGCAACGCCCGGGGTCATGACTGGGCGGCGGGAGCGACCACGGCCGCCATTACACCAGCCGCAGTTTCACGTAGGTACCCGGCGCGTCCTCGATCGGGGTCAGCTCGCCGTCGCCGGGTTGGCGCGCCTTCACCTGCGCCTTGCTGTGCGACAGAATCCAACGATGCCAGTCGGGCCACCAGGACCCGGCCATTTCGGTGGCCCCGGCGAACCAGGATTCCGGGTCGGGCGCCAGGGTCTCATTGATCCAGTGGCTGTATTTGCCACCTTCGGGCGGATTGACCACCCCGGCGATATGGCCCGACGCCGCCAGCACGAACCGCTTCGGACCGCCCAACAACTGGGTGCCGCGATAGGTCGATTTCCAAGGGGCGATGTGGTCTTCGCGAGTCGACAGGAAATAGGCCGGGGTCTGAATCTTGCCGAGGTCGATCCGCACGCCGTCCAGGGTGATCCCGTTCGGCACCGCCAGCAGGTTCTCCTGATACATTTTGCGCAGGTAGAAACTGTGCATCTTCGCCGGCATCCGGGTGGAATCGGCGTTCCAGTAAAGCAGGTCGAACGGGAACGGGTCGTTGCCCAGCAGATAATTGTTCACCACGAAGGACCAGATCAGGTCGTTGGCGCGCAGCATGTTGAACGTCGTCGCCATCTCGCTGCCTTCGAGGTAGCCGCGCTTGTTCATCTTCTCCTCAAGCGCCGTCAGTTGCTCCTCGTCGATGAACACACCCAGTTCGCCGGCTTCGCGGAAATCCATCATGGTGACAAAGAACGTCGCGGTCTTGATCCGGTCGTCCCCCTTCACCGCCATCCAGGCCAGGGTGGACGCCAGCAAGGTGCCGCCGAGGCAGTAGCCGATGGCATTCACCTCCCGTTCCCCGGTCGCGGCCTCGATCGCGTCCAGCGCGGCGAGGTAGCCTTCGCGCATGTAGTCCTCGAAGTTCTTTTCCGCGAGTTTCTCGTCCGGGTTGACCCAGGAGATCACGAACACGGTGTGACCCTGGGAAACCGCCCAGCGGACCAGGCTGTTCCGAGGCCGCAGGTCCAGAATGTAGAATTTGTTGATCCAGGGCGGCGCGATCACCAGCGGCCGCTTCAGCACCTTCTCCGTGGTCGGCGCATACTGGATGAGCTGCATCAGGTCGTTCTGGTAGACCACCTTGCCGGGTGAGATGCCGATATTCTCACCCAGGGTAAAGGCGTCCATGTCGGTCATCTTGATGTGCAGCTTGCCCTTGCCGCGCTCCAGATCGCCCAACAGGTTGTTCAGGCCCTTCAGCAGGTTTTCCCCGCCGGTTTCCGCGGTTTTGCGCAGGACTTCCGGATTGGTCATCAGGAAGTTGGACGGGCTCATCGCATCGACGAACTGGCGGGAGTAGAAATCGACCTTCTGCGCGGTTTTCGGTTCCATCCCGTCCACCTGCGTGACCACGTCCTGCACGAAGCGGGCGGACAGCAGGTAGGACTGCTTGATGAAATCGAAGACCTCGTTGTCCTTCCAGGCATCGTCCTTGAAGCGGCGATCGCCCGAGGCAGCGTCAATGACCGGCGTGCTGTCCTGGCCCATCATGCGGCGCGCGGTGTTCTGCCACAGGGTCATGTAGTCCTGCCAGAAACCGAGCTGTGCCTGCATCAGATGCGCCGGATTCGCCATCAGCCGCGCCGTCATTTCCATGAAGGCGTTGCCGATATTGTATGGATCGGCGTCCGGCCGGCCTCCCGCCCGGGCGTCTCCCTGGCGCTTCAGCCATTCGCCCACGATCCGCTGCGACCGTTCGGCGATATCGGCCATGGAGCGCCCGACGGCGGTTGGGTCCGGCATCTTGAACCCGGCCTCTGGCTTGTCGGCGCCCTTGTCGGCTTGAACCATGGAGACTTCCCTTCGGCCAGCGTCCCTTGTCGGTCGGCGTCCTTTGCGTCGGCGGCAGCACCGGCTACACAGAGGCCGGCAGCGTAGAGCAGGTTCCGACATATGGTGGTCAGCGTGACTGGCGCGCAACCTAGTGGTGCGAGCATACAGGTTCAAGCAGGTTCGCTCCGACCTGCCATCGGCCGGCTGGGGGCTGGGTTGGCGATTGCCTGCTCGGTTGTGTGGTTGACGGGCTGTTCCAAAGCGCCGTCGCTCAACCCGGTGGACTGGTGGCACAACGCACAGGGGGGGCGGATCGCGGAGGATCGACCCGATCCACCCGGCGCGGACGACCCCTACCCGAATCTGAGCACCGTCCCCGCGCGCCCCACGCCGCCCGATCGGGATGCGATGAAGAAGCTGACCGACGCGCTGGTCGGCGACCGGACCAACGCGCGTTACGCGGCGGAGGCGGCGCCCCTGGCGGATCCGTCCTCGCCCAGCGCGTCACCGAACCTGTTCGGCTCGGGCACCTTGCCGCCTCCACCACCGGCCAGTCCGCCGAGCGCCACGCCGGCCGCCAGCGCGTCCCTGCCCGCGGCATCCGCGCCACCGGCACCCGCCGCTCCGCCGGCGCGAGCACCGGTTGCGTCCGTGCAAAGCACGCCGCTGGATGCGCCGGCTCCTGTTGTGGCACCAGTCGCGGCGCAGCCGAACGTGCCCGCCGCCACGCCGCCACCCGCGGTATCGTCGGCCCCGGTCAGTGCCGCTCCGCCCGCGCAAGCGGCGCCGGTTTCGACCGCCGAACTCGCGCCGCCGCCCATCGCGCCGGGGGTGCTGCCGCCGCTGCCAACCGAGCCGCCCGCCCGCGCCGGCGTTGCGCCGGCTCCTCCGCCACCACCACCGCCCGCGATCAGCCCGATTCCACCCCCGGCATCGGCCGGTGCGACGGTGATCCCCTTCGCGGCCGCATCGTCCGCGGTGACCCCGACCGCAAGCGAGGCCATCAAGGCCTTCGCGGCCAAGCGGGGCGGCGGATCGATCGTGGTGACCGGCTATGGCGATGCCGTCTCCAGCGATCCGGGCTCTCAGACCGTGGCGCTCAGCTTGGCGCTGACCCGCGCGCAGGCGGTCGCCAACGCGCTGGCCGCCGCCGGTGTTCCGCAGACCGTGATCCGTGTCGGTGCCGAAGCAGGCGGTCGCGGTGTCGGTCTGCGTCTGCTACAATAGTTGATCTTCAAGCCTCGAAAGGCCCGTCATGACGTCCGCTGCCCCTGGCGCTTCCCCTGGCGAAACCTCCGGCGAGTTCCATCGCATCCGCCGTCTTCCGCCCTATGTCTTCGCCGAGGTAAATACGGCCAAGGCCAAGGCTAGGGGCGCCGGGGAGGACATTATCGACCTCGGCATGGGCAACCCGGACAGCCCGACTCCGCCGCATATCGTGGCGAAGCTGATCGAGACGGTGCAGGACCCGCGGTCGCACCGCTACTCCGTCAGCAAGGGCATCCCTGGGTTGCGTCGGGCGCTGGCGTCGTACTATGAACGCCGTTTCGATGTCGGTCTGGACCCGGAAACCGAGGTCGTCGCCACCCTGGGCTCCAAGGAAGGGTTGGCGAACCTGGCCTCCGCCATCACCAGCCCGGGCGACACCATCCTGGTGCCGAATCCGTCCTACCCAATCCACCAGTTCGGCTTCATCATCGCCGGCGCGGCCGTCCGCTCCATCCCGGCCACGCCCGATGACGACATGCTGCGAGCCCTGGACCGCGCGGTGCGGCATTCGGTGCCGAAGCCGACCGCGCTGATCGTCAACTTCCCGTCCAACCCGACCGCCTATCTGGCCGATCTGGATTTCTATCGGGAGCTCGTGTCCTTCGCGCGCCGGCATGAAATCTGGATCATGTCCGACCTTGCCTATGCGGAGATCTATTTCGGCGACAGGATTCCGCCGTCGATCCTGCAGGTGCCCGGTGCGAAGGACATCGCGGTGGAGTTCACGTCGCTGTCCAAGACCTACTCCATGCCCGGCTGGCGCATGGGCTTCGCGGCCGGCAATGCGCGTCTGATCAATGCGTTGACGCGGATGAAGTCCTACCTGGACTACGGCGCCTTCACCCCGATCCAGGTGGCCGCCGCGGCCGCCCTGACCGGGCCGCAGGATTGCGTGGACCAGATGCGGGCGCTCTACAAGGACCGCCGGGACGTACTGATCAAGGGTCTAGCCTCGGCCGGGTGGGACGTGCCGTCGCCGGAAGGCTCGATGTTCGCCTGGGCGCCGGTGCCTTCGCAGTACTCCTCCCTGGGCAGCGTCGAGTTCTCCAAACTGCTGCTGGAGCGAGCAAAAGTCGCCGTCGCCCCCGGCCTGGGCTTCGGGGAACACGGCGAGGGCTATGTCCGCATCGCGCTGGTGGAAAACACCCACCGCCTGCGCCAGGCCATCCGCAACATCCGCGCCTTCATGCAAACCGGGTCCAACCTGGCTGAGCCCGCCCTGTCCGAGGCTTCCGCGCCATGACCCGTCCGCTGTCTGTTGCCGTTGCCGGTCTCGGGACCGTTGGCGGTGGGGTTCTGAAGGTTCTGCGCGACAATGCCGATATCGTGACCGCGCGAGCCGGGCGCCCGATCGTGGTGACCGCGGTATCCGCGCGCGACCGGACCAAGGACCGCGGCGTGCCGGTCTCCGGCCTGCGTTGGTATGACGATCCGGTGGCCCTGGCCGCCGATCCCGCCGTCGATGTCGTGGTCGAGCTGATCGGTGGCTCCGACGGCCCCGCCCGCGCTTTGGCCGAAGCCACCATCGCCGCCGGCAAGCCCTTTGTCACCGCGAACAAGGCCCTGCTGGCCGTGCATGGCGCGCAACTGGCCGCCATGGCCGAGGAACGCGGTGTGCCGCTGGCCTTCGAGGCCGCGGTCGCCGGCGGGATTCCCGTCATCAAGGCGTTGCGCGAAGGCCTGGCGGCCAACCGCATTTCTCGCGTCACCGGCATCCTGAACGGCACCTGCAACTACATCCTGACCCAGATGCGCGAACGCGGGCGGGAATTCGCAGACGTGCTCGCCGATGCGCAGAAGCTGGGCTATGCGGAGGCCGATCCGTCCTTCGACGTCGATGGCATCGATGCCGCGCACAAGCTGGCGATTCTGGCCGCGCTGGCGTTCGGCCGGCCGGTGGCCTTCGACGCCGTCTATGTGGAGGGAATCCGCCGGATTTCCGCCCTGGACATCGCCTTCGCGACCGAGCTTGGCTACCGAATCAAGCTGCTGGGCATCGCGCGCCAGGCCGAAACCGGGATCGAGACCCGTGTGCATCCCTGCATGGTGCCGGTGGCCGCCCCGATCGCGCGGGTGGACGGAGTGTTCAACGCGGTCGTCGCGGAAGGCGATTTCGTCGGCCGGGTCATGCTGGAAGGCCGCGGCGCCGGCGAAGGCCCAACAGCCTCGGCGGTCGTGGCGGATCTGATCGATATCGCGCGCAACCGCACGACTCCGGTCTGGGGTGCGGCCGCCGCGGCCCTGTCTGCGGCGCCATCGGTGCCCATGAGCGCGCATGTCGGTCCCTATTACCTGCGCCTGATGGTCGTTGACCGGCCCGGCGTGATCGCCGACGTGACCGCCGTGTTGCGCGACCAGGGCATATCCCTGGAATCGATGTTGCAACGGGGTCGCAGCCCGGGCGAAGCGGTGCCGGTCGTGCTGGTGACGCACGAGACGCGGGAAAGCGCGATGACCGATGCCCTGGCTCGGATCGCGGCGCTGAACACCGTGATGGAAGCGCCGACCCTGATCCGGATCGAGGCCGGCTAGGATTTCGCCTCGGCTATTGTCCGACCCCCCGGGTGCGATGGATCGCGATGCACCCGGCGGGCTGGCGGCCAAGAGGACCAGCATCCAGGGACGAAGGAACGCCGAGAGTCACGGAAGCTCAGTGATGCTGGCGGCGTCCCAACACCTGCCGCCAACGCCTCGCTTCGGCCACGCGCACCGCAGTTCGGTGCTGGCCACACGTTTATCGTGACCCGGTTCTGGCTATGTGCCCGACCATCCGGTGTGACCGGATGCCGTGACCCTCGGCGTTCCTTCGTCGGTTGCGCTGCCTCCTCGCGCTTGCTTATGCCGCGCCCGACCTTCAAACATTAACGGCCCTGACCATTGACCGATATCGTCCCCTTGCCGTCGTCACCGAACGTGATCCGGCGCGCTTCCCACTGCCGCTGAAGCCCGCCTTGCCGGGCCACGCTCGCCGAAGACGAGCGGGGCCGTTACATCGGTTAACGGCGCCGGCGGTTGGTATAACGGGACAGGCATCCGAAAAGCGCGACCAGAAGTTCTCTATATGTTCAAAACTAGCATCACGAATTGACAATCCGCAAGGAAAATCTTCCGAAAATTGCAACCGCTCCCGCAGGCGCCAAACCGCCGCCATCAACCCCTTGGTCCCAAGTCATATCGAGCGAAGGTCCGGCAAATCGCATCATTCCAATCGACGAAACGCTTTCGGCAGCGCCCTTCCCGGGATCCCATATGGTTGGTATTTCACACTTATGACACGTTATAGGAGAATTTACGGGCGTTATAATACACGTTTATGGTGCATCGCCTCCAAGATCGGACCATGATCACGCCAATGTGTTGAGACACCCCACCACTTGTTGGAGGCCCCCCAACCCTCATTTACAGGTCCATGAAAAAGCATTCGAGCAACTCACCCTTCGCGCTCTCCGTCATGATGAGCCAACTCGCGGCGGCGTCCTGGGAGACCATCATGCGCCGCACCATGATGATGGCGCAGGGAACATGCTCACCAGCCGAATACAAACGCATGTCCACGGAGAAGGTGGAGGCCGCAAAACGCTCCATGACCGCGCTCACGATGGGGAAAGGTCAGGCCGCGATGCTGGCTCCCTACGTCACGCGCACGCGCGCGAACGTGGCACGGTTACGCCGAGCGAAGTAGGACGCGGGAAACCCGGGCCAATCAGAACCAGGCCCACAAATCCTCTTTCCGCTCCAGCTCCTTGCTGGGTCCGTCGAACACCAGCCGCCCGGATTTCAGCACCAGCGCCCGCGTGACGATCGCCAACGTCGCCGGCAGATTCTGTTCCACGATCACCACCGTCGTGCCGGTTTCCTTGTTGATCTTGGTCAGGCTGCTCATGACATCGCGCACAATAATCGGCGCCAGCCCCGTCGAAGGCTCATCCAGCAGCAAAATGCTCGGCTGAGTCATCAACGCCATGCCAAGCGCCAGAATCTGCTGCTGCCCGCCACTCAGCGAGCCCGCCATCTGCCCGCCGCGTTCCTGCAGGATCGGAAACAGCTTGTAGATATCCTCGATCTTCGCCTCGGGATGGTTCAGGCCGGAAATCGCCAGGTTCTGGCGCACCGACAATTCCCGGAACACGTTGTGCCCCTGCGGCACGAACCCGATCCCGCGCCGCACATTCATGAACACCTGGCCCGGAACGATCGCCGCATCGCGATAGGACACGCTGCCGGTCATTTCCGACACATCGCCCACCGCACAGCGCATCATCGTGGTCTTGCCGGCGCCGTTATGGCCGAAAATGGCGACCGACTCGCCCTCCGCGACCTCAAACCCGACATCCTTCAGGACCGGAACACCACCATAACCAGCCGAGACATTGGAATAGCGCAGCACTGGGTCAGACCCCGAAATAGAGTTCGGTGAGCGCCTTGCTGGCGATCAACTCTTCCACCGTGCCATCCTGCAGGATTTTCCCGTTCGCCATGAACACGGCGCGCGAGCACAGATCCCGGATGAACGACACGTTATGCTCCACCACGCACACCGCGCGGCCTAAGGCCGCTTCCTGGCGCACCACGGCCTGCATGGTTTCATAGGCAGCGCCCTCCACCCCGGCCATCGGCTCATCCAGCAGCAGCAGCGGGCCGTCATTCATCAGGGTGCGTGCCAGACCGATCAGCTTCTGCTGGCCAAAGGGCAGATCGGTGACCATGCTCTCGGCGGTGCCGGCCAGGCCCATCCGGTCCAGGATGCCCAATGCCCGTTCCCGCGCCTGACGTTCGGCGGATCGCACACTGCCCAGGCCGAAGGTAACGCGCAGGATCGACTCGCCGGCATACTCCCGCGGCGCGATCAGCAGGTTTTCGATCACCGTCATGGTGCGGAACAGCAGCATGTTCTGCCAGGTCCGGGCGATGCCCATCCGCGCGCGCTTGTACAGCGGGCTAGTGTCCACCGCCTGCCCGTTCAGAAAGATCGAGCCCGAATCCGGCCGCAACACGCCGGAAATCAGATTGAACAGCGACGTCTTGCCGGCGCCGTTCGGACCGATCAGCCCCAGGATTTCGCCTCGGTCGATGGTGATATTGATATTGTCGGACACGACGATGCCGCCGAACCGCTTGTTCAGATCGACGGTGCGCAGAACCTGGGTCATGCCGCCTCCGTCGCCCGCGCGCGGGGTTTGCTTTCGGACGCGCCCATGATCCCGGTTGGCCGCAGGAACAGGAACAGCAGCACCAGCACGGTGAAGATAATGCCTTGCAGCGGCGCCATGATGTTCTGCGGCAGGTTCAGGAAGGTGATCGCCTGAGGGATCGCCAGCAGCAGCACCGCGCCAACGACGGGGCCATAGGCCGTCGCCATGCCGCCCAGCACGACCATGGTCAGGATCTGAGCGGATTGCAGCACCTCAAACTGTTCGGGGCTGACATACTGGAAGTAGTAGGCGTAGACGCCCCCCGCCATGCCGGCCACGCCACAGCCGATCGCGAAGATGACGATCTTCATCGACATGGCGTTGCGGCCGAGCGCGGTGAAGGCGAGTTCCTCGTCGCGCATGGCGGTGATGGCGCGACCGTACGGGCCTCGGACGATGGCGCGGATACCCAGGACCGACACGGCCGCCAGACCGATGGTGATCGCCAGGAAGGCGGGGGTGCGCGCGGCGCCGGTGATGGTGCTGGGAATGTTGCTGAGCCCGCCCGGCCCGCCGGTCAGTTCCAGGTTCCGGATCAATTGCAGCAACCCCAACTGGAAGCCAAGACTGGCGATCAGCAGGTAATCCCCCGAGACTCGCAGGGACGACGCGGCCAGCAGCACGGAGGCAACCATCGCCGCGACAGCCCCCAGCGCCACGCTCAGGATCGGCGGCATGCCGACATGGATGGCGAGCAGCCCGCTGACATAGGCCCCTATGGCGAAGAAGATCGGATGCGCCACGGTGGCCAAGCCGCCATAGCCGATCACCAGATTGTAGCTGGCCGCCAGGATCACATAGATCGCGATCAGGATCGTGACGGTGGCAAGATATTCCATCCGTATTCTCCCTACCGGCCGGCCAGAGCGAAGCGGAATTTCGGCAACCGCACGCCGCGCGGGAACACCACGATGGCGACGAACAGGAACCCGTATAACAGCAGGTTCTGCCAGCGAGACGCCAGCACCAGGATGCTGAAACTCTGGATCAGCGCCAGGAAGATCGACGCCGCCGCCGCCGCGAACACCCGCCCGATACCGCCCAGCAACGTGCCCAGCACCGCGCCCAGGATCAGCTCCAACGGCGAGTTCGGCACCACGCCGCCATGCGAGCCGACCAGATACATCGATGCCACGATAAACAGCGACGCGATCACCGCCGTCACCCGATACGACCGTCGCGCGCTGATCCCGTAGAGTTCCGCCAGTTTCGCATTGTCCGAAACCGCCGTCAGGAACTGACCTTCCTTGGTAAAGGCCATGAACAGCCACAAGGCCACCATGCCCATGACCATCAGCCCGACGCCCAACAGATCCCAGTCGCTGACGGCAACGCCGCCAATGATCTGCACCGGCGACAGGATGCTCTTGAACAGCGTCTGAGGCTCGGTGCCGAAGATCAAGGTGATCACATACATGATGAACTGAGACAGAATCAGCGTGAAGATGAAGAAGGTCAGGTTGCCCGACTGTCGTTCACGCAGAACCTGCAATCCGTAGACCTCGGTTGCGAGCGACGCCACCACCGTGGTGCCGATGGCAAGCAGGACCGCGATGAAGATCGGCAGGTCCAGGCCGTTCAGCGCGAAGAACATCGTGTAGAACGCAATCGCCATGAAGCCGGCCTGTGCGAAGTTCCACAGGCCGGTCACCTTCAGGGTCAGCGCGAAACCCAGGGTCATCAGGACATGCGGCGCGGAGGTTGCCACGCCGGTCCAGAAGATCTGAGCCAGGATAACGGGATCGTACACGCGGCGTGGCTCAGGTCAGGGTGGTGAGCGGAACGAACTTGCCCTTTTCCACCGTCAGCAGATAGACGGTCTTGTCGACGCGATGGCCGTCGATCACCAGTTTCCCGGTCATCGGCAACGCGAATTCCTTCACGGTATTCAACGCCTCGATCAAGGACTCGCCAGTGGCCGGTTTGCCCGCTTTATCCAGATACTCGTACATCGCCTTGGCCAGCAGCACCATGTCATACTGATACTGAATATACGGCAGACCATTCGGCGCTCGGCCGATTTCCTTCTTCCACCGCTCGATGAACGGCGCCACCAGCGGGTTTTCCTCCACGCCAGGCGCGAGCGAGGTCACGATCAATCCCTCGGCCGCGGCGCCAAGCTGTTCGATGATCTTCGGATTGTAAGCCACCGAGTAGGTGCTGACCCGCTGCGTCATGCCCAATTGCCGCATCTGCGCGATGACCTGCGGCACGTCGGTCAGCAGCCCGTGCACATGCACCATGTCAGGGTTGGCGGCGCGGGTCTTCAGCAGCATGCCGGTAAATTCGGTGGCTTTCGGGTCATACGCCTCGAACGCGACCACCTGACCGCCGGCGGCGGTGAAGTTCTCCCGGTAGATCTTCGCGGCGTCGATACCGGTGTCATTGTTGATGTAAAGCACCGCGGCGCGCTTCTTCGCCAAGGTGTTCACCGTGTAACGCGCCAGCTTGGAGATATCGACATCGGCCAGCGGGAACGCCGTATAGACGTAATCGCCGAGATGCGCGATTTCCGGCGCGTTGGCACCCGTGTTGATCGCCAGAATCTTCTCGCGGTTGGCCACGGGAGCGACCGCCTTGACCACCGCCGACCAGGCGATGAAGAACATCGGCAGTTTTTCCACGCCGATGAAGCGGTTTACGGCGTTGATGCCGAGCTGGGGATCGGCCTGGGTGTCGAGCGCCAGGATTTCGACCGGCCGCCCGGCGATCCCGCCCGCGTCGTTCACGTCCTTTGCCGCCATGCGCATGCCGGTGATGAAGTCGGCGCCATAGCCGGCCTGGGACCCGGTCAGCGGCATCGCCGTGCCCAGCTTGATCGGATCTTTCGCCTGCGCCCGGACGATGCTGGGCATGGCGAGCGTGGTGAGTGCCGCGCCTGCCACCAGATGGCGGCGGGACAGGATCAAACTGCGTGTCATTGCGCTCCCTTTCGGAACCCTGTGTCGCGCCGCTGCGTGGACGCTTCTAACGCGGCCTTATCTCATCATCCGGTGCGGGGCGCTAGAGCGGTTTCAGCCTGACTGGAAATGGCAAACCGCTCTAGCTCTTTGTTTGATCGCATGATTCACACGCCGTTACGTTCCGCTCAACGTGATCATGCTCTAATGTTAGGTAGACGAAAATGTCGCCAGTTCGCCCACCGTGACCGGACGAGTCGGGAAGCGAGTGCGCATCGGTTCAATTTCCTCGATCGGCACGTCGCGGGCTTCGGCCATGACCTCGGCCGCGGTGGTGCCGCACATGCGGCCCTGGCAGGGACCCATGCCGCATCTTGTGTAGGCTTTCAGTTGGTTGAGGCCGAGACAGCCATTGGCGACGGCGGCCCGGATGTCGCCGGCGGAGACTTCCTCGCAGCGGCAGACCAGAGTCGTGTGGTTCAGGCTGGGCCGCAGGGGCGCATACAACGTGTCGAGGAAGGGCCGGATCGCCAGGTGCCGACGCTGTGCGGCACGGAGCGGCGCGGCGGCGGCATCGCGGGCGGCGGTGGGGATACGCCCGAGCGCATGGGCCACCGACAGTGCGGCGAGCCTGCCGGAGACGGTGGCGGTCAATCCGCCGGCAATGCCTGCTCCATCGCCCGCGACCAGGATTTTCTCCACGCTGGTCTGTCCCCAGGCATCGACCACCGGGCGCCAATATCGCTGGGTTGGCATATATTCGTGGATACAGCCCAGGGCGCGCGTGATCTGCAGGGATGGCATGACTCCGTCGTGCAGCAGCAGAAGATCGGCGGGTTCGGTGCGGCGTGTGCCGGCGACGGTGAAGGAAATCCGTTCCAGCCGGTTGTCGCCCTCGGCGCTGATGTTGCTGGCGCGAACCCAGGGGATGCCGGCACTGGCGATTTCGCGTTGCCAGCTCAGGCCCTTGCGGATGTCGGCAATCGCGCGGAGCGGCAGGCGTGGCAAAGCGCGCAACCGAGCGGCTCGGTCGGACAGATCGAGGATCCCGGCGAAGCGGCCGCCGGCGCGCAGGGCCTGCACCGCATAGAGCAGCAGCAGCGGCCCCTGTCCGGCGATCCAGGTTGCGCAGTCCGGCACCAGGCCCGCGGTCTTGAGTGCGATTTGGCCGGCCCCGACCGTCATCACGCCGGGCAGGGTCCAACCTGGCACGGGCATGGGTCGTTCGGTGGTGCCGGTCGCGACCAGGATGCGCGCGCCGGTGGCCGATCGGGCGGTGCCGTCCTGGCTCCAATAGACGGTGCCGTCGGGTTCGATGGCCCAGACGACCGCCTGGAACCGGGTCTCGGCCGAGCAGGCGCGGAAGGCGCGGACGATTGCGAGAGCGGCTTTGTCGTCAGTGTCTGAGGCACCCCGACGCTCCAGCGCCTGCCACAGGCGCCCGCCGGGAGCGGGATTGTCGTCCAGGATCAGGGTGGACAGACCGCGCGCGGTTGCCTCGGTGGCGGCGGAGATGCCGGCCGGCCCGGCGCCGATGATGATCAGGTCGTATGCGGTCATGACTGCGCCCCCGGTTGCACGGAACCAAGCGGGGCGTTGGAAGTCAAACGGGGAGGGGTTCGGTGTGGGTTCTCGTGTCGGAGTGGAGGAGAAAATTCTCCCCCCCCCTTGCGGGAGGGGGTTGAGGGAAGGGGCAGAACCGCACGAAGTCTGCGTAAAACCCCTCCCCCCAGCCCCCTCCCGCAAGGGGAGGGGGAGAACTTTCTCCGTCGCCTTGATATCGGACGACCGCAAGACCTACTCCGGAACCGGAGCGTCCTGGCGCAGCAGGCCGGCGGATTTCAGGTCGGACCACAGGCTGGACGGCACCTTGTAGGTGAACAACGGCAGGTTCGCGTTGAACTCGGCGGCGTTCCGCGGCCCGGGGATCACCGCGCAGACGGCCGGATGCGCCAGCGGGAATTGCAACGCCGCGGCCGGCAGCGGCACATTGTGGGAGTCGCACACCGCCTCGATCCGCTTCACCCGTTCGGCGATCTCCACCGGCGCGGTGGCATAGTTCCAGGTATCCCGCCCAGCCAGAATGCCCGAATTCAGCGGCCCGCCTACCACGATCGACGCCCCCCGCGCTACACATTGCGGCAGCAGATCATCGAGCGGCCCCTGTTCCAGCAACGTGTAGCGCCCGGCGAGCAGGAACACGTCCCAATCCCCGAATTCCATTACGTCGAGGATAACCTCTTTCTCGTTCACGCCCAGGCCGATGGCGCTGACGACACCGGTCCGGCGCAGCTCGTCCATGGCCTTGTAGCCGCTCTCGCGTAAGGTTTTCAGGTGATGGGCATTGGCCTCGACCCCGTGCTGGTAGACGCCGATGTCGTGGACATAGAGGATGTCGATCTTCGCCAGGCCCAGGCGCTGATAGCTGTCCTCCACCGACCGCATGATGCCGTCATAGGAGTAGTCGTAAACGACCTCGAACGGCATGGGAGACAGGCGGCCGTCGGCGGATGGGGCGTTGCTGGTTTTCGGGCGCAGCAGGCGGCCGGTCTTGGTGGACAGGACCCACTCATCGCGCGGACGCTCCCTCATCGCGTCGCCAACCCGGTGTTCGGCGGCGCCGACGCCGTAGAACGGCGCGGTATCGACGTAGCGGACCCCGCCTTCCCAGGCCGCGGTGACGATGGCCTCACCCTCGGCGCGGGTGATCGGGATGCGGCTGCCGCCCATGGTCGCGGTGCCAAGACCGAGCGTGGTGACGTGAAGGTCGGTGCGTCCGACGCGACGTTTTTCCCAGGTTGGCATGACGGCTCCTTTGGCGGCACCCGACAATAGCCGCTTCATTTGGAGGGGCAATCGGGGGGTAAGAAAGCCTTGGGGCTCCGCCCCAAACCCCGCGAGGGCTTTGCCCTTCGAACCCACCAGGGACTACGGCCCCTGGACCGCGATCAGTTGGGTCAGGGAGGAAAGGGGGGCCGACCGAGGCGTTTCAACGCCCGTGTCGGCCCCCTTTCCTCCCTGACCCCATAAATGGCATCCAAGGCACAGCCTTGGTGGGGGTCGAGGGGGCAAAGCCCCTCGCGGGGTCCGGGGCAGAGCCCCAAGGCTCTCGTCCCCCCGCTTACGCTGCCAAACGAAGCCGCTGCTGTGCGCTTACAGTTCCGCCACGGTGCAGGCGGCACCCTTGGCGCGCACGCGTTCGCAGAAGCCCTTCGCTTCATTCAGGTCGGAGAATCCGGCCGTCCGGACGCGCCAGAAGACGCGGCCGTCACGCTCGGTCTTCGTATAGGCCGGCTGGCGGCTGTTCAGCAGTTCGGGCATGCGCTTGCGCAGATTGTCCCACTCGGTCTTCGCCGCACCTTCCGACCCCAGCGCCGCGAGTTGCACGACCAGGCCCTTGGACGCGGCCGGCGCGCGCGGTTCCGACGCGGCGGTGGCAGGAGCAGGCGTGGGTTTCGGCTGCGGCTGGGATTGGACATGAGCCGTCGCGGCGGGTTTCGCCGCAGCCTGAGGCGCCGGCTTCGCGGCCGGCGGAGTATTCGGCACGATTTCCGGCTTCATCGCCTGCAAGGCTGCCGCATTCGGCTGTTCGGCGCCCTGGGCCGGCACCGTCTGCAGCCCTTTCGGGTCTGGCGTTTCCGCCGCCGGTGCAAGTTTGGCGGCGCTGGAGGTGTCTCCACCGGCAAACACATCCGTCCCGGATCCGGCGATCTGCATACCTCCGGGATTATCCGGTTTCGTGCGGATCGGGCGGGAATCGGCCTGCACCACCGGCACCTCGCCGCCGCCGCGCCCGGTCAGCACCGTCGCGGCAACGACCGTGACAACGACGGCGCCCAAACCGCCCGCAATGTAGAGCAGGCGCTTGGTCCCAGCGTCGAGGCCCTGGCGGCCATGCCGGGGCGCGCGATAGGCGGCTGGGTTTGGAATCGACAGATCATCCGACACAGCACTACACTTTCCGCTCGGCCGATACCCAAATGGGACCGGCCGGGATGGCGGATCCGTTGGGTCAGCGCATTTCCTCGACGGGTTCGACACCCATCACCGCAAGTCCGGATCGGATCACCACCGCCGTGGCGGCAACCAGAGCCAGTCGAGCCATTGTGTCCGCCGGCTGCTCCTTTTGCAGGAACCGCAGCGTGGCATCCTCTTTGCCCCGGTTCCATAGCATATGAAAGTCGGCCGCCAAGTCATAGAGGAAAAACGCAATTCTATGTGGCTCGCGTGCGGTGGCGGCGGCCTCCACGACCCGCGGCCAGGTGGCCAGACGGCGAATCAGGGTCATCTCGGCGTCGTCGTCCAGACAATCCAGGGTTGCGGATTCCAGGGACCGCGAGGTGACCGCGTCAGGCCCGAACATCTCCTCCGCCGCGCGCAGGACGGAGCGGCAACGGGCATGGGCGTATTGGACATAGAAGGAGAGGTTGTCGCGGGTCTGTGCCACGGCCTGGTCCAGGTCGAACTCCATCTGAGCGTCGGCCTTGCGGGTCAGCATGGTGAAGCGGACGACATCGCGCCCGACCTCTTCCAGCAGGTCGCGCAGGGTGACGAAGGTGCCGGCCCGCTTTGACATGCGCACCGGCTGGCCGCCGCGCATGATGTGCACGATCTGGCACAGCACGGCCTCAAACTTCGTCCGCCCGCCGGACAGCGCCTGCACCGCGGCGCGCATGCGCGGCACGTAGCCGCCATGATCGGCGCCGAGAACGTCGATCAGGATGTCGAAGCCTCGGTCCAGCTTGCTCGCGTGATAGGCGATGTCGTTGGCGAAATAGGTGGCGCTGCCGTCGGATTTGCGCAGCGGGCGGTCCACGTCGTCGCCGAAATTGGTGGCGCGGAACAGGGTCTGCGGCCGAGGCTCCCAGTCTTCCGGTGTCTTGCCCTTGGGCGGCTCCAGCACGCCTTCGTAGATCAGGTCGTCGGAGCGCAGCCGATCGATCAGCACATCGGTGGCGCCGGCTTCCACCAGCGCGCGTTCGGAGCTGAACACGTGCTGATCCACGCCCAGCAGGTCCAGATCGCCGCGGATTTCCCCCATCATCATGTCGATAGTCTGGTCGCGGACGAGGTCGATCCATTCTTCCGGCGCGGCGATGCCCAGGTCGGGCTGCGCCAACGACGGGCCATGGATTTCCGCCAGACGCTGCCCGACCGGGATCAGATACTCGCCGCGGTACTGCAGGCCGCCGGGGACTTCGTTGGAGAAATCTTCCTCCGACAACTTCGTGCCGATCGCCTGGAGGTAGCGCCAATAGGCCGCCCAGGCGAGCGCGGTGACCTGCGCGCCGGCGTCGTTGATGTAGTATTCCTTGGTGACGTCGTAGCCGGCCTTGGCGAGCAGATTGGCCAGCGCATCGCCCACGACGGCGCCGCGACAATGCCCGACATGCATCGGCCCCGTGGGATTGGCGGAGACATATTCCACGTTCACCCGCAGGTCGTTGCCGGTGGAGGAATCGCCATAGGCCTCTCCGTTGGCCAGGATGATCGGCAACAGGGCGCGGAACGCGATCGGTTCGATGCGCAGATTGACGAAGCCGGGGCCGGCGATGGAGACCCCGGCCACTTCCGGCGCCTCGCCCAGGAAGGCGACCAGGGCCGCGGCGATCTTCTGCGGCGCCTGGCGCGCGGCCTTGGCGGAGACCAGGGCGGCGTTGGTGGCCATGTCGCCATGCGCCTGGTCCTTGGTGGGGGTGACCTCCACGCGGGCGGCGATGTCGTCCGGCAGGTCCGGCACGATCTGGCGCAGGGCGGCGATGACGGTGTCACGCATGCGGGCGTAAATGTCGTGGGTCATGGGGTCAGGGTCCCGCGGTTTGGATCAGGATGTCTCCCACCAGATGGCAGGGGGGCAGATCGGAAGGAAGTCATACCAACTTGCCGAAAGATGGAACGATGGAACGCCCCCCTCGTCATTGCCGGGCTTGACCCGGCAACCCATCCCCACCGTTGAAGCGCGGGGTGCCGGGTCCAGCCCGGCAATGACGGTGAGGGGACGCGATAGGTCATTGTTTCCCGCAGTTGGTATCCAGTTGGTATTAAGTGAGAAAGCCCGACAGGCTGCGCTCTGGTCGGCGGCCGATTTACCCGCTGACGGAAAGATCGGTCAGTCGTCGGTGCTCATCCATGGCGTAGCGGTCGGTCATGCCGGCCACGTAGTCCCCGACGATCGAAGCGGCGCGCTGGCTGTTGGCCTCTCCGGCGCGGGCGCGCCAGTCATCCGGCAGCAGGGTCGGGTCGGCGTGCAGCAGGCGGAACAGTTCCTCGGTCAGGCGGCGCGCCTTGGTGCTCATGCGGTTGACCCGCCAGTGGCGATACATGCGGGCGAACAGGAAGTCCTTGATCGCCTGGTTGGCCTCGGCCATCGGCGGGCTGAAGGCGACGACCCGGTGGCGGGATCGGCGGATCGCGTCGGCATCCTTGGGGTTGAGCTTCGCCAACAGCCGGTTGGTTTCCGCCAGCAGGTCGGTGACCATCGCGTTGATGACCCGACGCAGAGTCTCGTGCCGCAACCGCGGCGGTGGGACATCCAGGCTGGACATGCGCGCGGCCCGCAGCGCTTCGCCGACCACGGGCAGATGCGCCATGTCGTCGGGGGTGAACAGCCTCGCCCGCAACCCGTCGTCGAGGTCGTGGCTGTGATAGGCAATGTCGTCGGCGAGCGCGGCGACCTGGGCCTCGGCGCTGGCATGGGTGCCTAGGTCGAGCTTATGGCGGTCGTTGTAGTCGGCGATATAGGGCGGCGGGTTGCGCAGCGGGCCGTTGTGCTTGGCCAGACCCTCCAGGGTTTCCCAGGTCAGGTTCAGCCCGTCCCAGCCGGCGTAGCGGCTTTCCAGCAGGGTGACGACCCGCAGGCTCTGGGCGTTGTGATCGAAGCCGCCGAACGGTTTCATCGCCAGGTTCAGCGCTTCCTCTCCGGCATGGCCGAAGGGCGGGTGGCCGAGATCGTGCGCCAGGGCCAGGGCCTCGGTCAGGTCTTCGTCCAGCCCCAGTTCGCGAGCGATGGAGCGGGCGATCTGCGCGACCTCGATGCTGTGGGTCAGCCGAGTGCGGAAGAAATCGCCCTCGTGGTTCACGAAGACCTGCGTCTTGTATTGCAGCTTCCGGAACGCGGAGCTGTGGATGATGCGGTCGCGGTCGCGCTGCCACGGCGAACGCGGCGGCGCCTCCGGCTCTGGATGGAGCCGGCCGCGTGCGTTTGCCGCCGAGACGGCATAGGGAGCCAAGGGGGTCCGGCCGGTCATGATGGGTGGGCATACCACCTTGCGGATCGGTACTTCAATTCCGCTGCGTTCGGGCCTATCTTCGTTGGCATGGAACAGTTTGCAATAACCGAGCGCGCCGCGGCGCGTATTGCCGAGATCGTCGCCGCCGAAGGCCGGGACGCCGCGCTGCGCGTCGCGGTGCTGGCGGGTGGCTGCAGTGGCTTCCAATACCGGTTCGAGTTGGACCAGGCGCCTCAGGCGGACGACCTGGTGATCGAGCGGGCGGGGGCGAAAGTGCTGGTCGATCCGTCCAGTATGGACCTGCTGGCAGGGTCGGAGCTGGATTTCACCGACCAGTTGATGGGCAGCCACTTCGCGGTGCGCAATCCCAACGCGAAGTCGGCCTGCGGGTGTGGGACCAGCTTTTCGGTCGATTGAGCCGCTCGCGTTTGGCGATTGACGCTTACGGTGGGGCGCGCACCATGAAGCGCGCGTCGTCGCCGTAGCTTCGCAGGCGCTGTCGGAGTGGCTGGTCGGTCTGAACGCGGAAGCCGTGGCGGGCCCAGAAAGGCGCCGATCCGCTGATCGCGACCAGCGACAAATTTTCCAATTTCTCGGATTTCGCCTGTTCGATGAGCCGTTGGACCGCCGCACCGCCAGCGCCGGTGCCGCGCGCGGTGGGCAGCAAGGCCAGGTCGTGAATGTAGTAGGTGTCGGGTGCGGCGGGGAGTTGGCCGAGGGCTGCATCCAGCTTGGGTGGATGCAAGAAGCGCCACGGGTGGCTGACCGCGTAACCGATCGCTCCGGCGTCGCTGCATAGCACCAGGCAGCCGGCTGGGTACAAGGCGAGTCGTTCGGCCACGATGGCGGGGGATTCGGGGAACGCGGGATGAACCGTGGTCCCGATTGCCGCGACGGCCGAGATGTCTGCCTGGGTCATCGGCCGCCAGACCGGGCGAGACGGTGGTGTTGCGTGTGTTGGCATGGACCTCCCGTCCGCATCTTTCCCGCGATTGTGTCGACACTGGCCAGAGGCCGGACCATATCACGCCGCCGGCCCGTGCGATCCGTCAGGACGCACGCCCCCGCCGACCGTTGCATACGGGACACCGCCTGCCGTCCAATCAACCGACTATCCCAAGTTACTGATAATCCGAGGTCATCCGGCACCTGATGCCAAGGTTGGGACAAAACGAGGCAGTGACGACCAACCCGCGAAACCCAAACCCTGTGCCGCCACGTTAGGGTCCCTCGCCGCCATTCGCGCCCCACTTCCATCTGCGTTTATCTGCGGTTGTTTTTTCTTTTTTTGCTTTCGAATAGCCCATTTCGCTTGCCCCAAGGCAAGAATATGGAAAATTAAACCGCAGATGAACGCGGATAGGAAGGAATGCATCGCGCCCTCACGGCCGGGGTCGGGCGATCGAACCGACTGTTCCGCTCGTGCCCAAAGGCACCGATAATGCTCGGTTATCCGCCCTCCTCCGCCGCGAGTCGCGTCGATCACGACAGCGACCCGAAAATCGCGGGAGAGTCGATCACCGCGCCCCATGTGGTGTAAACGGAAAACCCGCGGATCGAACCGCCGCCGGCCAACGACAACAAGAGGGAACCTCCTGCCATGCTGCCCCAGGCAGTCGATTTTCAGGCTGAAGCCGACGCGTTGCGCGACTTGCTGCTGACTCTGAAGGACACGGACTGGGACCGGCCGACCCTGTTCAAGCAATGGACCGTCAACGACGTGATCCAGCATCTGCATGATGGCGACCTGGCCGCCGCCTCGTCCGTCGCCGGCCGCGATGTCTTCGCCAAACGCCGAGAGGCAATCGCCGCCCGTCGGGCCGACGGGCGGAGCCGGATCCTGGAAACCAGGGACCGGATGGGCGATCTGGTCGGGCCACGCCTGCTGGAACGCTGGTACACGCATCTGACCGAGTTATGCGGCACCTTGTCCGCCATGGCCCCGGATACACGGCTCGCCTGGGCCGGCCCCGACATGGGCGTGCGCATGTTCACCACGGCGCGCCAGATGGAAACCTGGGCGCATGGCCAGGCGATCTACGACCTGATGGGCGTGGCCCAGACTCCGACCGACCGGTTGCGGAGCGTGGCGGAAATCGGCGTGCGCACCTATGGCTGGACCTTTGCCAACCGCCAGAGCGCGGTCCCCGGTTCGGCGCCCCATGTTCGCTTGACGGCGCCATCCGGCGCGATCTGGGAATGGAATGATCCGACGCCGGACAATGCCGTCACCGGCGAGGCGCTGGCGTTCTGCCAGGTGGTGACCCAGGTGCGCAACGTCGCCGATACGGATCTGGTGGTGACCGGAGAACCCGCGCGCATCTGGATGAGCCTCGCCCAATGTTTCGCCGGCCCACCGGAAAACCCACCCGCCCCGGGGACCCGGGTCCTGGCGCGGTCTGCCGACCGATAACCCCGGACGAGGGCCGGGTTGGATTGGACGCGTCTCCGGCGCGTGACCAACTTTGGACCCGCACCGATCATCCGGCTCATGAACCTCGCAGGACCCACCAACCCATGAACCCAAGCATGCCGCCAAACTTCGCCGACATCGCCACGGTCACCCCGGACAAGGGTAGCCTCGCCGCGGCCCATGCCGCCGTCACCGCGCTTCTCGACGCTGGCGACCGGGCGGGGGCGCTGGCGCTGTGGGACCGGCAGCGACGGGAACACGACACCTGGAGCGCCCTGGTGCATCTGCGGTTCGCCCAGGACACCGCGTCCGAGACCGCCAAATCCGCGCGCGACTACGCCGATTTAATGGCGCCCGAGGCCACCGAGTATGAGGTCGCCATCAAGCGCCGCCTTCTGGTCGATCCGGACCGAACCGCTCTGGAAGAAGCCGCCGGTGCCCATGCGTTGCGGCTGTGGGAAGCCGACATCGCGACATTCGATCCAGCGATCAAAGCCGATCTGGAGGAGGAATCGCGGCTATCGGCGGCCTACACGGCTCTGTTGGCGTCGGCGCGGATTGAACTGGACGGCCAAACCCTGAATCTCGCCGGCCTCGGTCCGTTCGCCGAGGACCCCGACCGCGCCACCCGTCATCGCGCCGAGCAGGCTCGGTGGGGGTTTTTTGGGGGGAATGCGGGGGAATTGGATCGAATCTACGATGATCTGGTACGCCTGCGGCATCGCATGGCGCGCAAGCTGGACTACCCGACATACACACCGCTTGGGTATCGGCGGATGCGGCGCACCGATTACGGGCCAGACGATGTGGCTCGCTATCGCGACCAGGTGGCGCGGCATGTGGTGCCGCTGGTGTCTCGCCTACTGGAAGATCGTCGCCAGGCGTTCGGCTGGGACCGGGTCCGCTTCTGGGATGAGGCGCTGATCGATCCCGAAGGCAACCCCAAACCGGCCGGCGAGCACGATTATCTGGTCAGCCAGGCGCAGACGATGTTCGACCGGATGGACCCTCGCCTGGGTGGGTTTTTCAGCCTGATGCAAAAGGGCGGCTTCCTGGACCTGAAGAACCGGCCGACCAAGGCGGGTGGCGGATTCTGCACATCATTCCCGACCGAGGGCGTGCCCTTCATCTTCGCCAACTTCAACGGCACCCACCACGATATCGGCGTGTTCACGCACGAAATGGGGCACGCTTTCCAGAACTGGGAAAGCCGCAACCAGCCGGGGGTGGATTATCTGTGGCCGACCATGGAATCGGCGGAAATCCACTCGATGGGACTGGAGTTCCTGACCTATCCGCAGATGGACCTGATGGTGGGCGAAGCGGCGGCGGAGCGGTTCCGACGCATGCACCTGATCGGCGCGCTGGCGTTTCTGCCCTATGGCGTCTGCGTCGATCACTTCCAGCACGAGGTCTACGCGAATCCGGAGGCCACGCCGACCGACCGCCACGCGATGTGGCAACGGTTGGAGCGGGTCTATATGCCGTGGACCGATTACGGGGACCTGGCGTTCCTGACGAAGGGCGCTCGGTGGCAGGCGAAGCACCATATCTATTCGTCGCCGTTCTATTACATCGACTACACGCTGGCGCAGTGTTGCGCGATGCAGCTTTGGGTGCGGTCTCGGCGGGATCAGGCGGGTGCGTTGGACGCGTATGTGCAACTGTGCGGACGCGGGGGTTCGGCGCCGTTCCAGGACCTGGTGCGGTCGGCCGGGTTGGTGTCGCCGTTCGCCGAGGGTGCGTTGGAAGACGTGGTGCGGGAAGCCTCGACGTTTTTGGGATTGCGGTAGGGCGCGGCGTTCACACAGGTCGGCACGGGAGAAAAATCTCCCCCTCCCCTTGCGGGAGGGGGTTGGGGGGAGGGGAATTTCGCACGGATATTGCGTAAAGACCCCTCCCCCCGCCCCCTCCCGCAAGGGGAGGGGGAGGATTTTCTCTCTGTGCCTCACTCCAAGCCACGCAGCCAGTGGGGCACATCGCCCCACCAGCCCCGGAAAAATCAGGCCGCCGCTTCCAACTCCTTCGGGTTGATCAGCAGACCCTGTGAATCGGCCGATACGCGGATCGTGTCGCCATCGCCGACGGATCCCTCCAGGATCATCCCCGCCAACGGGTTTTGCAGGCTGCGCTGGATCACCCGCTTCAGCGGACGCGCCCCATAGGCGGAGTCGTAGCCCTCGGCTGCCAGCCATTCCAACGCGGCCCGGTCCAACTGGATGGAGATCTTCCGGTCGGCCAGCAGCTTGCGCAGATGGTTCAACTGGATGTCCACGATGGCGGCCATGTCGGCGCGTTGCAGGCGGCGGAACAGAATGATCTCGTCCAACCGGTTCAGGAACTCGGGCCGGAAATGCTGGCGCACCACCCGCATCACCTGGCCTTGCACCATCGCCGTCGACTCCCCTTCCGGCTGAGCCGCCAGCACGTCGCTGCCCAGATTCGAGGTCAACACGATGATCGTGTTCTTGAAATCCACCGTCCTTCCCTGGCCATCGGTCAGGCGGCCGTCGTCCAGCACCTGCAGCAGGACGTTGAACACGTCCTCATGCGCTTTCTCGACCTCATCGAACAGGATCACCTGATACGGGCGACGCCGCACCGCCTCGGTCAGCATGCCGCCCTCGTCGTAGCCGACATAGCCGGGAGGCGCGCCGATCAGGCGGGACACCGAGTGCTTCTCCATGAACTCGCTCATGTCGATGCGCACCATGGCCCGTTCGTCGTTGAACAGAAATTCCGCCAAGGCCTTGCAGGTCTCGGTCTTGCCGACGCCGGTCGGGCCGAGGAACAGGAAGCTGCCGATCGGCCGGTTCGGGTCCTGCAAGCCGGCGCGAGCGCGACGGACCGCATTGGCCATGGCGATCAGAGGCTCTTCCTGGCCGATCACCCGCTTGCGCAGATCGTCTTCCATGCGCAGCAGCTTGGCGCGCTCGCCCTCCAGCATTTTGTCCACCGGCACGCCGGTCCAACGAGACACCACGGCGGCGATGCCCTGTTCGTCCACGGCCTCGTTCACCAGCCTGCCGTCGCCGGCGTCCTTCAACTGGAATTCCAACGCCGGGATCAGACCGTAAAGCAGCTCGGACGCCCGGGTCAGGTCGCCGTTGCGCTGTGCCACCTCGGCCTCGCTGCGAGCGACGTCCAGGCGTTCCTTCAGCTTCTGGCTTTCCGACAACTGCGCCTTTTCCGAGGCCCATGCCGTGGTCATCGCGTTGGCCTTTTCCTCGGCCTCCGCCAGTTCCTTGTCCAGCTTGACCAGCCGGTCCTTCGATGCCTGGTCGCTCTCCTTGGACAGGGCGACCTTCTCGATCTTCAACTGGATGACGCGGCGGTCGAGCTCGTCCAACGCCTCCGGCTTGCTGTCCACCTGCATCCGCAGGCGGCTGGCGGCCTCATCCATCAGGTCGATCGCCTTGTCCGGCAGGAACCGGTCGGTGATGTAGCGGTTCGACAGAGTCGCCGCCGCCACCAGGGCGCCGTCGGTGATCCGCACGCCGTGGTGCAGTTCGTATTTTTCCTTGATCCCACGCAGAATACTGATCGTGTCCTCGACGCTGGGCTCCCCCACGAACACCGGCTGGAACCGGCGCGCCAGGGCGGCGTCCTTCTCCACATGCTTGCGGTATTCGTCGAGCGTGGTGGCGCCGATGCAGTGCAACGTGCCGCGCGCCAGTTCCGGCTTGATCAGGTTCGACGCATCCATCGCGCCATCCGCCTTGCCGGCGCCGATCAAGGTGTGCATCTCGTCGATGAACAACACGACGTTGCCCTGGGCGGATTCGATTTCCTTCAGCACGGCCTTCAGCCGCTCCTCGAACTCGCCGCGGTATTTCGCGCCAGCGACCATCGCGCCCAGGTCGAGCGACAGCAGCCGCTTGCCTTTCAGCGCTTCCGGCACGTCGCCGTTCACGATGCGCAACGCCAAGCCCTCGACGATGGCGGTCTTGCCGACGCCAGGCTCCCCGATCAGCACCGGATTGTTCTTGGTGCGGCGCGCCAGCACCTGGATCGCACGGCGGATTTCCTCGTCGCGGCCGATGACCGGGTCCAGCTTGCCGTCGCGCGCAAGCTGCGTCACGTCGCGGGCGTATTTGTTCAGCGCCTCGAAATTCGCCTCGGCCGCGGGGCTGTCCACCTTGCGGCCCTTGCGGATATCGGCAACCGCCTTGTCCAGCGCCTGGGCGGTCGCATTGGCCGAACGCAGCGCCTTGCCGGCAGGGGTTTCGGAGGCGGCGATGGCCACCAGCAGCCGATCCTGCGCGACATATTCGTCCCCCGCCTTGGTGGCGGTCTGCTGCGCGGCGTCCAGGATCCGCACCAGTTCCGGCGTGATCTGCGGCTGTCCGGCGCCGGAGCCCTGCACCTTCGGCTGGCGCGTGAGTTCGGCCTCCACCGCGACCTGTACGGATTTGGGCTCGCCGCCGGCGGCCTTGATCAGGCCGGACGCGGCGCCTTCCTCGTCATCCAGCAGTGCTTTCAGCACATGCTCGGGGGAGATGCGCTGATGGAATTCGCGAATCGCAATCGTGCCCGCCGCTTGCAAGAATCCGCGGGTCCGCTCGGTGAATTTTTCAATGTCCATGACTATGTCCCTATGCTCAGGCGACCGGCCCATCCCCGCCCCTGACTAGGCAACGGGGACTGGCCTATGACTGAAACGTGGGTTGCGGCTGGACGCGGCTCAAGGGGGGACAGCCAGATGCGAATCGAATATCTGTACCGTTTTCCGGTCAAAGGTCTGATGGCGGAGGCGATGGAGAGCACCGAGGTCGAAGCCGGTGGCGCGATCCCATGGGATCGGGCGTTTGCCCTGGCGCAAGGGGATTCGGGCTTCGATCCGGCGACGCCGACCTGGCTGCGGAAGACCAACTTCCTGTGCCAGATGAAGAACGCGCGCGCCGCGTCGCTGGCATCCTTCTTCGACCCCAAGACCGGGGCCCTGATGATCCGGGCGCCGGACGGGTCCGCCGTCAGCGAGAATGCCCTGACCGAGGCCGGACGCGCCCAGATCGCCGCGTTCCTGACAGCCTATATGGGGGAGGAAGCCCGCGGCACCCCAATGTTCCACCACGTGCCCGGCCATATGTTCAGCGATCAGCCGAAGAAGCTGGTCAGCCTGATCAACATGGCCAGCCAGCGCGACCTGGAGGAAAAAGTGGGGGCTCGCCGGCACCGGCGCCGCTTCCGGGCCAATATCTGGTTCAGCGGCGCGCCCGCCTGGCGGGAGCGCACCTGGATCGGCCAGGACATCCAGGTGGGCGGCGCGGTTATGCGGGTGTTCAAGGGCATCACCCGCTGCGCCGCGACCGAGGTCAATCCGGAAACCGCGCAACGCGACGCCAACCCGGTCGAGGAACTGGGCACCCATTTCGGCCACATAGAGCTCGGCGTGCTTGCCGAGGTCATCGAAGGCGGCCGCTTCGCCGTCGGCGATGCCATCGAGGTTCTGGGGTGATCTCCGCCGCCTCCATCTGGCTCAGTGCAGACCGCTCCGAGCGGCCCGGAACATCCGTGAAACGCATCCGCCGTATCCCCTCGTGAACGCGTGCCCGGTCCATCGAAACCTCCATCCCTGGAGACAGTTTGGACCGGACGGATCACGAGCTAGCCACAACATTGTCAGCTGCTGGTGCCCGCGTTCACGGGGCGAGCAACAGTCCGCGGGCCCTACCCGGTGCTGACCGCTTCGGCTGCCTTTTCCGCGGCCCAGTTCCACTGCAGCAGGGTATCGAGATCGCGTCGTTTGGTACGCCCCGAGACGACACGCTCGATCACATCGGTGCGCTCGGCCAAGGGATTGAGTCCGTTCACCTTCGCGGTTTATGCCGCCGACTGTCCCGCGACAATCAAGATGGTGAACTATGCCGAACGGGCTCGTTTTCGCCAGAAGTGGCCATGACCTGGATGTGATTGTCTCGGCATAGTTAATCCTCTGTCTCCGCTTTCAATAACGGAGAACGGGAAGATGGAATGCGATGACTATTTGCGCAGGAGCGGGCCGCACGGTCAGCTTGTCGAGCGCTACGCGGCACGTCTCGTGGGAGACGGCCGCGTTGGCCATGGCATTTGGCGATGTTTCAATGTAATCGGCGGGCTCCTGAGTTGGATCGCAAGCCGTCGCGGCGCGCTGGCGATCTCGATGAACGCACGGTCGAGCAGCACCTCCAACATCGGGCTGGGAAGCAGTCCGTCCACCCTGGCGACCGTTCCGCGCTGAAGCGATGGCTATCGGTATTGCGCGAGGAGGGCGCGATCGCACCAGCGGTGCTGGCGCCTCTCACCCCGCACGATCGGATCTTCAACGAACTCGATGCCTATCTGGTAAGAGCGGCAAAAGTGTGGGTAGGGAGTCTTGCACGCGGTCAGCTCCGCGATTTCATAGGCAACCCGGTGATAGTTTCCGTCGGCCCACCAATCAGGCAGGACGGAGCCGCGATCTGACATAGTGGCCAAGGGGTGCGATGATCGCGTGCCCGGCAACTTTCAGCCTGCTACCCAGGTAATCCCAGATCGCGATGCCGAGTTTGTCACACGTCTTCGCAAGACTGAGTAAAGCATCACGGCACTCGCGTCCGATATCACTTCGGGTTTCCAGCGCCGATATCAACGAGCGGCGAGGCCGTTCAAATGGGCTTTCACACACCGCGATCTTCATGTGCTTCTCATGAAACTCCGATCCCATGGCGATACGTGACCGTAACAAGGGTTCCTAAAATACGTCACCGTATTTACGAATCGGGCCACTAAGCTACCTGTCTAGATTCTGTGGACCACCTCACCGGCGAGGAGATCGCCATCGACGGTGAACCATCGGCATAGCCCCCAGTCCCAGGGATATAAGCCCGAGTTATCACACCGTGCGGACCCAGCGGTGGCTTGCACCACGCCGATACGGACGATGATAGCCATGGACCGGCTGCGGCAACGGCACCACCGCCGGACCGGGACTCTCCAGTCAGTTCGTGCGTCCGAGCAAACCCCTGGCGATGACCTGAGCCTGAATCTCCGCAGCGCCCTCGAAGATCGACAGGATACGGGCGTCGCACAGCACCCGGCTGATCGGGAACTCCACCGCATAGCCATTGCCGCCGTGGATCTGCAGCGCACAATCGGCATTGGAGAACGCGACGCGCGCGGCCAGCAGCTTCGCCATGCCCGCTTCGATGTCGCAACGTTGCCCGGTATCCTTCTGCCGTGCGGCGAAGTAGGTCAACTGCCGAGCGAACATCGTTTCGGTGGCCATCCAGGCGAGTTTGTTGGCGACGCGGGGGAAACGCACGATCGCCTTGCCAAATTGTTGCCGATCCCGCGCGTAGGCCAGTCCGAGCTCGAACGCGTTCTGCGCCACGCCCAGCGCCCGAGCGCCGGTCTGGATACGGGCGCTTTCGAACGTCTCCATCAACTGCCTGAAACCTTGCCCCTCGACGCCGCCGAGAAGACAATCGGCCGGGACTTCGAAATTCTCGAAGCTCAGCTCGTATTCCTTCATCCCGCGATAGCCCAGGACGCGGATTTCCGTGCCTGTCATGCCGGGGGCGGGGAACGGGTTGTCCTCGGTGCCGCGCGACTTCGGCGCCAGCAACATCGACAGGCCACGGTGCCCGGCAACATCCGGGTTGGTGCGGACCAGTAACGTCATCAGATCGGAGCGGGCGGCGTGTGTGATCCAGGTCTTCGCCCCGGTCACGCGATAGACGTCGCCGTCCCGAATTGCGCGGGTGCGCAGGTTTGCCAGATCCGATCCGGTGTTGGGTTCGGTGAACACCGCTGTCGGCAGCACCGAGCCCTCGGCGATGGGCGCCAGCCAGCGCTGTTTCTGCTCTGCTGTGCCAGCCGACCCGATCAGTTCGGCGGCGATCTCCGCGCGCGTGCCAAGCGAACCAACGCCAATATAGCCGCCGCTGAGGGCCTCGGAGACGACGCACATGGCGACCTTGCCCAGGCCGAGGCCGCCGGATTCCTCCGGCACCGTCATGCCGAACACGCCCATTTCGCCGAGTTGTTGCACCACCGGCATCGGGATCAATTCGTCGTTCTGGTGCCATTGCTGGGCGTGGGGCGCGATTTCGGTCGCGGCGTAGCGCAGGAACTGGTCGCGGATCGCCTGGTGCGTCTCATCCAGTCCGACCGTGCCGAACTGGCCGTCCAAGGCGCCGCTGACAATGATCTCGCGGGCGGCGTCCAACGCGCCGCGCTCGGCCAATTGTGTCAGCACGGGCGCGGACAAGAACCCGAGCGTTGCCGTGGCCGGCACGCCAAGGTCACCGGGGCGCACCATCTCGGTCTGGCTGATCGGGATGCCACCGCCAAGCTGCGCCAGGAACTCGGCGAAACCGAGGCGCAGGATCGCGCCTTCCACGGCCGTCAACATGCCGGTTTCGTGTAGCCCCTGCGCCCAGCGCAGCGCCTGGCGCAGAGCCTCGACGTAGGTAGCCTGCCAGGCGAAGCCATGCGCGGCCAACTGATGCACTTCCAGCAGTGCCGGATCGGGCTTGCCGGCATCGCCGACCATGCCGGCAACCGCGTTGCGGCAGGTCGCCAGGAACTGTTCCGCCAGGGTCAGCCCGGACGCACACAGGCTGAGCAGCTTTTCCACAGGCTCCATAGTCAGGACCTCCTTGGCCCGTCAGGTCCGGCGACCACGCCGGCATCGTGCAACTTGCCATATTGGGCCGCGGACAGGCCGAGCAACTCGGTCAGCACCGATTCGGTGTGCTCGCCCAGGCGGGGTGCGGGCGCGGGTGGGCGCTGGCCGAGGTCGAAGCGCAGCGGCACGGTATTGGCCAGCAGCGTGCCGACGCCCGGTTGTTCGACCTGGGCGAACATCGGGTTGGCGGGGGAGACGCGCGGGTCTTCGGCGACCATCTGGCCGAAATCCTGATAGGGTCCCCAAAGTACGCCCTGTCGGTCGAAGGCGGTGCGCACCTCGGGCAGGGTGCGCGCGGCGAACCAGGGTTCCAGTACTGCGCAAATGGCACCACGCGCGGCGAAACGCCCGCCCTCGGTGTCCATGTCCACGTCCATCAACGGGCCGATCATCCCCAGTTTCGCGGCGAGTCCGGTGCTGGTGCCGATGGCGCGCCACTGCCGGTTGGAGATCGCACACAGCATGATCCGCCGTCCGCCCTTCAGCAGGAAATCGCGCCCGAAGGCGCCGTACAGGTCATTGCCCATCGGCGGGCGGACCGAGCCGTTGACCTGCACATCGGCGACGTAGCCCAGGTTCGACACGGTGGCGAAGGCCACGTCGGACAGCGCTAAGGTGATCTCCTGGCCCTGTCCGGTGCGGCGTCGGTTACGGTCGGCGGCGAGGAAGCCCGTCGCCAAGTACAGCCCGGCGGCGACATCCCAGGCGGGCAGGACATGGTTGATTGGCTCCTCGGTCCGCCCGGTGGCGGTGGGGAAGCCGGCGGCACTGTTCACCGTGTAGTCGATGGCCTGGCCGCCATCGGAACTACCGGTCAGCCGCAGCATGATCAGATCGGCGCGCTTCTTCGCCAATGTCGGGTAATCCATCCAGCCGGAGCCGGGCAGGTTGGTCAGCAAGGTGCCGTTGCCCTCACCGGGCGCGCAGATCAGCGCCTGCGCCAGCTCCTGCCCCTCTGGCTTGTTCACCGCCAGGCAGACGGAGCGCTTGGCCTTGTTCAGGCTGGCCCAATAGAGGCTGCTGCCATCCGGGGCGAGTGGCCACCGGGCGATATCGATATTGCCGCCGATCGGGTCGATACGGATCACATCGGCGCCAAGCTGCGCCAGCGTCATCCCGCCCAGCGGTGCGGCGATGAAGGCCGAGACCTCGACAATGCGGACGTCGCTGAGTGGTCCTGTCACCCGGGGGTACCCTTTTTTCTGCTTTTCTGGTGGGGCGAGGCATAGGCCATGCGCGGGCGGGCGGGAAGATGCGGGTCGATTGGGGGGCGCTTCATTTTCCGCCTGGGTGTGGTGGGTCGTTGGTACTGGGACGATCATGGCGCCGATGATGGACCCGCCGGTCGTCTGGCCGCCGCTGTGGTTCAAGGGCTTGCTGGAGGCCGCGAACAACATTTTCGATCGTGGCGGAGGTTGCCAGCGTGTCGCGGTAGGGCCGGATGGTCTTGGCATTGGGGACGCCACCGGTCGGTTCGGTCATACGTGTCGTATGTTTCGATATTGGGTGCACATGCGACTGCCTTGGGAACGGATATTTTCAGAGGGTCTTGAGGCAGAGCCAAATTGGATATGGATGGGTTTCGGATATTTGACCATTCGATCACTGCAGCCGAGCCACCACCGGTCACCCGCTGGTTCTGCTGCATAACTCAAGAATTATGCAGCAATATATTTGGAAGGATGTCCCTATGACGTTCGACTCACGTTCACGGTTTCAGGGGCTTGCGGCCACCCGATTGGACGGGAGATGCGACGCTATCCGGCTGAGTTAAGTTCTGCGTAGGGCGTCGAGCGTCCAACGTCGAAACTATACCAGAACCAAAAAACTGGCCCTCTGGTGCGTATCAGAGAATAAGACCGGAACCGTCCGGCGGTCTACCTGCGGAAATCCGCCATATTTGTGTGCCTGCCATCGCTCCGCCCTTCGACGGCGGGTGTCGGAAAACATACGTTAAACCAACCGGCTTCGCTATTCGCGCCTTCGATGAAGCCGTTCCGTCCAACCATAATCATCGAAGGGGAAAAGCGGTGCACCAATATTGGATTGCTTGGTCGGTATAGGAAAGGGCCTTCAGGAGACCAAAGCAAGTTCCGGCCGAAACTCCGGCCTCCGGCGCAAATATTTGAATAAATAGCTTAGCCGAGTTCACATATTTGTTATCTTGCACTGCCTGTCCAAATAAAGACAATAAGGGACTTAGAGGGTTGCTGGTTTGCCTAAAGCCGCCGCGCCCATCACCTTCGCCTTCCGCCAACACGATGCCGGAGGACGAGATGTGCTGCACTTTCCCCACTGGAAATCCTCCAGTGGCATTCATGAATGTCTGGACGCCGCGTTCGCTGCTATTGGGATCAGTGTCGATAATTACCAAAGGGCCCTCTTCTAGACCCTGAATCCGGCGACCGATCGATCTGGAGACTAACGTCCCATTCCTGTATGACAATAATTCTCCACGCCCTTCTGCATAACCATTCTCACATTTCCCCGTCCACACCAACTGCGCTTTGGGAACCTGTGTGATCGGGCTAACTGGAACTCGACCATAGCAGCCCCTTGGCTGGTCTAACGCATATGTGTTGTATGTTTGAGCCGAGGCAGTCGAAGCACCACAAAGCACCAGCGTGGAAAGCAGGATAATCCGTTGCAGCACTGTACGGCTCCGCCCCATGATAGCCACGTTCCAGCCTCCATTCCTAACGAGACAGATGTCGATCGTAATCGAGGAAGCTCGCTCTTGCAAGTCTACTGAGCGGTGTTCAATGTGGCGTACACGGTTGAGCGGGCAACGCCAAAGCTGCGTGCCACAGACCGACCGTTCTCCCCCGCAGCCATAAGTGCCTTGGCATGAGTGATCTGAGCGGCGGTCAGTTTGGCGGGACGACCCAGCTTCTGCCCCCGACGCTTAGCCGCCTGCAATCCAGCTTGGGTGCGTTCGACAATCAGACTGCGCTCGAATTCCGCCAGTGCGCCCATGATGTGTATGACCAAGCGGCCACCTGCGCTCGTCGTGTCGATCGGATCGGACAGGCTGCGGAAGCTAACCCCTCGTCCCCCGAGTTCCGCGATCAGGGAGACGAGGTGCGAGAGAGACCTGCCGAGCCGGTCGAGTTTCCAGACGACGAGGGTGTCACCGGGCACGAGGGCGGCGAGGGCTTTGGTCAGCCCCGGCCGCTCGGTGCTGGTGCCTGTCATGGTGTCGGTGAAAATTTTCTCGCACCCGGCAGCCGTCAGGGCGTCCCGCTGCAAGGCGAGGTGTTGGTCGGCGGTCGAGATGAGGGCATAGCCTGCAAGCATGCCCCATTTTCGGACAAAATATCCGGACACGCAAGCCATTGAAATCGGCTGGTAGTGGTTTTGTCCGGAAAAGGAGGGTTTTCTAGCGGAGTCAGACCACATATAATACCTGACATGCTTGACCAACCGACCTTCGAAGATTTCGACGAAGCCCTGCAGAAGTGCATCCGGGCAGGGGTCGCATACTACGCTAAGGATGCTAACAAAATTCACTCGAGTCAGCCTTTTGGCTTCCTCTGGGGTGGAGATACTCGGTTGGAGCGCCTACTCGATCTGATAGAAGAATCGCTTGAGAGGGGGACAAGCTGCATCGCAGACACAACAATTCATTAGGCTCTTATGGCGTTACCTGTTGGGCCCTGGCTTTCGCCCTCGGTCCGATGGTGTTCGTCGGCGGCATGTCCGCAACGTCGCTTCTTCGTGCCCTTCGTGTCTTCGTGGTGAAAAACTGCGGAGGTAACCAGGGACACCCTACTGTCCG
>CALQHT020000030.1 GCA_943330455.2 Nitrosovibrio sp. Nv4 | reverse complement strand
GGCGGAAGCCCCGCCCTACCGGATCACAATCTCCACCCGCCGGTTCTGCGGCTCCCGCGCATTCGGCCCCGTCGGCACCAAAAGCTTGGTATCCCCAAACCCCGTCGCCGTAATCACATTGCGCGGCACCCCGTTCTTCACCAGTTCAGCCGCCACCGCCTGTGCCCGCCGCACCGACAGGCCCTGGTTATAGGTCTTGCTGCCGGACGTATCCGTATAGCCGTTCGCCTCGATCCGCGTGTACTGCACCTTGGTCGAATTCTCCGCCGCTTCCTTCACGATCTGGCGCGCGCGGTCGGTCAGGGTCGCCTTGTCCCAATCGAAGAACACCAGATACGACCGAGCCGCCTGCGCCACGGGGGCCGGGCTCGCCGCGGCCGGCATCACCGGCGGCGCGACATTGAAGGCATAGCGCACCCCCAGCAGGAAGCTGTGGTTATACTGGTTCTGCAAGGTCAGCGTCTGGCGAGCACCACCCGGGCTGATCGTGTTGCTGAAGGTCTCGTTCCCGACGACCCCGAAAAACCGGTATTCCGTGGACAGAGACAGGCCCGGAACCCCAGGCATCGGAAAGGACAGCCCGGCGATGGCCTGCACCGCGAGTGCGCCCTTGGTGCCATCGGTGCGGCTGCTGACCCCGGGGAACGGGTTGATGGTCAGGTTCTGCGCGTTGGTCCAGGCATATCCGAGCCCACCCCCGACATAGGGATAGATCCACGGCGACCCGACATCCATGTCGAACAGCGCATTCACCATGGCGCCGTAGGTCACCAGGCTGCCACTGGCCGGTGCGCTGACCGTTCCGTTGGCGCGCGTGACCCCGGTCTTCCGGTAATTGCCCTCCAACTCCAGCCGCAGCCCGTTGCCGAAGCCATAACCGATGCTGCCGAGACCGACAAAGCGGCCGTTGGTCTGCAACTGCGTGCGGGGATTGGTGGGGGTCAGGGTTTTGACCGTGACATCCTGCGGCAGGTTGTAGCCCGCGCCCGCGCCAAGATAGACGCCCTGAAACGGCTGAGCCCACGCATTGGACCCCATGGTGATCCCGGCGACGGCCAGTGCCGCGCCCACAAACCTGCTCGTTACCACAAGCTTCATCCTTGCGTGTCTGCCTGCCGTTTTCCGACGAGGTGTCAGCGGCGAGCGGGGAAAATGTCGCTACTTCAATGCCGCATCGTCAGGGATTTGTCACGTTATGTCGTTGCGGTTGGCCCAATCGATGCGAACCCAGCCCCACAACGAAAAAGGGGCGCCTTTCGGCGCCCCCATTCCCGTATCGTCGTCCGCGTGATCGAAGATCAGCGAATGATGATTTCCACGCGCCGGTTCTGCGGCTCACGGGTGTTCGGGCCGGTCGGCACCAGCAGCTTGGTGTCGCCGAAGCCTGTCGCCGTGATCGCGTTACGCGGCACGCCATTCTTGATCAGTTCCGCGGCAACCGCTTGAGCGCGGCGAACCGAGAGGCCCTGGTTGTAGGTCTTGGCGCCCGACGTGTCGGTGTAGCCGTTCACTTCGATGCGGGTGTACTGCACCTTCGTCGAGTTGTCCGCGGCTTCCTTCACGATCTGGCGAGCGCGATCCGTCAGGGTCGCCTTGTCCCAATCGAAGAACACGAGGTAGGAGCGGGCAGCCTGCGCGGCCGGAGCCGGGGTCGCCGCGGCAGCAGCCATCGGCGCCTGGCCGAAGTTGTAGCGCACGCCGATCAGCAGGGAGTGGTTGTAGTTGTTGTTCAGGGTGACATTGCCGCGGGTCGCCGCGCCAACCGTCGGGATCGTCACGGCGCTGTATTCACGATCGCCAGCCAGACCCATGAAGCGGTATTCCGCCGTCAGGGCGAGGCCAGGGGCCGCCGCGATCGGCATCGCCGCCCCCAGGATCGCCTGGTAAGCAAACGCGCCCTTGGTGCCATTGCCGATGACCGTGCGGCCAGTCGTGCTGGCGCCATAGCCATTCTGCAGGTTCACCGCCTGATAGCCGACGCCGGCGCCGACATAGGGCTGGAACATCGAGGTCAGGCCGACGAAGTCATACAGCACGTTGACCATGCCGCCATACTTCTGCTCACGGGCGCCGCCGGTCACATTCAGGCCGGGGAAACCGCTCGCGCTGTTCAGCGAGTTGTAGCGATAGGCGCCTTCAACCTCGGCGCGGAGGCCGTTGCCGAAGCCATAGCCCAGCGACAGGACGAAAGCCGGTCCGACGGTGGAGCCGAACTTGCCGCTCGTCGTGGTGAAGCCAGGAATCGACTTGATCGACTCTTGCTGCATGATGTTCACGCCGGCGCCAGCGCCGACATAGATTCCGTTGACAGCCTGCGCGTTGGCCGCAACCGGCAGAGCCAGAACAGTGGCAGCTACCAGAGCACTTCGGAGCTTCATTCGCTTTCTCCTATTTCAAGTTCGATGCGGCGCGAGCGATAGGCAACCGCGCTTCTCATGCAGACTTCATATCCCATTACCGATGGCCATGACGAGGGGGTCAATGTGGGTTTCACGTCACTTGTGCTTTTTCGGCAACAGGGTCAGAGCGTAGCTGCCACAGGGGTTACGCCCCCAGGCGGGGACACCTTCGAAACTTACAGTCCATATCTCAGGATAACAACCGGACATCCGATCTCGTCCACCTCGGTCGTCTGAAATTTCCCCAACGGACATGCATCAGCGGACATGTCCCGGCGGAAGAGAGCAGGAGTCGAACCTGCCCGGGACCGCTCGGCGGCCCCAACCGGGTTTGAAGTCCGGCCGACCCACCGGGGCCGCTTCTCCTCCACCGCCGAGTATGGCCCGTGTGCCGAGCGCCGGGAAGCCGTGGTACCGGATCGCCCCCGTCGGCGCCCCGTCATTGCCTGCCCGACAGGGTCACCACCCCAGAGATGGCCCTCGGCCCCTCTTCGCCCCCCACCGTCATTGCCGGGCTCGACCCGGTAACCCGCCCCCGGCCACCGACGCGCGCACGGCCAAGTCAAGCCTGGCAATAACGGTGAGGGGGAGGCGTGCGCATCGGTCAATGGTCAGGCCGGGTGGTATGAAACCTAAATCGAACCTGAACGCGCAGGCCGAACCCGGCCGAGTTGCACCAGAAACCCGGCTTCCTCGGCTTCCTCCAGGCACCGGCAATCCAACCACAGCCGCCCCTGGCCAACCCGACCGATCACCGGACGCGGCAATTGGCGCAGGGTTGCCGCCAACGCCTCCAACCCGTGTCCCTGGATCGTCACCGCAACCGAGGGCAGCAAATCGACCGGCAAGGCGCCCGAGCCGATCTGGCTGCGACAGGCCTCGATCTCTACCGGTCGGTCGGGGAATACCGCCCGGATGCCGCCCACAATCCGTTCAGCGGTTGCCCGGATCGCCGACTCGGGGCGGGTCAGCAGCCGCAACGAAGGCAGGCGTTCGGCAAGGCGTTCCGGGTCCAGATACAGGCGCAACACGGTTTCCAGTGCCGCCAACCGCCCCTTGTCCAGCCGCAAGGCCCGCTTCAGCGGATTGGCGTTGACCTGACGCAGCAGATCGGCGCGCCCGACGATCAGCCCCGCCTGCGGTCCGCCCAATAATTTATCGCCGGAAAACGTCACGATATCCGCGCCGGCGGCCAAAGATTCCCGCGGAGTCGGCTCGTGTGGCAAGCCCCATTGCGCCAGATCGACCAGGCTGCCGCTGCCCAGATCGTCGATCAGCGGCAGTTTCGCCCGATGCGCGATCTCGGCCATTTCCGCCGTCGAGACCGACGCCGTGAAGCCGGTAATCGCATAATTCGCCTGATGCACCCGCATCAGAGCGGCGGTCTCCGGCCCGATCGCGCCGGCATAATCGCGCGGATGTGTGCGGTTGGTCGTCCCGACCTCCCGCAGCACCGCCCCCGAACGGGCCATGATATCGGGCACCCGGAACGCCCCACCGATCTCGATCAGTTCTCCGCGCGACACAGCCACCTGACGCCCCAGGGCGAGCGTGTTCAGCACCAGCATCACCGCCGCGGCATTGTTGTTGACGACGGTCGCCGCCGCGGCGCCGGTGAGGCGGCACAGCAGGGGCGCGATGTGGTTGTCGCGCTCTCCGCGCTTGCCGGAGTCGAGGTCGTATTCCAGGCTGGTGGCGCTTTGCATCGCTTCCGCCGCCGCCGCCGCGGCCTCCGGCGGCATGGGCGAGCGCCCGAGATTCGTGTGCAGCACCGTGCCGGTCAGGTTGAACACCGAACGCTGGGATGGGGCGAACCGCCGAACCAGCGAGTCGGCGGCCGCGTCCAGCACATCCGCTTCCGGGGCGTGGAACCGGCGGGCGGTGCGCCGAGCGGCCAATTCGTCCCGCAACGCGTCGGCGGTGGCGGCGCGTCCGAAACGCTCCAGCAGGACCATCGCCTGGGGGGAGCGGAGCAGGGCATCGAGGGACGGAAGCGGGCTGGTTGGTGCGGTCATGACCCGGCGCATGGTAGTGTGCTGGTCCCCAGGAACAAGCCGCGGGGACAAAACTGCGGGGACAAGCGGATGGAAACGGTTTTCCAGATACCCACCCTGCGCACCGATCGCCTGACCCTGCGCGCCTTCCGTCCGAGCGACCTGGACGGGCTGGCCGCCATGAACGCCGATGTGGAAGTGCGGCGTTGGCTCGGTGGGCGCTTGCTGTCGCGGGAGGAAAGCTGGGGCCTGATGGAAGCGTCCCTGGGCCAGTGGGCGCTGCGTGGCTATGGCCTGTTCGCGGTGGAAGTCGAGGGGTGTTTCGCCGGCCGGATCGGCATCCTGCATCCGGCGGATTGGCCCGAGCCGGAATTGGCGTGGGGCATGGTCCAATCGTTCTGGGGCCGAGGCCTGGCCACCGAAGCCGCCGCCCGCGCGCGCGACTGGGCCTGTGCAACCTACGGCTTTGAGGGATTGGCGAGTTTCATTCTGTCGGAAAACCTCCGGTCCCGGCGCGTGGCGGAAAAACTGGGCGCGGTCCGGCAGGGCAAGGTCGAATTGCGAGGCATGGTCGCCGATCGGTGGGTCCATCCCGCGCCGGAACGCGGGGTCGTGACGTGATACCAACCCGCCGAAGCAATGCCCTATAGGCGTCCTCTCTCGCCGTTATTGCCGGACTTGTTCCGGCAGCCCGCTTCGTTACCGACCCGACATCGGGCAATACAAAACGGTTCGGCCTGTTCGGCTGACCAACATCCCGCGGAGAATCCCACCATGCAACGCGAAACCATCCACAGCCCAGCCTGCGCCGCGACACCGCCCTTCTTCGCCCAGGCGGTAAAAATTGGGCCGATGATCTTCGTGTCGGGTCAGTTGGCGCGAGACGCGGCAGGCAATGTCGTGGGCAAGGGCGACATGGCGGCGCAGACAAGGCAGGTAATCCGCAACCTGGAAGCAATCCTGCAGGAAGCCGGTGCGGAGTTGCGCCACGTGGTCAAGCTGACCGCGTTCATGACCGACATGGGCCTGGCGAGCCAGGCCTGGGCGGTACGGGAAGAATGCTTCGCCGCCAGCCCGCCGGCCTCGACCGGTGTCGAGGTTAGCCGCCTGACCCACCCCGACTTTCTGATCGAGATGGAGGTTATTGCTGTCGTTACGGAGTAACGCGGGGCTGGTCGTTACGGAGTAACGCGGGAATGGTCGTTACGTAGAAATACCGTGTGGCCGAACCATTGACCCATGGCGTGCCCCCACCGTCATTGCCGGGCTCGACCTGGCAACCCTCCCCCTGCCGTTGAAGCGAGGATTGCCGGGTCAAGCCCGGCAATAACGATGAGGGCTGCGCACAGATCGATAACGCGAGGAAACCGTTACGGGTCGCCCGTTCAGGCAAACGCCGAGCTCAATGCCCCCAGCGCGTTCAGGGCGGGCGGAAACCCGGTATAAGGGGCGGTCTGGATAATTGCCTCGATCACCTCGGTCTTGGTCAGCCCGACATTCAGCGCCGATTGGCCGAACTTCCCGACCTGTTCGGGCAAACGCAGCGCGGTGAAGCCAGCAACCGCGACCAACGCGCGCTGGCGGCGTTCCAGACCGGGGCGGAACCAGATTTCCCCGTATCCATACTGGATCGCGGTCGGATAGAGCGCGCCGGTCACTTGATTATCCGGCGCCGCGTAACCCAGGCGAGCACGAGCCCCGTGCAGGGTGTTCATCAGATCCTGACCGCGCCGTGTCAGTTCCTCCGACGACACGTCTTCCGGCGGGTCGGCCGGGAACGCCAGACCGCGTTCGGCGAAGATTTCGGCGGCGAGCGCCAAGGTCTCCTCCGCGGCGGAGAACCCGGCATAAAGCGAGACCTGCACCAGGATTTCCCGGATCGCCTCCGGGCTTAGGCCCAGATCCAGGCCGGCCGCCAGATGCCGACGCAGCGCGCGCAAGCGGGGGCCGGCGCCAAGCGCGGTGATCGTGCACAGCATCCGATCGACCCGAGCCAGGCCGGGGCGGTTCCAGACGCCGCCGAACACCGGCTCGGTCAGCAAATTGGCCAGTCCCGGGGTTTGCTCAGCCGAACCGAACAATGCGGTCAAGGTCGCTCGGCCTTGCGCGCGCAGATCTTGGCGGGTCATGGCATTTCCTCCTGCGTGATGATGTTGCGATACTGATCGCGCGATCTCGCACCGAAGTCCACCAGCCGCACGGAGCCGCCATGTCTGCCCGAATTTTGTTGTGGAGTCCGTTGGACGATTATCTGGGGGACCTGCTCGCCGCCCTGGATGGGGTCGATTATCGCCGTGTGCGCTCGGAGGCCGAACTGGCGGAGGCGCTGCCGGGGGCCGAGGCGATGGTCATGCTGGGGCATTTCTACACGGCATCGGTGGCGGAGTTGATCCGGGCGCGCGCCGACCGGATGCGGTGGATCCAATTGACGACGGCCGGGTATGACGGAATTTCCTTCCACGGGGTGCCGGAGCCGATCACCGTCACCAATGCAGGACACAGCCATGCCCCAATGGTCGCCGAACATGCGGTGACTTTGCTGACGGCGCTGACACGGCGGCTGCACAGTTTCGCCGAACCGCAGGCCCGCCATGTGTTCGATCGTGCCATCCCCTTGCCGCCAACGACGTTGGAGGATGCCACCGTCGCGATCCTGGGTTACGGCGGGATCGGCCGGGAAACCGCGCGCCGGGTGAAGGCGTTCGGTGCGCATGTGGTGGCGATTGCGCGCAGCGCCCGCACCGATGAATTCGCGGATGAGGTCGTGGCCTCGTCCGATCTGCACGCGGTGCTGGCGCATGCGGATGCGCTGGTTGTTGCCTCGGCATTGACGGCGGAGACGAAGGGCATGATCGACACCGCGGCTTTTGCGGCACTGAAGGCGAGGGCGGTGCTGGTGAATATCGCGCGGGGCGGGATTGTCGATACGATGGCGATGGTGGCGGCGCTGAACTCCGGCCACCTGGCTGGCGCGGGACTGGATGTGACCGACCCCGAGCCGCCGCCGACCGATCACCCGCTATGGTCCTGTCCGAACCTGATCGTTACGCCGCATGTGTCCGGTCTGGGCAGTCCGGCGGTGCGGCGACGCATCGCGGACCTGGTGCGGGACAATGTCGGTCGGTTCCTGACCGGACAGGCGCTGCTGCATCGGGTTGGGTAAGGGGGCGGTCACATATTGTGGCGTAAGAGAAAATCCTCCCCCTGCCCTTGTGGGAGGGGGCCGGGGGAGGGCTTATGCCGCAGGAGTGTTGCGTGAAACCCCTCCCCCCAACCTTGGTCCGCTTTACGGCCCAAGCCCACAAGGGGAGGGGGAGGATTTTCTCCGATCTGGTGGTTGTACTCCGCAGCCACAACTCGATCGGGGCCGCCTTGGAATTCCAACCCGGACGGGTGTTGCCGTCCGTGCGGAAACACCGGATCGTTTACCCGCCGACCGCACCGCAATGGCCCATCCGCCGCGGTTGGGCCGCTACCGCAGTTCGAAACCCAGATTGAGCAAGGCCTCGCGGATGCGGTCGCGGCCGGTCAGTGACGCGGGGCTGGCAAGGCGCCCGGTGGCCTGGGCGGTCCAATCCTGCTCCTTCATCCCCTGTTCGCGCATATAATCGCGGGCGATGGCGTTGTAGCGCTCGATCGCGTCGCGCTTCAGGCCGCTGTCATATTGCTCATGGTGCAGCACGATGTCCTGGGGCAGTCGGGGCTTGATGCCGGTGGCCTTGGCGGGATCCGGGTAGCCGATCGACATGCCGAACACGGCGAAGACATGCGGCGGCAGTTTCAACTCGGCGGCGACTTCCTCGGGCAGGTTGCGCATGGCGCCGATATAGACACCGCCAAGGCCGAGCGACTCTGCGGCGAGGATGGCGGATTGGGACGCGAGGGCGGCGTCGACGATGCCCAGGATGAAGGCTTCCAGGAAATGGGTGCCCTCGACCTGCAATTGCCGATCCGCGGCGATGCCGTCCAGGCGCGCGAGGTCGGCCAGCCAGATCAGCAGCAGCGGCGCATCGCGGATGAATTGCTGGTTGCCGGCCAGGGTGGCGATGCGGGATTTCCGTTCGGTGTCTTGCACCGCGATCACACTCCAGACCTGAAGGTTCGACGACGTCGAGGCGGATTGCGCGGCGGCGACCAGCGTTTCCAAAGTGCCGTCGGGCAGGGCATCGGGCAGGAAGCCGCGGACCGAGCGGTGGTTCAGGATGGTTTCCAGCACCTGGTTCCCCCGCACTTGGTTCAACTGGCCGGGTAGCGGCAGGGAGGGGTCGCGATTGCGCTGGAACAGGAGGCTGGCGGCCTGATCGTCGGATGTTTGCGTCGTGGACACGTTGATCTCCGGTCTGGGCGGGAAAGGGGTGTGGGGCGGCATCATCCCCGACCGGGCCGGGTCGGGCAATCGGCGATGGGAAGGTTGTCGGGATATTGTCCGGGTTTCGACCCCTCGGACGCTGAAATGCGACGCGGCGCAAGATTTCACGCCGAGCTGTGATCTACGTCACAGGTATGGCCGGAATGTCGTGGCCATAGTGGGGTCCTCAGCTTGCACTGCCCCAACACCCGTGCCTGCTGACGGGTCCTCGCGACCCAGGTCAACCCGGACCTTCCTCGGCCCGATCTCCCCAAGGTCGGGCCGATTTTTTTGGGTCAAGCCGGTGGCGCCAACGGCTGGACGATGTCCTGGAAGGCGGGCAGGGCCTCGCACCGAGCCGCGTGGGCGGCCAGGGAAGGTGACAGGGTCGGGTCGAACAGGCCGGGATGGGCTTCCCGGGTGAAGCGCAGGGCGCAGGTCACGGCGATGTCTTCATGCCCGATCCGGTCGCCGAACCAGAAAGGACTGGAACGGGCCGCCCGATCGGCTTCCAACGCGGCCAACACGCCAGCGATCTGGGTCTGGCAGCGCTCCATCCAGACCTGGGAAGCGGGCTGATGCAGCAGCCGCTCATACAGCAGGCTGACGGATTTATCGGCCAATCCGGTGGCCAGCCCGACGACCCGCAGGGCCTGCCGCCGCGGTGCCCCGGTGAGCGGGATCAGGGCGCGGTCCGGGCCGGCGACCTGGTCCAGATGATCCAGGATGGCGCCGCTTTCGATCAGGGATTCACCGTCATCGAGCACCAGGGTCGGCACCCGGATCAGCGGATTGAACGGCGCGATCAGGGCGGCGTCGCCGAAGGTCGACCAGGGGCGGTGCTCGTAGGCCATCCCATACAAGTGCATCGCGATGGCGACGCGGCGCACGAAGGGCGAGTCGTATTGTCCGATCAGAATCATCCCACATCCTCATACCAGGTGCGCCCATCCCGCTCGATCAGCGCGATGGAGGCGGTTGGACCCCAGCTTCCCGCCGGGTACAGGCGCGGCTGGTCGGGACGGCTGGCCCAGGCATTTAGGATCGGCTCGATCCATGTCCAGGCGGCCTCCACCTCATCATGGCGCATGAACAGGGTCGCGTCGCCGCGCACCGTGTCCATCAGCAGGCGTTCATAGGCGTCCGGGAAGCGGGTGCCGAAGGTCTGCTCGAAGCGGATGTCCAGGCCGGTGGAGGACAGGCGCAAACCGCCGGGACCGGGGTCCTTGGTCATCATCGACAGGCGCATCCCTTCCTCGGGTTGCAGCCGGATGACCAGGCGGTTGGGTTCCCATTCGGCGGACTCGGCGGGGAAGATCGAGAAAGGCTGGCCGCGGAACTGGATGACGATCTCCGACACTTTCCGTGGCAGGCGCTTGCCGGTGCGCAGGTAGAACGGCACGTTTGCCCAGCGCCAGGTGCGGATTTCGGCCTTCAACGCGACAAAGGTTTCGGTGGCGCTGCTGGAGTCGGGCCCCAGGTCCTTCAGATAGCTTGGCACCGGTTTGCCGTCGATCGCACCATGGGCGTATTGGCCGCGCACGGTCAGGCTCGGGATTTCATGGGGGGCGAGCGGGCGCAGGGCGCGCAGCACCTTCAGTTTCTCGTCGCGCACCCGATCGGCGTCCAAAGACACCGGCGGTTCCATCGCGATCAGACACAGCAGTTGCAGCAGGTGGTTCTGCACCATGTCCCGCAGCACGCCGGCCTTGTCGAAATAGCCGCCGCGGCCTTCCAGCCCCACTGTCTCGGCCACCGTGATCTGCACGTGGTCGATGACGTCGGAGGTCCAAAGCCGCTCGAAGATCGTGTTGGCGAAGCGCAGCGCCATCAGGTTCTGCACGGTTTCCTTGCCGAGGAAATGGTCGATGCGGAAGGTCTGCGCCTCGGTGAAGACCGCGGCCACGTCACGGATGATGGCCTGAGCGGATGCCAGATCGTGGCCGATCGGCTTTTCCAGGACCACGCGTGATTGCGGCGTGTTCAGGCCGGCCGCTGCCAGGCCTCGGCAGACCGGCCCATACAGATCGGGCGAGGTCGCCAGGTAGAAGACCCGCACCCGGTTCGGATCCAGCCGGGACGACAGCACCGTCCAATCGGCATCGGGCGCGGTGACGTCGATCGGGGCATAGTCCAGAACGGTCAGGAAGCGGCGCACGACGTCCGCGTCCAGGTCGTCGGGCGTGACGAGCTTCTCCAGCGCCGCGCCGGCGCGTTGGCGAAAGTCGTCGGCGGTCAGGTTGGAGCGGGCGGCGCCGATCACGCGTGCATCGTCTGGCATCTGGCCGTCTCGGAAGCAGTGATATAGCGCCGGCAGCAGTTTCCGTAAGGTCAGATCGCCGGTCGCGCCGAACACGACGCAGTCGAAGGTCGCAACCGGGGTGATCTTGGCCATCGGTCTGTCCTGTTCGTCGTCTGTTGCACAAACCGGCCCGACCCACCGGCCGCCCCTGACCACCATTGTCGAGCTTGACCCGGCAACCCGCGCTGCAATGGCGGCGGCGGGGTGCCGGGTCAAGCCTGGCAATGACGGTGAGGGGCGGCTGGCATCAGACGACCGGTATCAGACGACGGGCGTCGCGCCGCCGTCCATGTTGATCGCGGTGCCGGTGGTGAAGCCCGCGTGGTCGGAGCAGAGGAAGCAGGCCATGGCGGCGAATTCCTCGGCCTTGCCCATGCGGCCGATCGGAATGCCGGCGCCGGCCTTGGCGACGAACTCCTCGAACGTGGTGTTGGCGCCGACTTCCTTGTGGCGGCGCGCGATCTGGTCGGAGACGATCTGCCCGACCAGCATGCCGTTCACCAGGATGCCGTGCGGCGCGCCCTCATTGGACAGCACCTTCATCAGCGCCATGCCGGCCGCGCGGGACACGGCCGTCGGCGCGCCGTTCGCCCGCGGCGCCTTGGCCCCGGTGTTCAGGACGTTGATGATGCGGCCCCATTTGCGCTCCTTCATGCCTGGCCAGACGAGGCGGGTGAGGCGGATGGCGGCGAACAGCTTCAGGTCGAGGTCTTCCTGCCAGATGTCGTCGGTGATCTGGTCGGACGGCATGGCGCGGGACAGGCCGGCATTGTTGATCAGAATGTCGACCCCGCCGAAGGTTGCGATCACGGCGGCGACGGTCTTTTCGATGTCCGCGGCCTTGGACACGTCGCACTGGAAGGTTTCGACGCGGCCGGAGGCACCCACGGACGCAGCGGCTTTGGCCTCGGCCAGGCTGTCGGGGCTGCGGGCCAGGATGGCCACGTTGGCGCCGGATGCGGCGAATTCCTTGGCCATGGCGAAGCCTAGGCCCTTGCTGGCGCCGGTGATGATTGCGCTGCGGCCGTCTAGACGGACTTCCATCGTCGTTCCTCCCTTGATGTCGGTGGCGTTAGTGTGCGCGACGCTGGTTGCGCCGGCAACGGGGGATTAGGGCGGGGCTTTCAGCCCCGGACCCCGACCAGGGCTCTGCCCTGGACCCGCCAAGGGCGACGGCCCTTGGAACCGGAACATTGGTGCATTGCAGGATGGGGCCTACACGGACGTATCAGCGTGCGTGTAGGCCCCATCCTGCAAGGCACCCAAAAGTATCGCATTCCAAAGGCCGCGCCTTTGGTGGGGTACAGGGGCAAAGCCCCTGGTCGGGGTCCGGGGCTGAAAGCCCCGCCCTAATCCCCCTCCGCCGCCCCCAGCTTCGCGGCCAGGGTCGGCAGAGCCGCCTCCCGCCCCGGCGACAGCCAATGCTGCAACCGGTCCAGATACAGATAAACGATCGGCGTCGTGTAAAGCGTCAGAATCTGGCTCAGCGCCAGCCCGCCCACCAGCGCATATCCCAGCGGCTTGCGCAGTTCCGACCCCGCGCCGGACCCCAGCATCAGCGGCAGGCCGGACAGCATCGCCGCCATGGTCGTCATCAGGATCGGCCGGAATCGCAGCAGGCATGCCTCTCGGATCGCATCATAGGGTGACAGACCGCTCTGCCGTTCCGCGGTGATGGCAAAATCGACCATCATGATCCCGTTCTTTTTCACGATGCCGATCAGCAGGATCACCCCGATCAGGGCGATCACCGACAGGTCGTATTGCACGATCATCAGCATCAGCAGCGCGCCCACGCCGGCCGACGGCAGAGTGGACAGGATGGTCAGCGGCAGGATGTAGCTCTCGTACAGCATGCCCAGGATGATGTAGACGGTGATCAGCGCCGCCGCGATCAGATAGGGCTGGCTGGCCAGAGACGATTGGAACGCCTGCGCGGTCCCCTGGAACGTGCCGCGGACGGTGATCGGCACGCCCATCTGCCGCATCGCCGCGGTGATGGCATCCACCGCCTGACCAAGCGCCGCCCCTTGCGCCAGGTTGAACGAAATCGTCACCGCCGGGAACTGACCCTGGTGGCTGATCGACAGCGGCTGCACCGGCTTGGTCGACCAGGTCACGAAGGATCCGAGGGGAACGGCCTGGCCGGTGTTGGATTTGACGTAGAGCTTGTTGAGCGTCTCGATATCCGACGCCTGCCCGGGCATCACTTCCAGGATCACCCTGTGGGTGTTCACCTGGGTAAAATACTGGGTGACCTGCCGCTGCCCGAACGCGTCGTAGAGCGTGTCGTCGATGGCCTGCGGCTGGATGCCGAACCGAGCCGCCTGGTCGCGGTCGATCGTCAAGGTAGCGGTGGTGCCGCCGACCTGCTGATCGGTTGTCAGGTCGCGCAGCATCGGCAGGCCGCGCAACCGCTCCAGAACACGCGGTGCCCAGCGATACAGGTCGTCCAGGTCGGCGCTTTGCAGGGTGTACTGGAACTCGGTCTTCGAGATGCGCCCGCCGACGCGGATATCCTGCGCCGCCTGCATGAACAGCGCGCCGCCCTGCACCTTGGCCAGCTTCGGCCGCATCCGGGCGATATAGGCCTGGGCGCTGCCGCCAACGCGTTCCTCCCAGGGTTTCAGCGCGATGAACACGCGGCCGTTGTTGACGGTTTGCCCGCCGACCCCGGCGCCGATGGTGGAGGCGAACCCGGCGGTATCAGGGTCGGAGAACAGCACATCGGTCAGCGCCTGCTGAATCTCCGACATACGCTTGAAGGAGATGTCCTGCGCGCCCTCGGTCACGCCGATGACCACGCCGGTATCCTGCGTCGGAAAGAATCCTTTGGGAATGTTGATATAAAGATAGACCGTCAGCGCGACCGTCCCGAAGAAGACCATCAGGGTGACGAACTGGAACCGAAGTGCCACGTCCAGCGACCTTCGGTATCCGGCGGCGAGAAGGTCGAAGCCTTTCTCGATGATGCGATACATCAGCCCGTGGCCGCCGTGGTGATGGTGCAGGAAGCGGGAACACATCATCGGCGTCAGGGTCAGCGATACGACGGCGGAGACCAGCACCGCGATGCTGACGGTCATCGCGAATTCTCGGAACAGGCGCCCGATTATGCCACCCATCAGCAGCAACGGTATGAACACCGCGACCAGCGACACACTGATGGACACGATGGTGAAGCCGATCTCCCCGGCGCCTTTCAGGGCCGCTTCCATCGGCTTCATGCCGTTTTCGATATGCCGGTAGATGTTCTCCAACATCACGATGGCATCGTCGACCACGAACCCGACGGCGATCGTCAGCGCCATCAGCGACAGGTTGTTCAGGCTGTAGCCCAGCACATACATCACAGCGAAGGTGCAGATCAGCGCGACCGGCACGGTGACCGACGGGATGATCGTCGCCCACAGATTGCGCAGGAACAGGAAGATCACCATCACCACTAGCCCGACGCATAGCAGCAGGGTGAACTGCACCTCATGCAGAGAGGCGCGGATCGTCTGGGTCCGATCGACGATCACACTGACCCGCACCGATGGCGGGATCGAGGCTTCGAGCTGGGGCAGGGCGGCCTTGATCCGCTCCACCGTCTCGATCACGTTGGCGTCGGGCTGCTTGAAGATTTGCAGGATGATGCCGCGCTTGCCGTTCTGCCAGCCGGCGAGTTGCAGGTTTTCCGCGGCATCGATCGCCTGGCCGATATCGCTAACCCGGATCGGCGCGCCGTTGCGCCAACCCAGGATCACCTCGTTGAATTCGGCGGCCTTGGTAAGCTGGTCGTTGGCATAGATGCCGTAAGAGCGGGTTTCGCCGTCGATCGTGCCCTTCGGTGCGTTGACCGTGGCGCTGATCAGCACCGGGCGCACGTCCTCCAACGTCAGGCCCATCGCCGCGAGCTTGGCCGGATCGACCTGGATGCGGACGGCGCGTTTCTGCTCCCCGCCGATGAACACCTGCGACACGCCACTGATCTGCGAGATCTGCTGCGACAACACGGCGTCGGCGTAGTCGTTGACCTCGATCATCGGCAGCGCGTCGGACTGCACGGCCAGGATCAGGATCGGCGCGTCGGACGGGTTGACCTTGAAGAAATTGGGGGCGTTCGGCAGGTTGCGCGGCAACTGGCCGCTGGCGGCGTTGATGGCGCGCTGCACATCGCCCGCGGCCGCATCGATGTTGCGATCCAGCTCGAACTGGATGGTGACCTGGGTCTGTCCCAGCACGCTGACCGAGGTCATTTGGGTGATGCCGGAGATCGCGGCGAACTGCCGCTCCAACGGTTGCGCCACGGTGCTGGCCATGGTTTCCGGACTGGCGCCGGGGTAGCGGGCATTGACGTTGATGGTCGGGAAGTCGATGCGCGGCAGCGGCGCAACCGGCAGGAACGGATAAGCGGCGAGCCCCACCAGCACCATGGCCGCGATGAACAGGGATGTCGCGATCGGTCGGCGTATGAAGGGCGTCGATATGCTCATGGATATGCGTGCCTGCCCCGTCTGTCCTGCCTGTGCTGACGCAATCCGCCCCGGTTCATTCCAAAGCCCATCATCCCCCGGCCTTCCCGGCGCCCAACCCGCCGCTCGGCGTTGCCGCCGCGGCGGGGCGCTTGGGGTCGTTGACCGCGACGCGAGAGCCGGATTGCAGCCGCGACTGCCCATCGGTGACGACGGTCTGCCCTTCCTCCACCCCCTTGGCGATCAGGGCGGTCTTGCCGTTGTCCCGCGCGACTTCCACGGCTTGGCGAGCGACGGTGGCGTCCGGCTTTACGACATAGACATACTGCCCGATCGGGCCGGACAGCACGGCGGATGTCGGAACCACCAGGGCGCCCGCATCGGTGCCGACCTTCAGCCGCATATTGATGAACTGGCCCGGCCACAGGCGATTATTGGCATTGGGAAAGCTCGCCTTCAGCTTGATCGTGCCGGTCGCGATGTCGATCGCATTGTCGATTGTCAGCAGGCTGCCCTGGTCGAGCTCTGTCTTGTCATCGGCGCTGAAGGCGACGGCGGGGAGGCTGCCGAGCGCCATGGCGGCCTGAACGGCGGGGAGGGCGGATTGCGGGAGGGTGAAGGTTGCCGCGATCGGGCGGATTTGTGCCAGGGAGAACATCGGCGTCGCTTCCGCGGCGCGCACCACATTGCCGGGATCGACCAGCCGCAGACCGACCCGCGCATCGAACGGTGCCACGATATAGCAGAACGTCACATTCAGCTCCGCGGCGGCGATCAGCGCGTCGTTCGCGCCCAGGGCGGCGGTGAATTGGCTGACCTGCATCTGCACCGCGTCGAGCTTTTGCTTCGACGCGATCTCCCGCTGCGCCAGGGTGGTATAGCGGACCAACTCGGTGCGAGCGTTCTCCAGCGCCGCGAGGTCCTGTTTGCGGCGCGCCAGGGCGACGTCAAGCAACGCCTTGAACGGGCGGGGATCGATCACCGCGAGCAGGTCGCCTTTCTTGACCTCCTGCCCCTCGGTGACGGAGACCTCCTGCAACAGGCCATCGACGCGGCTGCGCAGTTGCACGGCGTTCATCGATTGGACAGTGCCCAGGCCACGCAGCAGGATCGGCACATCCATCCGCACGACATTGGTGACAGAAACCGGGACGATTGGACCCGAGGGCGGACCGGCGGGACGCGCCTGCGCGGGCGCCTCCTGGGCTTCCGGATGGCCGATCGGCAGCACGCCGAAAAATGCGGCTGTGCCCATGCACGCGACAACCGCCAGAACGACCCGGGGCCATGTCAGCACTCGCCTGTCCGTCATTTTTTGCTTTCCGCCGCCATCGGGCATCCCGAGCCAGCCGTGCTCACCGGGTCACCGTCCGTGCCTCCTTGCCTATCCCTGTCTGTAAGCGCCGGTAGCGTCCGGTGTTACATCTCCTAAGCCTTGCATTGTCCCCGAAATTGAACGCGAATTCCAGTGTGAAATGCAGCGTAGCCCGAGGCGCCTGCCGAACCGTGTCGGTCCGGCTGGCAACACCGGCAGGCAACAGATCAGTCCACGACCACGCCCAGGGCTCGGCGGAACCGGTCGGACAGATAGGCCCCGTCGCGCGGCGGCAGATGGCGCGGCTTTTCTTCCGCCGATATGCGCAGGACGGCGAAAAGATTCTCCGAGCGCAGGCGGGGCCGCAGGGCTTCCACTTCGTCCATGCTGCGCGCGGTGGCGGTGCGGGTCCAGCCGCAGGCGGCTGCCACGGCTTGCAGGTCCGTTGTGTGGCCGGTGTGGCTGTACTGGGACCCGGTTTCGCCGTAGCGCATGTTGTCCAGTACGGCGATGGCCAGGTTGGGTGCTCCGGCGGCGGCGATGGAGGCCAGGGACCCCATGCCCATCAGCATCTCGCCATCGCCGGTGACGACCAGCACCCGGCGGGAGGGCTGCGCCAGCGCGATCCCCAGCCCGATCATGGCGGTGCCGCCCATGGCGCCCCACAGGTAGAAATTCAGCGGTCGGTCGCCGGTCGCGCCAACATCGTAGGTCGCGGCGCCGAGGCCGGTGACGACCAGCAGATCGCCCGGGTCGCGCATCAGGGCGGCCACGACGTCACGCCGGTCCAGGGTTCCATCGTTGGGGCGGCTCATTTCACAAACACCTTCGCGCCGATCAGTCTCTGGGAGAGCAGCACCGCCACCGGGATCTGGCTGTCGAATGCCAGGGCGGCGGAGGCGGCGACCATCTCCGCCACTTCATCGGGCTGGTCGGCGCGCCGGACATGCACGCCCGCGGCGGTCAGGACGGGTTGGGTGGCGGCGCCCATGGGGACTTGCCAGGGATTGAACTCCCCCCATTCGCCGCGCATCGTGACCAGGGTCAGGAACGGCATGCGGCAGTTCAGCGGCAGGGACAGCATGTTGATGCAGTTGCCAACGCCGGACGACTGCATGAGCATGACCGCGCGTTGCCCACCGAGCCAGGCACCGGCGGACAGGGCGATGCCCTCTTCCTCGGTGGTGAGGACGACGGTCTGCATGTCGGGGTCCGCGTGCGCGGCGTTGATCAGGTGCGCGTGGCCAGCATCGGGCACGTAGCCCAGAATGGTGATGCGGGCGGCTTTGAGCGCCGCGTAGACGCTTTCCTGCCAGGTCGGGTTGTCCATGGGATCTCCTCTGCCACGCGCTTTCTGCCCCGATGCGCGCCAGAGGGCAATGTTTGGGGGCGCTTTTCGGGGCAATGTGTTGCGCGGCCTGTCCCAGTGGCCTGTCCCAGTGGCCTGTCCCAGTGGCCTGTCCCAGTGGCCGGTCACCCAGCCATGCAACCGCGCAACGTTATTTCAGGATGGCGAGCGCGGCCAGGCCCGAGGCATAGGAGGTCAGGAGAACCGCCATTACGCCCCAGAGATAGGTCTTCGTCGGCTTGTCCGCGAGGTCGGCCTTGGTCGCCAGATGGGGGGCGGTGGCGGCGAACATGGCTTCAATGCGGGCGGTGCTTTGCCGAACGTCATGGACCGACGATTCCAGGCGCACGACGGAGGCTTTCATCTCGCGCATGTCATCCTCCAGCCGGGCAACGCGTTGTTCCATGTCCCGATCATAGGGGCCGGGGTAGTGTCGATCAAGCGGAGAGTCTGGCATTTCTACAACTCCTACGGGTGTATGCGAGGGGATCGCATTGCCCGCAGGGTTGCATGGGATGGCTAACGCTTTGCCAATGAACCAAGCGGCAAGGTTTCAAGCGGCAAGGCGCTGCCGACGGATCAAGCGGCGGCGAAGGTGCCCCGGCCGAACAGTTTGTCCAGATCCTGAGGCTGGGCCTTGTCGAATTGCGTGGTCCGGGCGCGGATGTCGTCCACCTGCGCCAGGGCCTTCTTCACGGCCGGACGTTCGTTGATGACGCCGACCCAGCGCATCACGTTGGGGAATTTTGCGGCGGCATCGGCACCCAGCAGGACAGGGATATTCCGCGCCCAGGGATAGGTGGCGATGTCGGCGAGGCCGTATTCCGCGCCGCCCAGATAGGGGCTGGCGGCCAGGCGCTGGTCGATCACCTCGAACACGCGATGCACCTGGGTGGCGTAGCGGCTTTTCGAGTAGTCGTTGCCGGCCGGGGCGAAGCGGGTGAAGTGGACGTGCTGGCCGAACATCGGACCGACAGTGGTCATCTGGACCATCATCCACTGAATGGCCTCATACTTCGCGGCCATGTCGGCGGGCAGCAGCTTGCCGGTCTTTTCGGCCAAGTACAGCAGGATGGCGCCGGACTCGAACAGAGTGCACGGCTTGCCGCCGGGACCGTCGCTGTCGACGATGACCGGCACTTTCGCGTTCGGGTTCATTTTCAGGAATTCGGCGTCGAACTGCTTGCCGGTAAACACATCGACCGGCGCGACGGTGTAGGGAAGGCCCAATTCCTCCAGCGCGATATAGATTTTGACGACGTTGGGGCTGCCCATGCCGTAGAGGGTGATCATCGGACTTCTCCTGATTTGGTGGTCGCGTCCGGCAAGATCGCATGCCGGACGCGCGTTCGGAAGGCGGGGTTGCCTCTGGAATTCCCCATCATATCAGCGTGTCTTGGGAAGTTCATAGCCGGCGCCTTGCTCGATCGACTGGATGACGGTGGTCATGTCGTCGTTGGGGGACCTTGTGAACATCGCGTGCTTGAACACCAGCCTCGCCGCCTGGCAGACCCACATGGGGACGCCAAGTTCCTCGCCGAGTTCCATGGCGAGGTCGATGTCCTTCATGAGGATGTGCATGGCGGCGCCGTAGTCGAAACCGCGGGTCAGCACGGCGTTGGGGATCATGACCTGGGTCGCACGGTTGGCGCCGCTGCCGGCGTTGATCGCGGTCAGCATCAGCTCCGGATCGAGCCCGCCTTTGGCGCCCATCACGAACGCCTCGGACGCAGCCATCAGCGAGACCGCGAACAGGATGTTGTTGGTCAGCTTAAGGACCTGCGCGACGCCGGGTTTGTCTCCGGCGATCGTCACGGTGGGGCCCCACAGCGAGATCATCGGACGGATCGTCTCAATGGCCTTGGCGTCGCCCGACACCATCACCGACAATGTGCCATCTCGGGAGCCGGTGGGACCGCCGGAGATCGGACAATCCACCACGGTGACGCCCTTGGCGGCCATGGCGGCTTCGATTTCCTTCACGAAGGGCACGCCGACGGTGCAGGTGTTGACCAGGATCTTCATCCGGTTGCCCTGCAGCAGGCCGTTCTCGCCGAACACGATGTGCCGGAACACGGCCAGGGTGGGCAGTGAGACGAAGACGATCTCGCACTGATCCGCCAGTTCCTTCGGTGAGTTGGCACGCCGGGCCTGGCGATCCAGCAATGGCCGCATGGCGGCTTCGTTGACGTCGTGGATCGTCAGTTGGTGACCGCCATCCAGCAACTTGCCGGCCATGGGTTGGCCCATGCTGCCGACACCTAGATATCCCGCTTCCATGATGTCCCTCCGTGTTTCCGGCAGGGTAGCCTGGGGCGTCCGGGAAGCAAATTGGGTCAGCCCAGTTCGGTCGTCCGATAGAAGGCGGCGAGAGGCGTGACGAAGTCGACGCTGACCAGGGACAGGTTCGCGCCGGGACCGATCAGCTCGGGTTCCTCCGGCCAGGAGCCGTCGTCGCGGCGGCGCAGCAGTTCGGCTTCCATGCGGGTGGAGCGGACCGCGAGGATTTCCCGGACCGAGGGGATCGTCGTGTAGGCCCAGATATTGGCGCGGGTTTCGGCCTCGTTCGACGGGGAGAGGATTTCGATCAGCAGGACGGGGTCGGGTATCATGAGTTCCCGCGACGGAGGCGCGCAGGTGACACCCAGGTCAGGAATACGATAATTGCGGTTGGCGCCAATGCGGGGGACGATTCCGGGGGTGGTTACGACACGGCATGGGCTACCCTTTCGCAGCAGGTGATCGCGCAGCAGGCCGCTGATTTCGCTCTGAATGGACCCATGCATATCGGAGCCTGGCGCCATCGCCACCGGCTCCCCATCGATCAGTTGCCATAACCGGCCAGACCGGTCCTTGGGGTCCCAGGACAGGAACTCATCGACGGTCATCCGGGCGAAGGCGTATTTGCGGACTGCAGCCATGGGGCGATCCTAGCACGGGCCGAACGGGATGGGATGACCGGATGTCGGATTATTCAAGGGCGCGCATCCGGTCCAGGCCGGCTCGCAGGGCGGCCTGGTAGATCAGGTGATCCACGCCATAGGCCAGCATCCGGTAGCCGTGGCGCCAGTATTCCTGGGCCCAGGCCTCATTCGCCACCATGAACCCGGCAATCTTGCCGTGCGCTTTCGCCGCCGCGACCACCCGGCGCACCGCGGCCAGGAAATCCGGGTGCTGGAATTGGCCGGGAATGCCCATGAAGTTGCTCAGGTCGAAATGGCCGAGCCAGATGACGTCGACGTTGGGGGTTGCGGCGATGGCTTCGACGTCATTGAGGCCCTCGACGGTTTCGATCTGCGCGATCACCAGGGTGCGGGCGGCGGCGCGGGCCATGGCGGTGGCGGGATCGGTGGCCTTGTAGTCGTCATGGGCGACTCCGAAGGCGGCGCCGCGCTGTCCGACCGGCGGGTAATGGGCGCAGGACGCGATGTGGGCGGCTTCTTTCGCCGATCCGACCATCGGCACCATGATGCCATGCGCGCCGATATCCATGGCTCGGGCGATGAAGTGGTATTCGCCGCGGGGGACGCGGACGATGGGGGCGATGTTGAGGCCTCGGCAGCCGGCGACCATGGATTTCATGGTTTCCAGGGTGGCGCCGGTGTGTTCCATGTCGAACAGGGCGAATTCGGCGCCGGTGGCGGCGATGATGGCTGGCATGCCTGGTGTCAGGAATTCCATGACCATGGCGCCGAACGCGCGGCCATTGGTTTGCAGCGACTGTTTCAGCATGGTCGTCTCCTTCTGGTGGTTTGGCGTTGTCTGATCCAACGGCTTGCCGGGTGGCGGGCCGGGTCGGCATGATGGCCCCCGTGTTTGCACCAAGGATGCATTTGATGGCGATTGATTCCTATGACCCTCTGAACCCGCCCGACCCCGTCGCGTGGATGGCGTTGGACGCGGAGGCTCGGGTTGCACTGGTGCGAGACTATCATCACAGCATCGGGGACCGCGGCGTGAACGAGCAGATGCATTGTACCCTGCACGCGATCGTCGAAAACCAGGTGGCGATGGATGCGACCATGGAGCCGGTGCGGGAGCGGCTGCGGCAATTGATAGCGCAGGGGCTCGATCGCCACCACGCGGTGCACGCGATTGCCATTGTCGTGTCGCGCCACATGTATCGGCTGTCGCGGGACACCACGCGGCGGGACGACCAGAACGAGCGGTATTTCAGGGAACTGCGCCGGATGAACGCACGGAAATACATGGCCCTGACAATGTAGGCATGGAAACGTAGGAGATGACCGATGACCATCCATTCCTATGACCCGTCTATCGCCCCCGACCCGGCTGAATGGCTGGCGTTGGATGAGTCGGCCCGCACCGCACTGGTGGAGAAATACCATCGGACCGCGGGTGAAACCGCGGGAAACATGGTGCTCCATGCCACGATTCATACCGTTGTCGAGAATCAGGTAGCGCTGAACGATCCGCCCGAGGTGGCGCGGAAACTGCGCGGTCTGGTGGCCGGCGGTCTGGATCGGCACCAGGCCGTGCACGCCTTGGGGGCCGCGGTCACCGAGATGATCGTGGGGGTGTCCAAAGGGCAAGCCGGCGACCCCGTGCGGCGCTACGTTGGCTCGGTACAGCGGTTGACCGCGAAATAATGGCTGCGGATGGGCTGAGGGGGCGTCCGCCCGATCGGCCTTGGCTTGCACCCCACCCGGCCGCCGCCCTAAGACCGGCCGATCGCAGACCCACCACAGACCTGCCCGCCCCCGCGGCGGCGTTCGGAGAGCAGCATGGACCAGCCTCGGCTCGTTGACCCCCATACCGAAATCCGGGAGGAGGTGGCGAAGCTTTGTGCCCGTTACCCCGGCGAATACTGGCGCAAGCTGGATCAGGAGCGCGCCTATCCCACCGCGTTCGTGCGCGCATTGACCGAGGCCGGCTACCTGGGCGCCCTGATCCCCGAGGAATATGGCGGCGCCGGCCTGCCCCTGTCCGCCGGCGCGGCGATCCTGGAAACCATCCACGCCGAGGGCTGCAACGCCGCCGCCTGCCACGCCCAGATGTATATCATGGGCACCATCCTGCGGCACGGCTCCGAGGACCAGAAGCGCCAATACCTGCCCGGCATCGCCACCGGCGCGCTTCGCCTGCAAGCCTTCGGCGTGACCGAGCCGACCAGCGGCACCGATACGACGTCGCTGCGCACGTTTGCTCGTCTGGACGGCGATCATTACGTGGTGAATGGACAGAAGGTCTGGACAAGTCGAGCGGAACATTCCGACCTGATGCTGTTGCTGGCCCGGACGACGTCTCGGGACAAGGTGGAGAAGCGCACCGAGGGCCTGTCCACTTTCGTGGTCGACATGCGGGAAACATTGGGCAAGGGGATGACCATCACCCCCATCCGCACGATGATGAACCATAATTCCACGCAGATTTTCTTCGACAACATGATCGTTCCGGCCGCCAATCTGATCGGCAAGGAAGGCCGTGGGTTTCGTTACATCCTGGACGGGATGAACGCCGAACGCCTGCTGATCGCGGCGGAATGCATTGGCGATGCGCGTTGGTTCATCAAGAAGGCGGCGGATTACGCGCGCGAGCGCGTGGTGTTCGGCCGTCCGATCGGCCAGAACCAGGGCATTCAGTTCCCGATCGCGCGGGCTTACGCTCAGATGCGGGCGGCGGAGTTGATGGTGCAGGCGGGTTTGGCGAAGTTCGAGGCGGGGCAGACTCCGGGCGAGGAAGCCAATATGGGCAAGATGCTGGCCGCCGATGCTGCCTGGGCCGCGGCGGAGGCTTGTATTCAGACTCATGGTGGGTTCGGGTTCGCGGAAGAATACGACGTGGAGCGGAAGTTCCGCGAGACGCGGCTGTATCAGGTGGCGCCGATCAGCACGAATTTGATTCTGTCGTATGTGGCGGAGCATGTGTTGGGGATGCCGCGGAGTTACTGACAGGGCGGGAGTGCTCTGATCGGGTCATGAGTTCCGACCTGCTCAAACCCATGACGCTTGCTGAGTTCCTGGCGTGGGAAGAACGCCAGGAACTCCCGTATGAGTTCGACGGAGTCCGGCCAGTCGCCAGGGCCGGCGGGACGACGGATCATGCGTTCATTCAGGTCAATCTGATCGCTGCTTTGGGGAACAGGCTTCGCGGCGGCCGGTGCCGCGTGGTGGGCAGTCGACTGAAAGTTCTGGTCTCAGGGTCCATTCGCTATCCGGACGCCTTCGTATTGTGCTCGACGCCACTACGGGGAACACAGGTCGTGACCGATCCCGTCGTGGTGTTCGAGATCCTGAGTCCGAGCACATCCTATACCGACCGGATCGGGAAGTACCGGGAGTATCGGCTGACCCCGTCGATCCAGCGCTACGTGATCCTGGAACAGACGCGACAGGCGGCGACGGTCTATGCTCGATCTGGGAACGATTGGGTGGCGGATGTGCTGATCGGTGACGCGGACCTGTCGATGCCGGAAATCGGCGTCGTTATTTCTCTGACGGAATTGTATGAGGGGATTGCGTTCCCGTCGGACCCTGATGCGGAGACCGGTGCGTAGAACGACCTGCAACAGTCATGGATCGCCTGCCAATCCGACCGATCCATGGCTACCCGGTTCCCTCCCAGCCTTAACGCCCCTATAGTCCGAGGCAACGCCGGAGAGGGACCGGAGTGGCGGGAGAGGGGCAACAGTGGCGGAACCTGAAGGGCCGGTCGGGTTCTGGAGCTATACCCGCTCCGACGACGAGAATTCCGATCGTGAACTGACCCGCATCCGCCTGCGACTGAAACGGCAACTGCAACTTCTGGTCGGCCGTCCGATTGTGGATATCCTGCAGGATGAGGAATTCATCCCGCGCGGCACCGACTGGCTGGAACAGATCCACCAGGCGATCGACCGTTCTTTGTTCTTCAACCCAATCGTCACCCCGGGCTTCCTGCACAGCGAGATGTGCTGCAAGGAAGTGATGCTGTTCCGCCAGCGCGAGATCGAACTTGGCCGCAACGACCTGATTTTCCCGTTCCATTACATTGATACATCCTACGTCCAGCCGATCCAATCGGCGGACTGCCTGGACCCGGAGGTGCTGAAACTGCTGCGGTCCCGCCAGGGCACCAAGTTCCACGACCTGCGCAACCGGGACCAGGAACGCGAGGATGTCGCACTGCGGATCGGCGCGTTGGCGAAGGACATCGACGCCGCGCTGCGGAAACCGTGGCTGGCGCGGTCGTCGCGGAACGCTGGACCCGTGGCGATCCCCGGCGCTGCGGGCACCACGTTCATCGGCCCTCCCCCACCTGCGGGCGCCGAGCTTTCCGGTACCGTCGCGGGCGGGGCCGCGCCGCCCCCCGCACCCGTCGCCCCCGCCAATCCCGCATCATCGCCACAGTCTTCGCTCGGCGGCGGCGCCTCGCTCGGTGGGGTGGGGTCCGCGGGTGGCGGTCGGGTATCCGGCGGTACATCGCTGACTTCCGACCTTGTCGGCGACCTTGCTTTTCTCGCTGCGACACCGACAGCGGGACGGACCTCGACGGGCCGAGCGTTCCCGGGCCGGGCCATGCTGGGGCTGGCGGGGGTGGCGGTGTTGGCTGTCTTGGGCGTCTGGGTGACTGGCCTTATCGGCCCGGGACATCAGCCAGCAGGCCAGGTCGCGATGGTGACGTCACCTGCCGCGGCCCCTTCATCTACGCCCGCTCCTTCCCCCGGTCCGAAGCCAGCCGCGAACCCTCCGGCGCCGGCAACCGCTGCCGCACCCGACGCACAGGTGAAACCTTCGCCGACACCATCACCGGATGCCACGCCCCAGCCTCCGGCGCTGACCACTCAGCCTGCCGCGGACCCCAAGCCGCAGGCAAAACCGCCGGACCCACCGCAGGCGGCCAAACCGGAACCTGCTCCGTTCACTGCCATCCGGGCTAAAGGTTGCGACACCTGCCCCGAATTCGAACTCGTGCTGATCCCGGCTGGCATGGTCAACCTGGGTGTCACCAAGGCGGAGAACGACAGGGAAAAGGTTCCCGATTGGGCGCGAACCGGCGGTGAGCGGCGCGCGGTGCCGGTGCAGCAGCCATTCTATCTCGGTCGCACGCATGTCACCCGGGCGCAGTTTGCGGTGTTCATGGACAACAAGACTTCGCCGTTCCCCAAGGCCTCGCGCGATGCCATCGATAAATGCCTCGCCTCGTTCGACGATGCTTTGAACAAGGCGGTCGGCAACAAGGACCAGCATCCGATCGTGTGTACCAGTTATGACGACGCGATGGCCTATCTGAGATGGCTTAACAAGGGCAATGCCACTGGGCCATATCGGCTGCCGAGCGAGGTGGAGTGGGAGTATGCGGCGAGGGGGGAGCGGGTGATGAAGACGTCGTCGCCCGCGCGGTATTGGGATTCGGACAATGCCTGCCGGTATGCCAATGTTTCTGATGGATCTCTGGCCGGTAGCCTCGATGCGGCGAGGAAGGATCTTGGAACTTATTTCGCCTGCGATGACGGCTACAAGGGCACCTCGCCAGTTGGGACTTTCCCCGCCAACGGTTTCGAACTGAAAGACATGCTCGGCAATGCATGGCAATGGGTCGCGGATTGTTAGTTTCCGACCTATAGCGAGTCGCGGATCGTAAATGAGAACCCACGAAATACAACCCTGGGTTGTCAGTGTGTCCTGCGCGGCGGCTCCTGGTACGGCATTCCGTGGGGCGTCCGCGCCGGCTCCCGCCTCGGGGACTCCCCCGGCAGCCGGGGCGGCGGCATCGGTTTCCGGGTGGCCAGAACGCTTTCACCTCTTTGATCTTTATCTCTTTACGTCCTGCAAGGGGTCCAGGGGCGTAGCCCCTGGGGAATTTTCACGGATTAAACACCGTATTTGCAACGATTGGAGTGGATAGAGAATAAGGTTTCCCGACTCGGGGGCCTATGCGCCAGGATGGCCGCATGATCGAAACCGCCAACAATGCCCGAACGACCGGACCAGCGCTGGAAGCGATGTACCAGGTTCTTTTGTGGCTGATTCCCACCGTGGAGAAATATCCGCGCAAGCAGAAATTCGTGCTGGGCGACCGGATCGAAAGCACCGCGCTGGACGTGCTGGAATTGCTGATTGGTGCCACGTTCACGAAGGCGCGCGATGTAAAGCTCGTCGAAGCGAATCTGGGCCTGGAGCGTCTGCGTTACTTCATGCGACTGTCGTTCGAATTGCGCCTGATCGATGCGCGGAAATAACAGATGCATGCCGCACCTGGCCGGACGACGACCCCAGGTTTGCCAATACCGCGTTCGGGGGCGCCCATGATGAGTGGGGTGCCCTGAAGGCAACCCCCTGAAGGCAACCCCCTGACGGCGGCGTCCGCTTTGGCCCTTGCGGCGGCGGGCGCCGGTCCGCCTTCAGGACCGATAAGCAGGTCCGACCCGCACTGCAAATCAGTTATCCCCGGACGCTCGGCCAGTGCTATACTCCCGCCCATGAGCGCGGCCCTGCAATACACCATGACCCTGGCGGAATTCCTGGACTGGGAAAACCGCCAGCCCATGAAATATGAATTCGACGGTTTCGAACCAGTCGCCATGACCGGTGGCACGGCCGCGCACGCCTTCATCCAGGTCAACCTCATCGGCGCGTTGCGGGATCGCCTCCGCGGCGGACCCTGCCGAGCGGTGGGGAGTGAACTGAAAATCCAGGTGGCCGGGCGGATTCGCTACCCGGATGCGTTCGTCGTGTGCTCGCCCGTCCCGGTTGACGCGACGGTCGTCACCGAACCCGTCATCGTGTTCGAAATTCTCAGTGCCAGCACGTCGGACACGGACCGGATCGAAAAGAACCGCGAATACCGCGACACCCCATCCATCCAACGCTACGTGATCCTGGAACAAACCCTCCAGGCCGCGACGGTGTTCTCCCGCGATGGGGACGATTGGGTCGGGCACATCCTGATCGGCGACGTGGACCTCCCCCTGCCGGAGATCGCCGCCGCGGTGCCGTTGGGGGAATTGTATGAGGGCCTGGCCTTTCCGTCAGACCCGGACGGTGCCGAGGCCAGATAACACCCCCAGATAGTACCCAGCGTCTTTGAAAACGCAACGATCCGCCGCCCGGAGTCACCCCGCTACGCCGAGCAGGCGGCGGCGTTCATGACCACGGCACGAACGATCCAAGCGACCAACCGGTTCCGCCCCGCGACTGGAAGCCGATCCATGGTGGCCCCGAGCGATGTCCGGACACTGCCAAAGCCAGACGGAAGCCCACCTGGGCAGACCCACCAATCCCACCCCACCAACCCCACCAACCTTGAACCCCACTCCACTCCATGCGACCAACTACGCATGGCAGCACCCCAGCACAGCAACCCCCTCGCCCGAAAACCCCGTCCACCAGGCGCCCAAGACGCATGACCGCCCTGAAAGACGCCTTCCTCTCCGCCGCCGTCGCCCTCGGTCTGTTCGGCCCCATGGTCGGCTTGGTCACCCACAACGCCGCCGCCGGACTGGACCTGGTCCCCAACCCCATCGCGGTCGCCGTCCTCGTCGGCATGGTCTTCTTCGGCCGCCTGGGCATGCTGCTCTGGAGAGACCGTCACCAAGGCCGACCCCAAGCCCCGAACAAAGCCCTCGCCGAAACCCTGACCAAGGCCAGCCGCTATCTGACCCCCGCGCTGCTGGCGCTCGCCATAGCGCTCCCCTTCGGAGGCTCCCGCTACTACGTCGACCTCGGCACCCTCGTCCTCACCTACGTCATGCTCGGCTGGGGTCTGAACATCGTGGTGGGGCTGGCCGGTCTGCTGGACCTGGGATACGTCGCGTTCTACGCGGTCGGCGCCTATTCCTACGCGCTACTGGCCGAATACTTCGGGTTCGGCTTCTGGATCTGCCTGCCCCTCGCCGGCATCCTCGCCGCCTTCTGCGGCATCCTGCTCGGTTTCCCGGTCCTGCGCCTGCGCGGCGACTACCTGGCCATCGTGACTTTGGCATTCGGAGAAATCATCCGGGTCATCCTCATCAACTGGGTGTCCCTGACGCACGGCCCCAATGGCATATCCGACATTCCTCGCCCCACCCTGTTCGGCCTAAGTTTCAGCATGGACGGCGGGGAGGGCACATTCTCCGACTTCTTCGGCATCGAGCCGGAAACCATCCAGCGCGTCATCTTCCTCTATTACGTGATCCTGGCGTTGGCGCTGCTGACCAACTGGGCCACCATCCGCCTGCGCCGCATGCCGCTGGGACGCGCCTGGGAGGCCCTGCGAGAAGACGAAGTCGCCTGCCGCAGCCTGGGCATCGACGTCACCAACACGAAACTCAGCGCCTTCGCCATTGGTGCGATGTTCGGCGGTTTCGCCGGCGCGTTCTTCGCCACCAGACAGGCCTTCATCAGCCCGGAAAGTTTTACATTCATTGAAAGCGCGACAGTCCTGGCCATCGTGGTGCTGGGGGGCCTCGGCAGCCAGCTCGGCGTGGCCTTGGCCGCCCTGATCATGGTCGGCGGCCTGGAAATGTTGCGCGAACTGCTAAGCTGGCTCGCCGCCCAGATGGACAGCCCGTTCTTCGCGGGGATCGCGGGCGAGTTGCCCACCTACCGCATGCTGATCTTCGGCCTGGCCCTGGTGGTCATGATGGTGCTGCGCCCGCGCGGCCTGATCGCCGGAAGAGACGCCACCGCGACCTTGACAAAGCAACAACCCGTGGCGCGGGAGACCGGCTGATGGCCCCGTTGCTCTCCGTTGACAACCTGACCATGCGGTTCGGCGGCCTGAAAGCCGTGGACGACCTGTCGTTCCAGGCCAAAGAAGGCGACATCACCGCGGTCATCGGCCCGAACGGCGCCGGCAAGACCACTGTGTTCAACTGCATCACCGGCTTCTACCGTCCGACCACCGGTGCCATCACCCTGACCCATACGGACGGGAAAGCGCACGCGCTGCATCGCCTGCCCGGCCACCGGATCGCGTCGCGCGCCAAGGTCGCGCGCACCTTCCAGAACATCCGTTTGTTCGCCGGTATGACCGCGCTGGAAAACCTGCTGGTGGCACAGCACAACACCCTGATGGCGGCGACCGGGTTCGGCGTTCTGGCCGTCCTCGGTCTGGGGCGTTACCGAGCCGCGGAGGCCGCCGGCATGGACAAGGCCCGCCACTGGCTGGACGCCACCGGTCTGATCGATCGCGCCGACGACCTCGCCGGGTCCCTGCCCTATGGCGCGCAACGCCGCCTGGAAATCGCTCGCGCCATGTGCATCGACCCCGTCCTGCTGTGCCTGGACGAGCCCGCCGCCGGCCTCAACCCGCGGGAATCCGACGAACTGAACGGGCTGCTGCTACGCATTCGCGACGGCGGGTGCTCCCTGCTGCTGATCGAGCACGATATGGGCGTCGTGATGCGCATCTCCGACCACATCGTGGTGCTGGACCACGGCAAGAAGATCAGCGACGGCACCCCGGCCGAGGTCCGCGCCGACCCCGCCGTGATCGCCGCCTATCTGGGCGAAGGCGACGAAGACGAGGTCGCCGCATGACCGCCCTGCTGTCCCTGACCGGTGTCACCGCCTTCTACGGCGCCATCCAGGCCCTGCGCGGCGTGGACCTGGAGGTGCATGAAGGCGAGATCGTCACCCTGATCGGCGCCAACGGAGCCGGCAAATCCACCCTGATGATGACCATCTGCGGCAATCCCCAGGCGCGCACCGGGTCCATCGTCTATAACGGCGCCGACATCACCCGCCTGCCAACGCACCTGATCATGCGCCAACGCATCGCCCAGGCGCCGGAGGGGCGCCGCATCTTCGGCCGCATGACCGTCTACGAAAACCTGCTGATGGGCGCGGAAGTCTCCGGCCAGACCGACATCGGCACCGTCATGGAGCAGGTCTTCACCCTGTTCCCTCGCCTGAAGGAGCGGATGACCCAACGCGGCGGCACGCTGTCGGGCGGCGAACAGCAGATGCTGGCGATCGGGCGAGCGTTGATGTCGCGGCCTCGGTTATTGTTGTTGGACGAACCGTCGCTGGGACTGGCGCCGTTGGTGGTGCGACAGATTTTCGGGGCGATCCGCGACCTGAACCGCGCCACGGGCCTGACCGTGCTGCTGGTGGAGCAGAACGCCTATCAGGCCCTGCGGCTGGCGCATCGCGGCTACGTGCTGGTGAACGGCGCGATCACCATGGCCGGCACGGGCGCCGAACTTCTGGCCCGCCCCGAAATCCGCGCCGCCTATCTGGAGGGCGCGCACGCCTGACACCCCCCAGACATTGCCTTTCCCGTCCATCGCGTCACACTAGGCGCCTACGCATCCTGAAGCGGGAGGAAACCAAATGGGCTACAAGATCGCAGTCATGGGCACCGGAGCCGTCGGCGCCTATGCCGGAGCGCATATGGCGCGGGCCGGCGAGGACATCACCTTCATCGACCCCTGGCCGGCCAATGTCGAAGCCATGAAGGCCAACGGCCTGAAGGTCTCTCACCTTCGAGACGTCGAACCCTGGTCGACCCCGGTCCGCGCTCTGCACCTGACCGAATTGCAGCAGGCGGCGAAGGAAAAGCCCTTCGACATCGCCTTCGTCTGCATGAAATCCTACGACACCGAGTGGGCGACCACCATGATCGCCCAGTATCTGGCCCCGGCCGGCTTCGTGGTGTCGTTGCAGAACTGCATGAACGAGGAAACCATCGCCGGCGTCGTCGGCTGGGGCAAGGTGATCGGCTGCATCGCCAGCTCCATCACCGTCGATCTGGCCGAACCCGCCCATGTGAAGCGCGCCGCCGGCAAAAGCGGTGACAAGCACACCGTCTTCCGCACCGGCGAAGTGCATGGCCGCATCACCGACCGGGTCGAAGAAGTCCGTCGTCTGGTGGCGTTGTCCGACTCGGCTTTGGCAACCACCAATATCTGGGGCGAGCGCTGGTCGAAGCTGGTGACCAACGCGATGGCGAACGGCATGTCCGCCTCCACCGGGCTGGTCAGCAAGGCCATCCTGACCAACGACTCGCTGCGCCGCTTCGGCTCCCGCCTGGGCAGCGAGGCAATCCGCGTCGGTCAGGCGCTCGGCTATGAGCTGGAGGAAGTCCACCACATCGACCCGGAAATCATCGCCCGTGCCGGCGAGGGGGACGCGGCCGCGATCAAGGAATACGACGAGCACCGCCTGGCCGAGGTCGCCAAGGCTGGCGGCGGCGAACACCGCCCGTCGATGGGCCAGGACATGGTCAAGGGCCGCCGCACGGAAATCGAGTTCCTGAACGGCCTGATCGTCCGCAAGGGCGAGGAAATCGGCATCCCCACCCCCGCCAACGCCGCGCTGGTCGATATCGTCAAGCGCGTCGAAAAGGGTGAGTTGCAGGCCGATCCGAAGCACATCCTGGACCTGCGGCTGAACTAAGACGGCGCCAGGAATTAACGCTCCGACAGGGATACGGACGCCAAAATCCCGTCAGGGCGGGCGAAGGCCCACCACCCACGACGTTGCCGAGATCAACGCTGCAAGTCGTGGATGGTGGGTCCGAACCCGCCATGACGTGGAGAGGCACGTGCCGTCGCCTCCTGACTCGGTATTCTTGGTCATCGTCTAAGTGGACCCTGAGGCAGTCTTGACGGCAGCCGGGCATGGATCACTAACCGCGCCCACCTTGACGACGATCGACAGGTTGCCAAAGGTGCTGCTCGCGCCGGATCACAAAGGAGACGTCGATGCTGCCCCTGGTTCTCTCGTCTGACTCTCACGTGTTCGAACCGCCCGATTTGTGGCTGACTCGCATCGATGCGCCGTTCCGGGATCGTGCGCCACGGATACAGCGGATCGATGGCGCCGATCAGATCGTGGTCGAGGCGGATCAGATCCTTTCTGGGATCGGCCTCATCTCGAACGCAGGCGCGCGGTTCGACGCCCCCGAGACCATCACCGGTCAGGGGCGATTCGAAGACGTGCTGCGTGGTGGCTACGACCCAGCGCAACACATCAAGGACATGGCGCTCGATGGGGTGGCCGGTGAAGTCATCTATCCCTCACAAGGGCTATTCTACTTCAAGCTGACGGACACGCCGCTGATGTCCGCTATATTCCGTGCATATAACGACTGGCTCGCCGAATTCTGCCGCACGGATCCCGCTCGGCTTAAGGGCATCGCGATGATCAACCTGGACGACGTTCAGGATGGGATCAAGGAACTGGAGCGGGCCGCCCGACTGGGCCTGGCCGGTGCGATGATCACCGAGTATCCACTCGAGGACCGGCGCTATGACCAATCGGAGTATGAGCCGTTCTGGGCCGCCGCCGCGGCGCTGAACATGCCACTGAGCCTGCACACGGCGACACGGCGGCAGGGCAGGGTCCGCGGGATCGGTGACAAAACGCTGCGCGACGCCAGCAGCCGTGCGACCAAGGCGTTCTACCCGGCGTTGTCGATGTGCGACATGATCTTCTCGGGGGTGTTCGAGCGGCATCCCAGCCTAATACTGGCTATCGTTGAGTTTGAACTGTCCTGGGCGCCCCATGTACTCTCGACCATGGACTACACGTACCGCGAGCGCCAGGGTGAGGCGATTTATCGTTTCAAAAATGGTATGATGCCGAGCGACTTCTTCCGCCGTAATGTCGTGCTGAGCTTCCAGGAGGATGCCATCGGCATTCGCTTGCGAGACGCCATCGGTGTCGACAATCTGATGTGGGGTTCGGACTATCCGCACAGCGAGTCAACGTTTCCCCAATCGCGGAAAATCCTGGCGGAGATCTTGACCGGCGTCCCGGACGACGAACAGGCCAAGATCGCCGGCGGCAACACCGCACGCGTGTATCGGTTTGACATGGCGGAGCTGACCGTCTCCGCTTGAAGAGCCAAGGCGACACGCAACATCTGGTGTTGAGACCGCCTCATGGCGGGTCCGCACCGGCCACGCCGTGGGAAACACCGGTGCTCACCACCAGATCGCGCGGATGGCGTCGCGTGGCACTGAAGCAGCAAACAGATGAACCCGCCCAATGGGCGGGTTCATCGCGACAGGCAACGGCTCCGTCCGGGCCTCGCCCCGATCAGGCGGCGCGCACCTGATCCAGGAACTTGCCCATTTCGACCGTCAGCATCTCGGCCTGTTTCGATAGTTCGCCCGACGAACTCAGCACCTGGGACGCCGCCGCGCCGGTGTCGTTTGCGGCCTGGGTCACGCCTTGGATGTTCTCCCCGACCGCTTGCGTGCTGGCGGCGGTCTGCTGCACGTTGCGGGCGATCTCCGACGTCGCGTTGCCCTGCTGCTCCACGGCCGAGGCGATCGTTGTGGCGATATTGCTCACCTGCTCGATCGTCGAACTGATGCTCTTGATCGCGGTCACCGCTTCCCCGGTCGATTGCTGGATCGCGTTGATCTGATACCAACCCGCTTAAAGAATCACCCATTCCCGGGTACCAATCGAGGTGATCCTCGCCGGGTCCGAGACGAACCAATTCCAAGCCCTGGCGCAGGCGCGGACAATGTCGTTGTAGGTCTTCCAGACTTGGGTACCGAACCTGTTGT
>CALQHT020000029.1 GCA_943330455.2 Nitrosovibrio sp. Nv4 | reverse complement strand
GGCTGTGTATGACTGTATTCCTGTGCGGTTCCATGTGATTCGACCCTGTCCCGATTCGCGGTGTTGCGATGGGTTCGAGTCGAATCCATAAATATGGAAAGTACAAGTTATTTAAACCGGACAGCCGTGGGCTTGACCCGGCAATGACGATGAGGTGGCGGTGAAGCGGTCGATGGTTAGGGTCAGTTGGTATGAGGCGCTTCCCGCCCCCCCCCATCACCCAGCCCGATTTCCCGTGCGGCCGATACCCGTATAGGATGGGTCCAACACGTCCTAACCCTGTTGGCCTGGAAAGCGTCCCATCCATGGATTTCAATCTCACCGGCAATCAAGTCCAAATCCGCGATGAAATTCAGCGGCTGTGCCAGCGCTTCGACGACACCTACTGGCTGGAGCGCGAAACCACCGCCACCTTCCCACACGCCTTCTTCGACGCCCTCGCCGAGGGCAACTGGCTCGGCATTGCCATGCCGGAAGCCTATGGCGGCGCAGGCCTGGGGATCATCGAGGCGGCGCTGATGATGCAGGCCATCGCCGAATCCGGCGCGGCCATGAGCGGGGCGAGCGCCGTCCACATCAACATCTTCGGCCTCAACCCGGTGGTGGTGCATGGCACGGAGGCGCAAAAGCAGCGCATGCTGCCGCCGCTGATCGCCGGCAAGGACAAGGCCTGCTTCGGCGTCACGGAGCCAAATGCCGGCCTCAACACGATGGCAATGACGACCCGCGCGGACCGGCATGGCGACCACTACCTGATCAATGGCTCCAAGATCTGGACCTCGACGGCGCAGGTCGCGAACAAGATTCTGCTGCTGGCGCGGACCACGCCGTTGGACAAGGTCAAGCGCAAGTCGCATGGGCTGACCCTGTTCTACACCGACCTCGACCGCGCCCATGCGGATGTGCGGCTGATCCACAAGATGGGCCGGCACGCGGTGGATTCGAACATGGTGTTCTTTGAGGACATGCGGGTGCCGGTGGAAGACCGCATCGGGGAGGAAGGCGAAGGGTTCCGCGCCATCATCCACGGGCTGAACCCCGAACGCGTGCTGGTCGCGGCCGAGGCGATCGGGATCGGCCGAGCGGCGCTGTCGCGGGCAGCAAAGTATGCGCGGGAACGGGTGGTGTTCGGTCGGCCGATCGGACAGAACCAGGGAATCCAGCATCCTCTGGCGCGGAATTGGGCGGAACTGGAAGCGGCCGACCTGCTGGTGTTCAAGGCCGCCTGGAAATACGACCAGGGGATGGAGTGCGGGGCGGAGGCGAACGCCGCCAAGTACCTGGCAGCCGAGGCAGGCTATCGCGCGGCGGAGCAGGCGGTGCTGACCCACGGCGGCATGGGCTACGCTCAGGAATTCCATGTCGAGCGGCTGTTCCGCGAAAGCATGCTGCCCCGCATCGCGCCGGTCAGCCGGGAGCTGGTGCTGTCTTATTTGGCGGAACGAGTCCTGGATCTGCCGAAGTCTTACTGAAGCCGATTTGGCTTGAGCGGAAACGGGAAATGATCTCGTTTCCGCTTTTTATCGTGCAATTCACAGCCGATTATCATTCACTGAAAATGATCGCCCCCTAATCATTTGCCCAACATTTGTGCGAAAATACCCTTCGCGCGAAGGCGGATTTGCACAAGAACGGTGCTGTGAAGAGACAAGCACCCTGACCACGGGATCGAGGCCCGCAAATATCGGTCTTTGGTTCCGCTACCATCAACCAACCGAAGTCGCGATGGCCGCAACATAGTCCGATGCCGCGCAACTGACTGACAATAGCCGCGTTTGCATGCGGCGCCGGAGCGTGCCTAGTCTCCAATTGGTTGTTGAACAAAAAAAACACCAAGACTGGGAAGGAAACGCTATGTCGGCGACACAAACACTGTCGGACGGCTCGACCGTCCAAGACAACCCTGGCGTTATGGGACCGCTCGAACAGAAACACATGCAATCAGCGGCATTTCGCGCCGCGGCGGACACATCACGGATCACACCGACGCATTGGCACATCGCGGCAGCGAACGGTTTGGGCTGGGGTTTCGATGGGATGGACGGGGTGATTTTCGCCATCGTCGCCCCCTTCGTCATCAAGGAATTCGCGGTGGAGCTAACGACCTATCGCTCCGGTGTACAAATCGCGATGTTGCTGGGTATCGTCGGCCTGTATTTCTGGCCGTGGCTGGCGGACAAGTATGGTCGTCGTAACCTTCTGGCGATCAATATCGCGCTGTTTTCCTTGTCGATGCCATTGGTGGCACTGTCGTCGAACTTCTGGTTCTTCGTCGCGGCCTATGCCCTGGTCCGGTTCTCCTTGAACGGCGAATGGGCGATCGGGTCGATGCTTGTCGCGGAAACCTGGCCGGCGCGGCTGCGAGGTCGGGTGATCAGCGCCGACCGCTCCACCTGGGGCATCGGCGCGGCGCTGGCCGGCGGCATCGCGATGTTCATTGTGGAACGCTGGGGCTGGCGAATGGCGTTCATTCCCCCGGCCATCATCGCATTGATCGCGATCTACGTCAGAATGATGTGCCCGGAATCACCCTACTGGGTCCGCACAATGGATCGGAAGAACCGCCTGCGGGCTCGCGTGGCCCAAGGACAGGCACTCAGCCCCGAGGACAATGCCTGGTTCAACAAGGCCGACAAGGTCGGAATCAAGCAGTTGTTCATGCCCGACCTGATCAAGAATACCATGCTGGCGACGTTCCTGGCGGCGACGTCGGTCATCGCCTTCAGCACGATCGGACTGTGGATGCCGATCTTCCTGAAGGAAACCCACGGGTTCTCGGCGGCCGAGTATGGCAACTTCTACATCTGGTGGGGCCTGGTCGGCGTCACGGGAATCTGCACCGCGGGTTGGTTCATCGACAAGCTGGGAAGACGGCTTGGATTCGCGTTCTTTCTGTTGCAGGCCACCGTGTTCATGACCTGGTGGATCTTCGCCACCGACAAAACCACCCTCCTGATCCTGGGCCTCGTCTGGGGCTGGGGCCTGCTCGGCGCATGGGGGCCGATCACGACCTACACGGCCGAGATGTACCCAACGCGAATCCGCGGCGTCGGCAACGGGTTCAGTTGGACCATCGGGATGTTTTGCGGCTACGTCCTGTGGCCCTTCGTGTCCGTCTACTTGCGAGAAGTCACCGGCTCGTTTCAGGCCGCGTTCCTGCTGATCCCAATCATCATGGTCATCCAGGTGATCGTGATCTGGACCTGCAGCCCGGAACATGCCGGAAAGGACCTCGACCAAATCTCGGTATAGCGTGACGTTTGGGCCTGGGTGTTCCGACGCCCAGGCCCGACGCTTTCGGCATTCACAAATCGCGGCAGGGTAGGAAATTCTCCCCCTCCCCTTGCGGGAGGGGGCGGGGGGAGGGGTAAGCTCGCATGGATATTGCGTAAAATCCCTCCCCCCAACCCCCTCCCGCAAGGGGCGGGGGAGGATTTTCTCCTGCCAGTGCCCCATTTCGAGATGTGTGAGTTCCGTAGGGTCCGACACTCAGGCCCAACGGGGCGCGATCCGGATCATCATGCTCAGTGTGGCCCAGGCAGAGCGATCACCGTCGGTTCGATGGGCAAGGTCGCGCGAGATATCTGGAACGACGGCGTGTCCCGCACGTCGATCGCGAACTTGTCGCGCATCAGCGACAGGAACCGCGCCAGGTTCTGGTGGCTGAAATAATGCATCGGCAGCACGATCCTGGGATGGATCTGACCGATCAGCTCCACCGCGTCCTGGTGGCCCAAAGTGTATCCGCCATCCACCGCGATCATCAGAATGTCGATACGGCCCAACGCGTCCAGGTCCGCGGGCAACAGCAGATGGTGCAGATGCCCGAGATGGGCGATGCACAGTCCTCCGCTCTCGAAGATGAAGACCGAGTTCGCGTTGATCTCGGTCCCGCCGCTCCAGGACCGCAGGTTTGTGGGCAGGTTGGTGACCCGCATGTCGCGCAGGACGACATCGTGGTTGGGTGGCGTTGCCCCTTCCTGCCATCCCTTCAGCGGGAAGCGGATGCGCGGGTCGGGATAGGGCGTGTTGTGCATCGAATGGGCGCGGTTCATCGTCACGATATCGGGTGGCTCGACCGGCCCGAACGTCGCCCCGTAGTCGGTGGCCGCCCGCACCCCGGACGGGCTTTCGATCAAGAAACTGGCATGACCCAGAAAGGTGATCGTCAGGGTTGGATCGCCCAGCGCAGCGCGCCAGACGGTGGGTTTGCCGAACGCAATCGGCGTGCACGCGGCGATGCCCGCTCGCGGCAGCAGCAGACCGATGCCCAGCAGCAAAGCAGCGCGTGCCAGCCATCGAACCGGCACGCCTCGGGTCAGAATGGCGAGCCTGTGCCCGCCGCTCATTTACGCGGCCACGGCTTCAGGCACGGTTGCCACGCCATCGGACACGGTGGTGCGGTGCATGTCGCGGACCTCGGTTTCGTCGTATTCGCGAGCCCGATGCATGGTGCAGCGATTGTCCCACATCACCAGGTCGCCGACCTGCCAGGTATGGGTGTGGACGAACTGAGGCTGCGTCGCGAACTCGACCAGATCCAGCAGCAGCATGCGCGCCTCCGGCTCCTCCATCCCCTGAATGCGGCCGGCATGGGATGACAGATATAGCGACTTGCGGCCCGACCCGGGATGGGTGCGCACCATAACCTGCGGCACCGGATCCATCTTCGCGCGTTCCTCGGGCGACCAATCGGTGAAGCCGATCTTGCCGCGGGAGAACAATTGGGTGTGCTCGCAGATCATGCCCTCGACGCGGGCCTTCATGCGGTCCGGCAGGGCGTCCCAGGCGGCGCGCATGTCGGCGAACTGGGTTTCCCCGCCCCAACTGGGGATGACGCGGGCGGACAGCAGGGAAAACCGCGCCGGCACCCGCTTGAAGCTGCTGTCGGAGTGCCACAGACGGTTGCCAAGAGAGTTGAGACGGCGACGGTCATTGGCGGGAAGGACTTTGTTGTGCTCGTCTAGGTTGGAAATGTCAGCCATATGGACGTCCAGCCGCGGCACGAAGTCGCCGCGGATGGCACGCACGGTGGTTTCCAGGTCGCCGAAGTTGCGGCTGAACGCCTTCTGCTGTTCATCGGTGATGTGCTGGTCGTGGTAGATCAGGATGCCGTGCTTGTTGATGGCATCGTTCAGGGCGGTGACCTCGTCCCGGTTCAACGGCTGGCGCAGGTCAACCCCGCTGACTTCGCCAACGAACAGGGGATGCAGTTGCTTTACGGTGACGGCCATGGCGCGGCTCCTTGGGGAATTTCCATCCTGGACCGAGGATAGAAGGGGATTCACGCGGCTGACAATGTTTCTGTCAGCCCCATGGCGGCGCCAAGGCGGCTTGTCCGGTAGCCACCGAGGCGGCTGGAGCGACGGACCCGCCCTTCCCCGTCATGGCGGATGCAGATCCGTGATCCACGACTTGCAATGCGGGTCGAGAGACGGTCGTGGATTGTGGACCTCCGCCCATCACGACGGCGTCATGCCCCTTGTGAAGCGGTTATTGCCGGACCCACGAAGAGGATCGGTCGGACGGGATACTGTGTCGACCCACGTCCTGAAGCGACACGGGCACAAAGACCAGGGCAGCGGGAACCGCCGCCCCAGTCGATCTAATGCAGTCGATCCGCGATGCCGATCGGCTACATCGGGGGCGCGACGCCATCCTTTTCCACCGTCACGCGCCCGGCGGCGAAATGACCGTGATCGTTCTTCGTCGCCGCCAGGAACACCTTCGCACCCGGCTTCAGGTCCGCCCGTTCGGCCGGCACGAACGTCACCACCGGCACGCCCTGCGGGACGACGACGGTGTTGCTTTCGCCCTTGAAGGTCAGCTTCAGCTCTCGCCCGACGCTGGCATCCATCGCGCCGCTGACGGTCGCGTTGGTCATCATGCTGCCTGGCTCCAGGTCCCAGGCGTAATGCCCTTCGCCGGCCCCACGCATCGCTTCGGGGAACACCAGGACCTCGATCGCCTGCAAGATTCCGCCCACGGTCCGGGTCGCGGTGCCGATATAGGTGCCGGGAGCGATCGACTTCAGCTCCACATTCTTGACCGTCATCACGGTCAGCGGATCGTTCAGCATGATCTCCATTGTCTGGCCATCACGGCTGGTGACGGTCAGCATCTGCTGGGTCACGGCGGCGATCGTGCCGCGGATCCGCGTCGGCGGCGCGGTTTGCGCCCAGGCCGCAAGGCTGAACAGGCACGTCGCGAGTGTTGCGGCAATCAATCGGATACGCATGGTGAACCCCCCTCGTTGTTTACGGTACACGCAGGATGTTGGGTTCTATTCCAGGTCCGGTAAGGGGGTGCCCAGGCAAATGGGATCTTCACGCCTGGCCCAAGCTGCGTATGCCGCGCGTCCACCGGCCCAACGCGATAGCCGGGATACTCGTTCACCAACAGGCGTCATCGCGGAACATGGTATGCTCATTGTCATGACCAGATGCGATCCGGCCACAAGGATGGGAATCCTTGATTCCGCGAATCTGTGGTTGACGATGGCGTCGCGTGTTTCGCGAAGCTGTGGCCGGTTCGACGTCCGACCACGGAGTGCACGAATTCGCTGATCATGACGGCTTACCTGGCATTCCGGTTCTGCGATGACCTACTCGGGATCTTGGCCTTCTTCTATCCCGCGAACCATGAATCGCCCGTGCAAAGGTTGTTCCGTCCAGAAGGACAAGCGCGATGGGGCAAAATGAGCATGGCGGCTTGGTTGGCATATCGCTTGATCCCAATTTGGGAACATACTATTGGTTTAGAATATGCGGATCATCAAGCAGGTGACGTTACGTGAGTTTTGGGCCCGTCATCCGGAGACCGAGGCGCCCCTGCGTGTGTGGTACGACGTGGTATCGAGTGTCGTATGGGTATCGATGAACGATGTCATGGCCAGCCTTCCCCGGGCGGTGCCGTTGAATGGCGAACACGTCCGCTTTCCGATATTCGGCGGAAACTACCGGCTGATCACCGCCATTCACTTCCCATCGCGCGTGGTGTGGATCAAATTTCTGGGGACCCATGCCGAGTATGACCGGATCGACGCCTTGACCGTCGACCAATGGTAGGAGTTTTTGATGTTTGACATCAAACCCATCCGCTCGCCCGAGGACCATGCGGCCGCGATGGCGGAGATCGGGCGGCTATGGGGCGCGCCCGCGGGATCCGCGGACAGTGACCGGCTGGAGGTGATTGCGACCCTGGTCGGCCTCTATGAGGATCAGGTGGCGCCGATCCCGCCGCCCGATCCAGTGCAATCGCTACATTTTCATATCGAGCAAGGTCGCTTTTCGGCCGCCGATCTGGCACGCGTGCTGGGATCGCGTTCCCGCGCCAGCGAGGTGTTGGCCGGCAAGCGGCGCCTGACGGTTGCGATGATCTGGGCGATCCATCAGGCGTTTGACGTGCCGTTGCGGGGTTTGGTTCGGCCGTATGGGGTGGAGGCGACGAACGCGGCGTGACGGGTTCAGTTCGATCGGGACGTGAAGTCGCCTTCGTCCGTCAGGGAGCACAACTTGGCGACGTCGGCGGAAGCAATGTGCCAGGTCAAAATGAGAACCGCCGATCCTCGTTTCCTGTCCTTGTGAGCCACGGCCGGTTCCGTCATCATTGTTCGGCGCTTCACCCAGGAGTTTCAATGTCTCTCTTCGCGGCACCATCCGCCGGGGCCACGGCCCGTTGCCTTGCCGGAGCGCTGCTTGCGCTGCCTCTGCTTTGCGGGACCGCCCACTCTCAAGCAGCGACCGCGCCGGTCGATCCCATCGTCGCCAAGGTCGATGGCGTGCCGATCCGCCTCAGCGAGGTGCAGGCCGCCGTGTCCGGATTGCCGGAAAACGCCCGCGCCATGCCGCCGCAGACGCTGTATCCGGTCCTGCTCGACCAGTTGATCGGGGGACGTGCCCTGGTGGCGGAAGCCCGCAAGACCGGCGCGGACAAGGACCCGGAGGTGCAGCGCCAGGTCGCGGTCGCGGTCGAGCGTGCCACCGAGGCAGCCCTGCTGCAGAAGGAAGTCGGCCCGCAGATCAGCGATGCGGCCGTACGCGCCCGCTATGACCGCGACATCGCCGGCAAGGCGGGTGCTATCGAAGTGCGGGCCCGCCATATCCTGGTACCCGACGAAGCGACCGCGAAAACCATCATCGCCGATCTGAAGAAGGGCACCGATTTCGCCGCCCTGTCCAAGCAGTACAGCAAGGACCCTGGGTCGGCGCAGAACGGTGGCGATCTTGGGTTCTTCAAGCAGGACCAGATGGTGCCGGAATTCGCTGCCGCGGCCTTCACCTTGAAGGACAACGAGGTGACCGCCACGCCGGTAAAGACCCAATTCGGCTGGCACGTCATCCAGGTGACCGAGCGACGCAAGGCCGCGCCGCCGTCGTTTGAGGACGCTCAGGAAGAACTGCGCCAGCAGATGATCCAGCAGGGTGTGCAGACCGCGCTCACCCGTGCCCGCGCCGCCGTTACCATCGAGCAGTTCAATCTTGACGGCTCGCCGATCCGGGCCACCGATACGGCGGTACCGCCACCCTCGCGCTGACGTAGAAGCATTTCACCGAACAAAGTGCCGGAGTGGTTTCCCGCTCGATCGGAACCGCTCCGGCCTCCAGCCGGTCCCAGAACACGGTAAAAAAGACAAGGAAGGGAATCATGACAAGTTCCGTCTCCCCGCTCGCCGTTGCATTGCCGGCGCTGCCGCCATTGGCTGGGGTTCGCCTGAACGCCGCCGAGGTCGGAATCCGATACAAGGGACGCACCGATGTGGTGATGATGGAGGTGCCGTCCGGTAGCACCGCCGCCGGTGTGTTCACCTCCAACAAATGCCCTGGCGCGCCGGTGGATTGGTGCCGAGCGGCGTTGGGTGGGGGGAAGGCAAGGTTGGTGGTGGTGAATGCGGGGAACGCGAATGTGTTCACCGGCAAGGCCGGCCGCGATGCCTGCGTCGCCACCGCCGCCGCGGCAGGCAAGCTTGCCGGCTGTCCGCCGAAGCAGGTCTTCGTGGCCTCGACCGGGGTGATCGGCGAAGTGCTGCCGCATGAGAAGCTGATCGCCGGATTGCCCGCCCTGCATGACGGCTTGACCGAGGATGGGTGGGAAGCTGCCGCCCGCGGCATCATGACCACGGATACATTCCCGAAAGCGGCCACCCGGGTGGCGAAGATCGGGGACGCCGAGGTGCGGATCACCGGCATCGCCAAGGGCAGCGGCATGATCGCGCCGGACATGGCGACGATGCTGTGCTTCGTGTTCACCGACGCGAAGATCCCGGCTCCGGCCTTGCAGGCGATGTTGCGCAAGGGTGTGGACACGACGTTCAACGCGACGACGGTGGATTCCGATACGTCCACGTCCGACACGGTACTTTTGATTGCGACCGGGCAGACCAAGCATCCTCGGGTGCCGGCGGAAGGTGGGCCGATCCTGAAGGATTTCGCCGCGCAATTGCGGGATCTGTTGCTGGACCTGGCCTTGCAGGTGGTGCGGGACGGAGAGGGCGCGCAGAAGCTGGTCAAGATCAACGTGACCGGTGCGACGACCGCGCGGTCGGCGAAGAAAATCGCGATGACGGTCGCGAACTCGCCCTTGGTGAAGACCGCCATCGCCGGAGAGGACGCCAACTGGGGCCGCATCGTGATGGCGGTCGGCAAGGCCGGGGAGCCGGCGGATCGCGACAAGCTGTCGATCGGGGTTGGCGGCACGTGGATGGCGAAGGAAGGCGGCGTTGTGCCCGGCTATGACGAAACGCCGGTGGTGGCGCATATGAAGGGCCAGGAGATCGAAATCGACATCGATATCGGGCTGGGTCGCGGCAAATCGACGGTTTGGACCTGCGACCTGACGCATGGGTATATCGACATCAACGGGTCTTACCGGTCTTAGACGCCGCGCGGTATGACAGGCGTCGGGGCTCCGCCCCGGACCCCGCGAGGGCTTCGCCCTTCGAACCCACCAGGGGCTACGGCCCCTGGACCGCGATTCATTGGGTCAGGGGTGAAAGGGGGCCAACCCTGGCGTTTCAACGTCCGTGTCGGCCCCCTTTCACCGCTGACCCAATAAACGGCATCCAAGGCCCAGCCTTGGTGGGGGTCGAGGGGGCAAAGCCCCTCGCGGGGTTCGGGGCGGAGCCCCGACGCCCTCTTGCCAACTCCCTCCAGCGATAAAGGCGCAACCGATCGATGATCGAAGTCAACGGAATGGCCCACGTGATCCTGACCGTGAGCCAATGGGAGAAAGCCCGGGCCTTCTATGCCGAGTTGCTGCCGTTTCTGGGCATGACCAAGGTCTATGACGGCAACAACTTCCTGTACCATGTCGGCGGACGCACCGCGATCGGCATCCAGCGTTGCGCGCCGGAGCATGAGAACGAGCGGTTCGTGCCCAATCGGGTGGGATTGCACCACCTGTGTCTGCGCGCGCGTTCGCGGGAGGATGTCGACGCGGCGGCGGCCAAAGTGCGCGAGATGGGCGGCACTATCGACCGCGGCCCGCTGGAGGGCAATTTCGCACCGGGCTACTACTTCTTCGTCTTCGAGGACCCGGATGGCATCCGCCTGGAAGTCAACTTCGTCCCCGGGCGCGGCTTGCTCGCCTCCGCCGATCAACCGCTGAGCCCTAGCGACGATCCGAACTGGGATCAGAATCCTTCGCCGCCTCCAGGCGGGTAAGCGGCACGGCCACCAGCATGGCCGCTCCACCGACCACCGCCATCGCAAGGAACGCCACGCCGCCGTAGCGGGCGTAGAGCCAGCCGGCGATCAGCATCATGATGCCGTTTGGCGCTCCGTATCCCAGCGCCCCATGCAGCGCCTGGGCGGTGGCGGCTCGTTCCACCGGGACGTAACGGCTGAGCACGGTCATCGCCGAAATATGCTGCATCGCGAAGGTCGCCGCATGCAGGAATTGGATCAGCGCCAGGATCGCCAGAGGCGGGCTGGCGGCGGTCACTCCCCAGCGGATGGCGCAGGCCAGGGCGGCGCAGAAGGTCAGGCCGGCGGGTCCCAGATACGCGATCAGACGCCGGCCGCGGGCGAACAGCAGGATCTCCATGATGATGCCCTCGGCCAATAACAGGCCGATGACCGTGTCGCTGAACCCTTGGGACCGCCAGAACAGCGCCGCAAACCCGTAATAGGCCGCGTGCGAGCCCTGGATCAGGCCGCTGGACAGCACCGCAAGACGGAAGCCCGGATTGCGGAACAGAGCCATGCCGTTGAAGCTGCGAGCCACCGCGGGCGGAGCGGCGGCCTCTGGCAGGAACCGGCTGAACAAGGTGGCCAACCCATAGCCGGTCGCCATCAACCAGGGCACCACCCAGGACCCGATGGCCGTCAACAGCGATCCCACCGTCGCGGTGGTAATCATGAACGTGGCCGAACCGATGGCGCGCACCGGCCCGTATTCCATGCGTCCCTCGCGCGCCAGGGCCAAGGCCAGGGAGTCGATCAACGGATTGAGCGCCGACGCCGCGATCCCCTGACCGGACGCCACCAGCACCAGCAGCACGAAGCCCTGTGCCGGCACGAACATCAGCGCCATCGCGGTCGCCGCCAGCCCTGCCACCAGCAGCACCGGGCGCCGCCGGCCAATGCGGTCGGTTACGTTGCCCCAACCCGGCCCGGCCAGGATGCGCAGGAACGTGGCAGTGCCTAGGATCTGACCGATTTCCTCGGCCGATATGCCCCGGTCGGAATACCACAGCGGCATGAAGCCCGTGACGGCGATCGAGGTGAAATAGGCCCCAACGACCAACCCAACCCGGGCGGAAACCCACACGAGCCGGGATCAATCAGCGCGGGACGGGGCGGCGCGTTGCAGGGCGGCGGCCTCACGCACCTTGCGCGCCATTGAAGCGATGCCGTTGCCGCGATTGGTCGACAGCGCCTCCAACAGGCCGAGGTCCTTCAGGAAGACCGGGTCGGTCGCCAGGATTTCCTCCACCGGACGGCCGGAATAGACGCGCAACAGCAACGCCACCAGGCCGGAGACGATCGCGGCATCCGAAGCGCCGGCGAAGAACATGGCGCCGTCCCGCACCGTCGCTTCCATCCAGACGCGGCTTTGGCAGCCTGGCACCCGGTGGGCGTCATCGGCCCATGGCTCGGGGAACGGCGGCAGTTTGCGGCCCATCTCGATGATGAACTGATAGCGCTCCATCCAGTCGTCGAAGATGTCGAGTTCCTCACCGATCGCGGCGATCGCGGCGGCGGCGGTGGGTTCTTCCGGGATGACGAACGGGTCTTGCATGGGGTCCTTTACAACTTCAGCAGGCGGCGTGCATTGCCGCTGGCGATCTTGGCGCGGTCCTCGGCGCAGAGCGGAATGCGATGCAGCCAGTCGGTGGCCGGCCGGTTGGGCGCGAACGGCCAGTCGACCGAGAACATGATGCGGTCGACCCCGAGTTCCTGCACGCACATCATCAGCGCCGGGTCGGACCAGAAGCCGCTGGTGGTGATATGGAAATGCGAGGTGAAAATGTCACGGAACCATTGTTCGTGACGGCCGTCCCGCGCCAGGGTCATGTTGATGCGCCAGGTGTAGAAGGGCAGTCCCTCGCCCAGATGGCCGAAAATGACCTGCATGCCCGGGTATTTGTCGAACACGCCCGACAGCACCAGGCGCAGCCCCTGGGTCGCGGTTTCCATGGTGAAACCCCAGGCGGCGCGCAGGATGATCGGGAATTTGTCCATGTATTCCTTGTAGTAGGCGTCGATCACCGCCTGGGATGGCACGGCCGGGTGGAAATAGAGCGGCACATCCAGCGCCTGGGCTCGCTCGAAGATCGGCCAGAAGTCGGGTTCGTCCAGAAAGCGCCCGTTGGTCAGGCCGTGCACCATGGCGCCCTTGAAACCCAGCTTGGTGACCGCGCGCTCCAATTCGTCGGCCGCGGCCTTGGGGTCGGGCGTGGGGATGGTGGCGAAGCCGGCAAAGCGGTCGGGATGGTTGCCGATGGCCGTGTGCAGCCGGTCGTTCACCAGACGCGCCATGCGGACGGCGCTTTCCGCGTCCATCTTCTGCACGGACGGCGCCGAATGGGAGATGACCTGGATGTCGATCCCCGCCTCATCCATCTCCTTCAGCCGGATTTCTCCCAATGATTCCAATCGGTCGCGCACATGCGCGGCTGCGTTGGCATCCAATGGGCCGTACATGGCACCCAGTTCGGGGTCCTGAAAATGCTCTTCGAGGGCTATGACCCGCGGTTTGCCAAGGGGTTTAACGGGCATGGCTGCGCTCCGGTTCCAGACGTTATACCCACGGCCCTAATCATTGACCGATAGCGTCCCCGTCCCTCTCGTCCTTGCCGGGCTTGATCCGGCAACCCGCGCTTCGACCGCCGGGTGTGGGTTGCCGGGTCAAGCTCGGCAATGACGGTGAGAGAGGGGCGGTGGAGGTGCATCGGTCAATGGTTCGGGCCGTTGGTGTCAGCAGGCTTGTGCCATGATCCGGGCGTCCGGCGCCACCGGGCGGGTAACGGTTCAGTCTATAACCGTGTTGGCCCGCACCCAGTCGATGAACTCCGCGTCGTCGATCTCTCCCGATGCCATGGCGAGCATCACCACCACGGCCTCGGCGTCGCTGACGGGGAACCGGCAGCCGTTCAGCAGTAGGAACGACTCCAGAGCCACATAGGCAGTCCGCTTGTTGCCATCCACGAACGGGTGGTTCCGCGCGATCGCGATCCCGTACAGCGCGCCCAACTCGGCGATGTCCGGCTCCCCATAGCCAGCACGGTTCAGAGGACGGGCGAGGGCGCTGTCCAGCAGGCCCTCGTCGCGAACGCCGATCGCGCCGCCATGTTCGGCCAGTTGTTCGTCGTGGACGGCGAGAATGACCTGGCGGGACAGCCAGACGGTCACTTCGCCAGTTCGCGCAGCACCGCCCGGCGTTCCCGCATCACGCGCCGAGCGACGTCCATTTGTGCCTCGAAGTCGGGATCGGCGGTGGTCAGCCGAACTCCGTCGGGCTGGTCGATCGCGTAAACCGTGGAGCCCTTCGCCAGGCCGAGCTTGGCGAGGAGTTCGCGCGGAAGGATAACACCGACGGAATTGCCGATCTGGGTCAGTTTCAACGCTTGCATGGGCTAACCCTCCTGGTTTGCACAGACGTTATAACACCCGTGGGAACGCACGGCTAGAGAATAAACCGACTGAGGTCACCCTTCTGGGCCAACGGCGCCACTTTGTCGTTCACATAGGCGGCATCGACGGTGATCGATTCGCCGCCGCGGTCGGTGGCGGTGAAGCTGATATCCTCCAGCAGCCGCTCCAGCACCGTGTGCAGCCGGCGCGCGCCGATATTCTCCACCCGGTCGTTGATCTCGGATGCCAGATCGGCCAGGGCGTCGATCGCGTCCTCGGCAAAATCCAGGGTCACGTTCTCGGTCCCCATCAGCGCCGCGTATTGCTTCACCAGGGAGTGTTCGGGTTCGGTCAGGATACGCCGCAGATCATCGCGCGACAGCGGCGCCAGTTCCACCCGGATCGGCAGGCGCCCCTGCAATTCCGGCAGCAGGTCGGACGGCTTGGCCAGATGGAACGCGCCCGAGGCGATGAACAGCACATGGTCCGTCTTCACCAGGCCGTATTTGGTGTTCACGGTGGTGCCCTCGATCAGCGGCAGCAGGTCGCGCTGCACGCCTTCGCGAGACACGTCGCCGCCCCGGAAGCCACCCTCCGTCGTACGAGCGCATATCTTGTCGATCTCATCGATGAACACGATGCCGTGGTTTTCCGCGTGCGAGACCGCGTCCTTGGTCAGTTGGTCGTTGTCGAGCAACTGGTCGGCTTCCTCGGCTTCCAGCAGCTTGCGCGCGGCTTCCACCGTCATCCGCCGCTTCTGTTGCGGGCGGTTGCCCATCAGACCTTTCATCATCTCCGACAGGTTGATCACCTGGCCTGGCGGCATGCCCGGCATATCGAACTGGCCGATCGGGTTGGAGGCGGGTTCCGTCACGGAAATTTCGATCTCCTTGCCCTCGAACTCCCCGTTTCTCAGCATACGACGGAATTTGGAGCGGGTGTCAGCGGCGGCGTCCTCGCCCACCAGCGCGGTGATCAGCCGTTCTTCGGCCGCCTGTTCCGCCTTGGCCCGCACATCCTTGCGGGATGCGTCACGCAGCAGGTTCAGGCTGGCATCGACCAGATCGCGGACGATGCTTTCGACGTCGCGGCCGACATAGCCGACCTCGGTGAATTTCGTGGCCTCGACCTTCAGAAACGGGGCCTGCGCCAGCTTGGCGAGGCGGCGGGCGATTTCCGTTTTGCCGCAGCCGGTCGGGCCGATCATCAGGATGTTTTTCGGCACCACTTCTTCGCGCATCGCTTCCGGCAGATGCTGGCGGCGCCAGCGGTTGCGCAGGGCGATGGCGACCGCGCGCTTGGCATCGTTCTGCCCGACGATGAATCGATCGAGCTCGGAGACGATCTCTCGCGGGGAGTAGGTTGGGACTTCCATCAGATGGACTCGATGATGATGTTGCCGTTGGTATAAACGCAGATCTGCGACGCGATTTTCATGGCTCGCCGAGCGATGTCTTCGGCGGAGAGGCCGTCGATTTCCATGAGGGCGCGGGCGGCGGCGAGGGCGTAGTTCCCGCCGGAGCCGATGGCGATCACGCCGTCTTCGGGTTCCAGCACGTCGCCGTTGCCGGTCAGGGTGAAACTGCGCTCCTTGTCGGCGACCGCCATCATGGCTTCCAGGCGGCGGAGGTAGCGGTCGGTGCGCCAGTCCTTCGCCAGTTCCACGCAGGCGCGCTCCAACTGGTTGGGAAAGCGTTCGAGCTTGGTTTCCAGCCGTTCCAGCAGGGTGAACGCGTCGGCCGTGGCGCCGGCGAACCCGGCGATCACGTTGCCTCGTTTGGGATCGCCGATGCGGCGAACCTTGCGGGCGTTGCCTTTGACGATGGTGGGGCCAAGGCTGACCTGGCCGTCCCCGGCCATGGTTACATGTCCATCCCGCCTGACGCACAGGATGGTGGTGCCGTGCCATCCGATCGGATCGGCGGCGGCGAGAGAATTGTTGTGCATGACGGCGCTAGATGGCGTGGCGTGGACGTAAGGGCAAGGGTGAAAGCCTCGGGGCTCCGCCCCAAACCCCGCGAGGGCTTCGCCCTTCGAACCCACCAGGGGCTGCGGCCCCTGGACCGCGATCCATTGGGTCAGGGGGGAAAGGGGGCCGACACGGACGTTGATATGCCACGGTTGGCCCCCTTTCCCCCCTGACCCAACAGAAGGCATCCAAGGCCCAGCCTTGGTGGGGGTCGAGGGGGCAACGCCCCTCGCGGGGTCCGGGGCGGAGCCCCAATGCGTTCCCTAAGACCGGCGGCGCGAGTCCTTGACGGCTCTGCGGTCGCCACTAACTACTATCATGGTATCCACCGAAAGCCCGCCATGAAACGCACCAGCTTCGACACAATGCCCTGCCCGATCGCCCGCGGCCTGGAACGGGTGGGCGAATGGTGGAGCATCCTGATCCTGCGCGACGCCTTCGCCGGCCTGACGCGCTTCGATGCGTTCCAGAAGAGCCTCGGCATCGCGCCCGGTATGTTGACCCGCCGCCTGAATGCGCTGGTCGAGGCGGGCATGCTCGAACGTCACCGCTACAGCGAGCACCCACCGCGCGATGAATACCGCCTGACCGCCCGCGGCCGGGACTTCCGCCCGGTTCTGCTGACGATGCTGGCGTGGGGAAACCGCCATTTCGCGCCGGAAGGGGCCAGCGTCCACATCGTCGATGCCGCAACCGGCGTGCCGGCGGACCCGATCCTGATGGACCGAGTGACCGGCAAGCCGATCGTCGAACCGGACTTTATCGTCGCACCCGGCCCAGCGGCCACCGAAGCGGTCCTGCAGCGTTACGCGAACCGGTATCCGGACCGACAGAGCGCCCAACCCGACAGGGGAGCCACACCATGAACGCCGTTCTGCCTGTCGCACCCGCCACGACGGCACCCGTCAGCAGACGCACAGCACTCCTGCTGGAAGGCCCGATCGTCCCCACCCTGCTGCGTCTCGCCTGGCCGAACATCCTGGTGATGGTGGCCCAGGCGTCCACCGGCCTGATCGAAACCTGGTTCGTCTCCCATCTCGGCACCGATGCGCTGGCCGGCATGGCGCTGGTGTTTCCCGGCTTCATGATGATGCAGATGCTGTCGGGCGGAGCGGTCGGGGGCGGCATCTCCTCCTCCATCGCCCGTGCACTGGGCAGCGGACGGCGAGACGACGCCAACGCCCTCGTCATGCACGCCATCATCATTTGCCTCGCGCTCGGTTTCGCGTTTTCCGCCCTGGTGATCGGCTTTGGCCCGTCACTTTATCGGTCGCTGGGCGGGCGAGAGGAATCCCTGGTGGCCGCTCTGACCTACTCGAACGTGGTGTTCGCCGGCACGCCATTAGTTTGGCTGATGAACGCCCTGGCAAGCGTGATCCGAGGCACCGGAAACATGCTGGTCCCGGCCCTGGCGGTCTGCGTGGGGGTCGTGCTGCTGCTGCCGCTGTCCCCCGCGCTGATCTTCGGCTTCGGCCCCATCCCCGCCCTGGGCATCGCCGGTGGCGGGGTCGCGATCGTGCTGACAACCGCCCTGACCGCCGCGGTACTGGCCTGGTACATCCTGTCCGGCCGCAACCTCGTGCGCCTGACCCTCGTGCGGCCGTCCTGGCCGATGTTCGCCGACATCCTGCGAGTCGGCGCGGTCGGCGCGGTCAGCACCGTCCAAACGACCCTGACGATCGCGCTGACCACCGCATTGGTCGGACATGCGGGCGGCCCCGACGCGGTCGCCGGCTACGGCACGGCCGGACGCCTGGAATACCTGCTGGTGCCGCTCGTCTTCGGCTTCGGCGCACCCATGGTGGCCATGGTCGGCACCAATATCGGCGCCGGGCAACGCCAACGCGCGCTGAGGATCGCCCTGACCGGCGGCGGCCTCGCCTTCCTTGTCACCGAGACCGTCGGCATCCTCGCCTCCCTCTTTCCCCACGCCTGGCTCGGCCTGTTCAGCGACGACCCCGCCATGATGGAAACGGGGGTCGCCTATCTGACATGGGTCGGGCCGACCTACGGGTTCTTCGGCCTCGGCCTGTCGCTGTATTTCGCGTCCCAGGGAGCAGGGCGCCTGTTCTGGCCGCTGTTTGCCGGGTTGCTGCGGCTGGTCATCGCTGTCGGTGGCGGCTGGGCGGTCTATGCCGCGACGGGGTCGCTGCTGCTGGTCTTCGCCGCGCTCGCCCTGGCCTTGGTGGTCTATGGGGTGACGTTGGTGACCGCCATCGCCGCCGGGGTCTGGTTCCGCCCGCGGCGGATGTCGCGAGCGAACCAGGGATAGGCTCGGTCGTTGGGGAGGAGGGCGTGGCGGCACGCGCCCTTCCATCGACTCGGATCAACCCTTAGACACACCTGGAAGCAACGGTACGGAGACGAAGCCATGGCACGCCAGCTCAAGGTCGCGGTGCAGATGGACCCGATGGAAAGCATCAACATCGACGGAGACTCCAGCTTCGCGCTGATGCTGGAAGCCCAGGCCCGAGGCCACGACCTGTGGCACTACGAAGTCCGGCACATGGCCCTGAAGGAATGCGTCAAGCGGCCGGGCCAGAAGCGGGAGGAGCGGCTGTTTGCCCGGGTGCGCCCCGTGAAGGTGCAGCGCCAGCGCGGTGCCCATTTCACGTTCGGCGAAATGGAGATGGCCGACCTGGGTGGCATGGACGTCGTGCTGATGCGCCAGGACCCGCCCTTCGACATGGCCTATATCACCGCGACCCATCTGCTGGAGCATATCCATCCGAAGACGCTGGTGGTGAACGACCCTGCCTCCGTCCGGAACGCACCGGAAAAGATCCTGGTCACGCATTTTCCCGACCTGATGCCACCCACCATGATCACCTGGGATATCGAGGCGATCCGCGACTTCCGCGCCGAATACAAGGACATCATCGTCAAGCCGCTGTTCGGCAATGGCGGCGCCGGCGTCTTCCGCATCAAGCCGGATGACGAGAACCTGGCATCCCTGCTGGAAATGCATTTCGCCCGATCCCGCGAGCCTCTGATGATCCAGCGCTACGAGGCCGCGGTCCGCCGCGGCGACAAGCGCATCATCCTGGTGGATGGCGTGGCGATGGGGGCGATCAACCGCGTGCCCGCGGCGGGAGAGGCTCGGTCGAACATGCATGTCGGCGGCCGGCCGGAAAAGATCGCTCTTTCCACCCGCGACCAGGAGATCTGCGAGGCCATTGGGCCGACCCTGCGGGATCAGGGGCTGATCTTTGTCGGGATCGACGTGATCGGGGATTATCTGACGGAGATCAACGTGACGTCTCCGACCGGGTTGCAGGAGATCGCTCGGTTTGATGGGGTGCATTTAGAGAAGGCGATCTGGGAGGCGATTGAGGCGAAGGTGGGAGCGTAGCTCAGGTCGGCCGGTCAGCGGTTCTGCACTTGCCGTAGCGGACGCGCCAGCTGAGCGACTTGGGTTCTACCGTCCACGTCTTGTGCGGCGGCCGGATTCTGGGATCTTGAGCCGTGGTATGCTGCCACCCGGGTTGTGCAAGCGCTCCGCTGACTGGCACGCAGCGACCGTTACTCGGCCACCGCCACCCCTTCCGCCCGCGCCGCCCTCACCAGCGCGCGATCGAAGGTCGCCAACGGAACGCGCTGTCGCACCGCCAGTTCCAAATACGCAGCGTCATAAAGTGTCAACTGGTGCCGGAGGGCAAGAACTGTCGTTGCGTGCCACGCATGTCCAGGTCCCTCATGGTCCACCGTCACCGCAAGCGCCGACAAATCCGCAATATGGCCAACACGCTCGTCCACTCGTATTACGCCTCGGCGCTCGGCGCGCAGAAGAATATTGCCAACTTCGAGATGCCAAAGCGTCGGGACCAGGACGCCATTCAACGCCGTCCGTAAGATGACCCGAGCCTCCGGCGTCCGCTCCTCGGGCAGGAGCGCGGCGATCGTAACCGAGGCGTCCAACACAAACATCAATGCGGCGCTTCAGCGATCAGCGACGCCCCTCGTCCCGCATCGCCATCAACTCCTCATGGGTGAACCGCACGCCGCGTTCCGCCATTTCATCAGCACGTGCGAACAACCGGTCCAACGCCGCATGTGCAGCAGTCAGATCCGGCTGCCCTTCCGGCACCAGTCGCGCGATCGGCTTGCCGTGGCGCGTTATGACGATCTGCTCACCGCGTTGGACACGGTCGAGCAGCTCCGCGAGGTGGGTTTTGGCTTCGTAGGCACCAACCGTGGCGGCGGGCTGGGGTATGATGGCGTTCATGGCGGGAAAATAGACCGGTCGGACGACCAGTGCAAAACAATTGCTGTTCAGCGATCGTAACCGAGACATCCCCGGTGCCGGCACCGTCAGCGCCGCCCCTCGTCCCGCATCACCGTCAGCTCCTCATGCGCGGAGCGCGGGACTCGTTCCGCCATGGCGTCGGTATCAACGCAAGGTCAGGCATCGTGACCGGACCAAGATTCGATGTTGATCGACTACTTGACCACAACGGCGGCGTTCCAGGCGTCGACGTCGGACCGATCAAATGACCGGTTCGATCCCTCATTCGCCAAGGCTCTTCACCCCTTCAACCGCCGCTGCCCGAAGCAACGCCGCGGCCAAGGTCACCAGCGGCGCCTGTCGCCGGATCGCCAATTCCAGGTAGGCCGCGTCATAGACGGTCAGCCCATGGCGGCGGGCCAACCCCACAACCATCGTCTCGTCCGGACCGCGATCGATCTCAATCGGCAAACGCGCCAAGGCGCGCAAAAACGCCGCCGAGCGCGCGTCGGTGCGCCGGCCCCGCCGTTCGGCGCCGATCAGCACGTTGCGTACCTCGAACCACCAGATCGCCGGCGCCACCGCCGTATCATCCAGCAGACGCCGCAACGCCTGCTCCGCCGCTTCGGTCTTGTGTTCGTCCAATGCCCAGGCCAGCGTCACCGACGCGTCGAGGACGAAGGGCATCAGTATCGGTGCCCCTCATGGCGGGCAGCCAGGATTTCCTCGATCGTCATCCCGCTGGGCGCGTCGCGCAGGGCTTCAATCTCGCGAATTGCCGCGGCGATTTCCTCCCTGCGCAGTTCCGTTTCGGGAACAATCCGGGCGATCCGGCGGCCGTGGCGGGTGATGGAGATGGTGGTGCCGCGCTCCACGTCGTCGAGCAGACGGGGGAGGTGAGTTTTGGCTTCCGATGCCTGGATTTCGATCATGTGGGGATCGTCCGCTCGATTGGTTGGTTCGACTGGTTGAAATGGGGATAACGTGTGCTGACCGCAACGACACGCACTATGGCGCGCCCCTCCGACCTCCGCCGACCGAGCCGACGCCGTATTGCACTTCGCCAGCGGAACTCGCAGCCGTACCGCCAATTCCAAGTACGCAGCGTCGCACAACGTCAATCGATGCCGGGGGTCGGTGACACGGATTGCCCCAATCCGGATTGGGGCGTGGTGGGTGTCGCCAGAGCCTCAGCCGCGCCGAACCGGTTGAGACGGCGCGCGATATCCCCGTTGCCGAAGAAACGTGCGGATTGGTGAATTTTTGGGCAAAGAAACCGTGGGGTTAACCGCGCCTATCCGGAACGAAACCCCCCGTTATCCGCGCCTGACCGGAACAAAAACCCCGGTTTTCGGCGCTGGTCCGGAATGGATTACCAAAACTCCATATTTAAAGTACTTTCTCAAAACGATCGAAAACAGGCGCCCGATCAACCACATGGGTGGCGTCCCTGACGTGAAAACTCAGGTTTCCGCCCCCCCCCCCGACGCATCGGCCGAGCGGGACGTATCAGAAATACGACGGCGCCCGTTAACACCTGCACATGAATTCGACAAAAAGCGCGGAATCAATAGGTTGCAACGCGCACCCGATCCAGAATCGGAGGCTTTCGGGCGATTTCCTTGCCTTCCGAGGCAATTCGGCGTAGTGAACAAACTATGAACTCACGGTCCAGCGTGCCGAAATCTGACGAATGATCGCTCAACAGCCCAATAAACCGCCAAACGGAGAAGCGATGGGAGGGCGCCATCGTGGGCCGGATGAACGCCGCCCCGAGATCGATGGGGCGGTTTCCGGGGCGCAACGGGGGGAGTCGGAAACAGCTCGATCGTACCCGCCCCGTCATGGGTTGGGGAAGGGTGTTTTGACGTTCCGACACGCAATAATGACCGATACGAAGGGTCGCGAGAACGGGTCTCTCCACGTCATGACGGGCGCAGACCCGCCATCGGCCGGCTGGCATGACTGAGCTGATCACGGGAACGCCGTCGATGACCTGCGTGCGCAAGCCATGACGGTGCCGGCTGGCCGCGCGCCACATGGAGTGGTGATTGCCCGAGTCACGTTTATTGGCGACGCGGCCTTGTTTCTATGTGCGCTGGTCCGTCGGCACAGGCCTCACATGGCGGGCACCGTGAACCACGGATATCGGGTGTCTTGCTGCTATTCGGCGTATTCCATCGCCGCGACCCGTCCCAAGGCGGTCCGCAGTTCGGCGGCCTCCTGGGATCCGAAGGAGCGTTCGAACGACCGCTGCGCCTCTCGCCACAGGCCGCGTGCTTCCCGCAGCACCGAACGTCCCGTGTCGGTCAGTGCGACAAGCCGGCTGCGGCGATCGGCGCCGACGGTCAAGGCGATCAGACCTCGCGCTTCCAACGGCCGCACGTTGTGACCCAAGGTGGCTCGATCCATGACCATTTTCTCGGCCAGCGCCTTCAAGGTCATGGGCCCCGACACCGCCAGCCAGGCCAGGATCGGGTATTGGGTCACCCGCAAGCCGGCGGGGGCCAAGGCGTGGTCGTAGAACTGAGTCAGCCGCCGCGCCGCCTGCCGCAGCGCCTGGCAATTACAGACGGTCTGGGTTGCGTCCGTGTTCTTGTCCATTGCACTCATATGCCCATAATAATCCCGACGCCGCAGCCGAGACAGACCGGCACCCCGGCGCGCACCATCAAAGGACACCATCATGAGCGCATCCGCGGCGCCGACAAGGCCGCTTTGGCTGATTCTCCTGGGGGCTGGCTGTATCGTCGGAATGGCGATGGGGCTGCGTCAGGTCATGGGCCTTTACATGCGACCGATGACCATGGAGCTGAATATCGGCCGGGAGCCGTTCTCCAGCGCCATGGCTTTGGCCAACCTGGTCTGGGGCGTTGGCGCGATCGTCTCGGGCGCTGTGGCCGATCGCTATGGGGCGGCCCGGGTCGCCGCGGTCGGGGCCTTGTGCACGGTGGCCGGTCTGATCTGGATGTACGCCGCGCGAACCGAGATGGACCTGATCGGCAGCGGCATCCTGCTGGGCCTGGGCGTCTGCGGCACGGGCATCACCGCACTGGTCGGGGCGGTAGGCCGAGCGGCTCCGGCGGAAAGGCGAACGGCGGCGATTGCATCGTTGGGGATGGCCGCCGGGATCGGGGGCTTCATTGCCTTCCCCTATGCGCATCTGCTGATCGAGGCGTTTGGCTGGCAGACCAGCCTGCTGGTCCTGGCGGGCACCGGATTGCTGATGCTGCCGCTCGCCATCCCGCTGAGCGGACGTTCGGATCAGGCTCCGGTCGTGGCTCGGACTCAGTCCCTGTCGCAGGCCTTCGCGGAGGCACTGGCGCATCCCAGTTTCTGGCTGCTGACGATCGGGTTTTTCGTCTGCGGCTTCCATGTCAGCTTCTACTCGCTGCATCTGCCGGCCTTTGTGCAGGATCAGGGGCTTGGCGCCTGGGTTGGCGTATGGGCGTTAATGGCGGTGGGGATCGCCAACATCATCGGCACCTGGCTGGCCGGGCAGTCGGCGCGGTTCGTGGAAAAGCGGGTGTCGCTGACGGTGATCTATCTGGCTCGCGCGGTGCTGTTCATGGGCCTGCTGTATCTGCCGATCACGCCGTTCACGGTGATCGCGATTTCCGGTTTGCTGGGCCTGTTCTGGCTGTCCACCATTCCGCTGACCAGCGGGCTTGTGGCGACCTTCTTCGGCACCAGTTGGATGTCCATGCTGTTCGGTTTCGTGTTCCTGTCGCACCAGTTGGGCTCGTTCGCCGGGCTGTGGGCGGCGGGCGTGCTGTATGACATGACGAAATCCTACGACATCATGTGGTGGATTTCCGCCGGATTGGGGCTGGTTGCGGCGCTGTTCAACTTTCCGATCCGGGAACGTCCGGTGGCGCGGGTCGCGGCGGAGGCCACTGCCTGATGCAAGGGGGGCCGAGGGTCTGGATCGTGGTCGGATTAGTCACGCTGCTGCTGGTTGGCGGCGCGGCGTGGGCGGCCAACGGTGCGGCTATTCTCCTCGATCTGACGACCGCTTCGGCGCGGATGTTCTGCCTGTGATAGCGGCCGACCGCACCAGTGGCCAATAGCTGCCCACTGCCCTCACCGTCATTGCCGGGCTTGATCCGGCAACCCGCGCTTCAACGGCGGGGGGTGGGTTGCCGGGTCAAGCCCGGCAATGACGGTGAGGCCGCGCCCGACTACTGCACCCCCACCACCGCGCCGAGCGTCTCACCGATCGAGCGGTTGAGGACGAGGTCCGCCACCGAATCCAGTCCGGTCGGGTCGCGATTGACGATCACCAGCCGGGACCCGTTGCGCTTCGCCAGCTCCGGGAACCCCGCCGCCGGATACACGACCAAAGACGAACCAATGGTGATGAACAGATCGGCCCGCAGCGTTTCCTTCTCCGCTCGGCGCATCTCGTTCACCGGCATGGACTGGCCGAAGGAGATGGTCGCGGTCTTCACCCAGCCGCCACAGGCACAATGCGGCACGATCCGGTCCTGCTCGAAATCCACGCGCAGGGCATCGATCTCGTAGCGCTGGCTGCAATCGAGGCAATGGGCATAGGTGGTGTTGCCGTGCAGCTCGATCACCTTGTCGTCCGGGATGCCGGAATCCTGGTGCAATCCGTCGATGTTCTGCGTGATGACGGAGGTTGCCTTGCCGCTGCGGACCAGTTCCGCCACCGCGACATGGCCTCGGTTGGGGCGAGCCTGGCGCAGGATCGGTTCCATTTCGAACCGCCGGCGCCAGGTTTCCCGGCGCGCTTCATGGGACCGCATGAAGTCCGAGAAGTCGATCGGCTTGACCTTGGTCCAGATGCCGCCGGGGCTGCGGAAGTCGGGGATGCCCGATTCCGTGCTGATACCCGCGCCGGTGAAGACCACGACCCGTTCGGCCTCCTCGATCATGCGAGCGAACTCGGTCAGTTCCTTGTCGAGTACCATCGATCCTCTCCCGCGCGGGTCTGGCCAGACTTTCCCGCCGGTTCGACCCGGACGCAAGCATACACAAGCGCCCAGGAGCGCCGGTCAGAACGGTTCCGGATAATGCCCGGCGTAGAAGCTGATGGGCGGCTTGGCGTCCGGGTCGGTGACGATATCCAGCAGGGCCGGCTTGCCGGAAGCGAACGCCGCGTCCAGCGCCGGTCCGACATCCTCGCCTCGCTCGATCCGCACGCCGAACACGCCACAGGCCCGTGCGATGGCGGCATGATCGACGGCGGCAAAATCCACGGCGTCGGTGTGTTCGCCGAAGATCACGTCCTCGGCGTGTTTCTGGTAACCGAGGATGCCGTTGTTCAGCACCATCACGGTGATCGGCAGGTTCAGGCGGCGCAGGGTTTCCAGTTCGGCCCAGCTATGGCCGAAGCCGCCGTCGCCGCACAGGCAGAAGACCCGGCGATCAGGGGCGGCGAATTGCGCACCGATCGCCATGGGCAGGCCCCATCCCAGGCCGGCAATGCCGCGCGGGGTCAGGAATCGCTGCCCGGCCTTGCGGGACGTCAATCCGCCGACGATCCAGATCGAGGAATAGGAGGCGTCGGCAACCGCGATGTCCTCGGCCGACATGCGGCGGTCAAGTTCGGCCATCACCCGCTCCGGCCGGACGGGGCCGCCATCGCGTGCCCGCACATTGGCGACGATGCCCTGCCAGTCCTGCACCGCGGCGGCGATCTCGGCTTCCAGGGCGGGTCGAGCGGCTTTGCGGGCGGAAAGATTGCGGGAGACAAGCGCGTCTCGGAGGGCGGCGAGGGTCAGTTTGGCGTCACCCACCAGGCGGTGCGCTTCGTAGTTGCGGCCGACTTCCATCGGATCAGTGTCCAGATGGATGAATTTGGTCCCCGGCGCGAAGAGCTTCCAACTGTCGGTGCCGTTCTGGTTGGTGCGATTGCCGACCAGCAGGACCACATCGGCCCGATCCAGCATGAAGCGCATGCCGAAGGTCCTGGCGCCTCGGCCCATCACGTAACCGACGACGCCCATGGTCAGCGGATGCGCCTCATCGACGACACCCTTGCCCATGGTGGTGGTGCCGACGGGCAGATGCGCGTCCTGTTGCAAAGCGGCGAGTTCGTCATGCGCGGCGGACAGATGCACGCCACCACCGGCGACGATCACGGGATAGCGGGCAGCAGCCAGCATATCGGCGGCCTGGGCGATGGCGGCGGGATCCGCCAGCATCCGATCCAGCGGATACAGGCCAAGTTTGGCCGTTCGGGGGGACGGGGGCGGGGCATTTTCGACCAGCAGGTCGGCCGGCACCAGGATCACCGCAGGGCCGGGACGACCGGAGGCCGCGGCGGTGAACGCCATATCGACGTAGTCCTCCAACCGGTCGGCGCGATCGATCCTCCGGACCCATTTTGCCACAGGGGCGAACATGTTCAGGTGGTCCAGTTCCTGAAACGCGTTGCGATCCGCGGTGTTGCGGGTGACTTCCTGCACCAGGGCGACAATGGGGATCGAGGCTTTCAGGGCCTCGGCCAGCGGCGCGACCAGCAAGGTGGCGGCGGGGCCGTTCTGGGCGGTGACGACGCCGACCCGCCCGGAAATGCGGGCATAGCCGTCGGCCATGGCGCCGCCGGCATTTTCCTGCCGGTAGGCCGCCTGCTTGATGCCGACATGCGGCGCGGCGAGGTGAAACGCGCTGGGCAGGCTCTGGCCGAAGGTGACGGTGACACCGTGGCGGGCAAAGGCCTCGGCCAGGCGGAGGGCAACATTTTGGTTTGTGGTCATGGAGGTCTCCTTGCCGGTCGATTTACCGGGTCCGGGAGCCGGCGGCTATGAGGGGTCGCGGATCAATGTGTCCATCGTTGCGACAAAGCGCTTTGCCGTCACAAGCGCCTTCTCGGCCTCCGTCACAGGAATGTCGGCCTCCGGGCCGGTGTCATAGTCTGCGACCGCTTTGAGCTTGTAAGCCTGTGTCAGGAAAGACCGCAGTGCCGCATCCAGACGAGGTTCGGCTCGCACCAAGTCGGAAAACTGCCCGTGAACACCACGATGGGTCTTTGGCACAACGTCCCGGCGTTCGAATATCAAGGCCTGAGCAGCGTGAAACCCGGCCAGATAGGCCGTCCGGCCCGCAATATCGCCGAGTTGCAAGGTCAGGATCGCCTCGGCCTCTCCCAGCAGCTTTCGAGCCTTCTCGAGATAGCGCCCCGTCTCCGGCTTCACAGGTCGATGCCATCCCGTCGGATTTCATGCATCAATGGCGTTCTCTCCCGCCAAAACCCGTCGCGATAGGGCATCGCTTGGACGCTTGCCCCGGTCGCGTAGAGGATGTCGCTTTCGATGTCCCCCAGTCGATGCATCTCCTGCCAACGGTCAGTCATCTGGCGCAAGAAGACTGCCACATCATAGTCGGAGTCGGGCCGCGCATCGCCCCGAGCGCGGGAGCCGAACAGGACCACGCGCTCAATCCGATCGCCGTAGACCGCGTTCAGCGCGGTCAGAAACCGGTCGAGGATGGGATCGTTCGTTGGCTGCGGTTGCATGCCAGGCCCCTCATGGAAGTGCCACCAAATACACCAATTGCCACGGCCTTCCCACGAGATCGTGCCGGACCGGAATCAGGTCGCAAGATAGCCGCTGTCGCAAGCTCAAGCCGCCTCACCCGCGCACCAGCCGCTCGCCCAGGCCCATTGGAAATTGTAGCCACCGAGCCAACCCGTGACATCGACGGCCTCCCCGATGACGAACAGGCCGGGGACCGCATTCGCTTGCATTGTCCGGGACGAAAGATCGCGGGTATCGATCCCGCCACAAGTGACCTCGGCTTTCGCATAGCCTTCGGTCCCGGCCGGAGTCACCTGCCAAGCCGCCAGCGTGGATCCCGTGTCGCGCAGCAACCGATCGGGCAGGTCCGCCATGCGAGCGGTGACGGGTTCCGCGGTGTCCGCCGGCAATGGCGCCCCAACCGCCCGCGCCGCCAGGGCATGAGCCAGACGCTGCGGCATGAGTTCGGCCAGCACGTTCCGCAATTCGGCTTTCGGGCGGGACCGTTTGCGTTCCAGAAAAAAGGCGGCGGCATCCGTCCCCGGCAGCAGGTTCACGGCGATCGGACCGTCCCGCCAATAGGACGAGATCTGCAGAATCGCCGGACCGGACAGCCCGCGATGGGTGAACAGGCTCGCCTCCCGGAAGCGCTGCCGCCCCAGGGTGACCTCGGTATCCAGCGACACCCCGCTGAGGGAGCGCATCAAATCCAGAACCGGCCCGGAGAAAGTCAGCGGCACCAGGCCGGGCCGTGGCTCGACCAGTCGCAGGCCAAAGCGCCGCGCCGTGTCATGGGCGAACCCAGTCGCGCCCATTTTGGGGATCGACAGCCCCCCGGTCGCCAGCACCAGACTGTCCGCGCTGAACCCACCCTGGTCCGTATCGACCCAGAAGCGATCCCCTCGCGAAATCTCCGTCACCCGATGCGACAGGCGGAGGTCGACCTTCGCCGAAGCACACTCCGCCAGCAGCATGGCAACGATGGAACGGGCCGACCCATCGCAGAACAACTGTCCGAGGGTCTTTTCATGAAACGCGATCCCGTGTCGCTGCACCAGAGCCACGAAATCGGCCGGCCGGTAGCGACCAAGAGCCGAACGGGAGAAATGCGGGTTGTCCGACAGGAACCGGTCGGGAACGGTGCCGATATTGGTGAAATTGCAGCGACCGCCGCCGGAAATCAGGATTTTCGCCCCCGGCGCCGGCCCATGCTCCAGCAGCAGCACGCGCCGCCCTCGGCGCCCGGCGGAGATTGCGCACATCAGACCGGCCGCGCCGGCGCCGACGACGATCACATCGAAGTCAGTCATGGGATGAGTCGGACCTACAACCCTACCCGACCCGCGCCTGCTCCTCCGGCGTGCGCAATGTCAGCGCCAGGGCATGCATCCCACCGACTTCCGGCGGCCCAAATTCGTCGGCCAAAGCGGTGTGCACCGCACGCGACCGCGCCACGCGGGTCTGGCCGGCAAAAGCCGACGAGACCATCAGCACGCTGTAATGCGTCTGCCCTCCGGCCTGAGCACCCGAATGCCCGGCATGATGCGCACTGTCGTCCTGAATCGACAGCAGCAGAGGAGAAAAAATATCCGTCAGGGTCGCCTTGATGCGATCGGCGCGGGATGAGTTCGGTGGAGTGTCCATGGCCTTCATATTGGCGAAACCGTCCCGCTCGCCAAGTGCCGTTGCCAAGCCTGTTGCCAACCCCAATCGCCACGCACATAACTTCCCGATGATCCGTCGTGCAGCGCGCCCCAGGGCCTATGCTCCCGACCCGGCCGCGCCCGGTCGGGCCTGTGACGTGCCCGACTGCGTGGCGGCCGGCGAATACCGCGCGCCCAAATCCCGTCGCACCCTGAACGATTACTGGTGGTTCTGCCTGGCCCATGTCCGGGAATACAACAGCAGTTGGGACTACTACAAAGGTATGTCCCCCGCCGAAGTCGAGGCCCAACTCCGCGACGACACCTCCTGGCAACGCCCATCCTGGCCGCTCGGCCGCATCGGGACTGGCATGTGGGAAGGCGAGGTGCTACGCGACCCTCTACGAATTTTAGCCTCGGCGAAGGTGGATCAGGCACGACAACGCGCGTCGGGCCAGGTCCCCTCCGACCTGAGAGAACCACTCGCGACCCTCGGGCTGGCATGGCCAACCACCCTGGAGGCGGTTAAAACACGCTACAAGGAACTGGCCAAACGCCATCACCCAGACGCAAACGGTGGTAGCCGGGACGCGGAGGAACGCCTGAAAACCATCAACCTCGCCTATGCCGCTTTGCGCACACGCCTGGTCGCGGATCCACATTTGGCGGCGGCCGGATAACCCTAGCCCTTGCGTCTCCGCGCGCCAGGGGTAGACTTTCCAGGAAATGTAACAGGACACGCTGGTCTATGAACACGGTTGCCGCAATCGCCGAATCCCGCCCGACCTCGGATGTCAATACGCCGGACGCCACGGTGTCGGCACGCGAGGCCTTTGGGCTCGATATCGATCTGGAGGTGCCGGCGTTCTCCGTCCGCACCGAACATGTGCCGGACCTCGATACATCCTACCAGTTCGACCGGGAGACGACCCTCGCGATCTGCGCGGGCTTCGCCTATAATCGCCGGGTGATGATCCAGGGCTATCATGGCACTGGCAAGTCCACGCATATCGAGCAGGTGGCCGCCAGGCTGAACTGGCCCTGCATTCGCGTGAACCTCGACAGCCATATCAGCCGCATCGACCTGATCGGCAAGGACGCGATCGTCCTGAAGGATGGCAAGCAGATCACGGAATTCCGCGAAGGCATCCTGCCCTGGGCGCTGCAACATGCCTGCGCCCTGGTGTTCGACGAGTATGACGCCGGCCGCCCGGACGTGATGTTCGTGATCCAGCGCGTGCTGGAAGTCGAAGGCAAGCTGACCTTGCTCGACCAGAACCGGGTCATCCGGCCGCACAAGTCGTTCCGGCTGTTCTCCACGGCCAACACCGTCGGCCTGGGCGATACCACCGGCCTGTATCACGGCACGCAGCAGATCAACCAAGGCCAGATGGACCGTTGGAACATCGTGGCGACCCTGAACTACCTGCCGCATGCGATGGAAACCGGCATCGTGCTGTCCAAGATGGGCATCGATGCCAGCAAGGAACCCGCGACCAAGAAGCGCGTCGAAAGCATGGTGGCTCTGGCCGATCTGACCCGCGCCGGCTTCATCAACGGGGACATCTCCACCGTCATGAGCCCCCGCACCGTCATCACCTGGGCCGAAAACGCCCGCATCTTCGGTGATGTCGGCTTCGCCTTCCGCCTGACCTTCATGAACAAGTGCGATGAAGCCGAACGCTCGACGGTCGCCGAGTACTATCAGCGCTGCTTCAACGAAGACATCCCCACCGGCGGTTTCACCAACCGCAAGTTCTGATGACGACCGGATCGCCCGCGACCCGGGCGATCCGTCCATGACCAGACGACCCCAGGAAGGCCAGAGCGGCGCATGAGCGGAACTGCCAACAAGGACAACACGCGGGCCGAGGAGTTCAAACGCGCCACGGCCGGCGTGCTTCGCGCCATCGCGGAACAACCCGACGTTCAGGTCGCGTTCCAACCCGGCCCATCCGGCGTCTCCGGCAAGCGCGCGCGCTTGCCATTGCCGACCCGGGCCTTGCCGCCGGCCGAAATGGCCCGCCTGCGTGGGGCATCCGACGCCATAGCGCTCCGCCTGCGCCACCACGACGATGCCGTCCATGCCCAGCGCATGCCGGCACGCCGGGAAGCGAAAGACGCTTACGATGCGCTGGAGCAGGTGCGCGTGGAGGTCATCGGCTCCCGCTTCATGCACGGGGTCAACGCCAACCTCTACGCAAAGCTGACCGAGGAATGCGAGTCGGAAGGCTACGACCGCATGACCCGCAAGGAGCAGATGCCGATCGACAAGGCGCTGGCCCTGCTGGCCCGCGAACGCCTGTCCGGCGAACCGGCGCCCGAGCCGGCCCAGCGAGTCCTGAACCTGTGGCGCGACACCTTGGGCGACACCGCCGATGTCGCGCTGGCCGAGATGACCTCGGCGCAGGAAGACCAAACGGCCTTCGCCCGCGCCGCCCGCAAGCTTCTGGCGGCCCTGGACCTGGCCGAAGCCGAGGTCGATGCCGACCCCGATGACAGTTCCGAGGACGGCGAAGACGGCGGCGAACAATCCGGCCAGCAGGACAATTCCGACGACGGCGAAGGCCAGTCCGAATCCGAATCCGACTCCATGCTCGGCGCTCAGCCCGAGGAAATGGAAGGCGAAGCCGCCGACGATGACGGCACCGATTCCGATGAAGAAGCCGCCGTCGCGGAAGGCGATGATCGTCCGGGCGGCCCGCAGCCGCGCCGCGAACGCCCGAACCCCGACAGCGACGCCGTCTACCGGGCCTATACCCGCCTGTATGACGAGGAAGTCGACGCCGAGGATCTGTGCGACGCGGATGAACTGTCCCGCCTGCGTCAGCAACTGGACCAACAGTTGCAGCATTTGCAGGGCGTGATCTCCAAGCTCGCGAACCGGCTGCAACGGCGCTTGCTGGCTCAGCAGACCCGCGCCTGGGAATTCGACCTGGATGAGGGCATCCTGGACGCCGGCCGCCTGTCGCGCGTCGTGGTCAATCCGATGCTGGCGCTGTCCTACAAGCGCGAACTGGATATGGAATTCCGCGACACCGTCGTGACCCTGCTGATCGACAATTCGGGCTCCATGCGCGGCCGGCCGATCACGGTCGCGGCCATGTGCGGCGACATTCTGGCCCGCACCCTGGAGCGTTGCGCCGTGAAGGTCGAGGTCCTCGGCTTCACCACGCGCGCCTGGAAGGGCGGACAGAGCCGCGAGCGTTGGGTGCAGGAAGGCAAGCCGCGCAATCCCGGCCGCCTGAACGATCTGCGCCATATCATCTACAAGGCGGCCGACTCGCCGTGGCGGCGTGCGCGCAAGAATTTGGGCCTGATGCTCCGCGAGGGGCTGCTGAAGGAGAATATCGACGGTGAAGCCCTGCTGTGGGCCTATCGCCGCCTGCTGGTCCGCCCGGAACACCGGCGCATCCTGATGGTGATCTCCGACGGCGCTCCGGTCGATGATTCGACCTTGTCGGTCAATCCGGGCAACTACCTGGAAAAGCACCTGCGCGAAGTCATCCGCGATATCGAGGCGCGTGATCAGGTCGAATTGATCGCCATCGGCATTGGCCACGACGTCACCCGCTATTACCGGCGCGCCGTGACGATCGTGGATGCCGAAGAACTCGGCGGAACCATGATGAAGAAGCTGACCGAGCTGTTCGACGAAGACGCCGCCGCGGCCTGGGCCCGATCGGCCAGCGAACGCTCCGCGGTCGTCGTCTAGTCCCACCCGCACCCCGTTCGGCCAGCTAGCCGAACGGGTGTGGCGCGTTGGAGCCGACGGTGAGGTGGGTGCACTGACTTAGGTCGCGCGTGGGCCGAACCGGGAGCGGGTGTTTGCGGGCGGAGGCCTAGGATCGAACGGACGGTCGGTGGCAGAAGCGGCAGCGAGATGGTGCGGGGCTCATGCAGGGACGGATAGGCATCGGAATCGTCACGTATAACCGGAAGGACCTGGTCCGCGAGACGATTGAGTGCGTCCACCGATACACCACCCGTGACGATGTGGACTTCGTCGTTGCCGATGACGGTTCGTCCGATGGAACAATGGCGATGCTACGGGGACTGGGCGTTCCGGCCGTCACGGGCGTCAACATGGGAATCGCCTGGAACAAGAACCGCGCGCTCTACCTCCTGGCCCAAATACAGCGTTGCGAGGTCGTGATCCTGCTGGAAGACGACACACAGCCGAACGTGGCTGGCTGGGAGGAGGATTGGATCGCAGCCGCCCGCCGTTGGGGCCATGTGAACCTGGCGGGCGATTGGGTCAAACCCTGGTTCTTCCGGGGCGCGGGCACGCCTGAAGATCCGTGCATGGGTCGCCAGGTCACGGCGCAATGTGCGTCCTATTCGCGTGAGGCACTGGACTACGGCGGCTATTACGACCCCCGCTACAAAGGCTACGGTCACGAGCACGTCGAGCATTCCCGCCGATTGGTCCGGGTCGGATATGGCGGGGTGGAGCACAGCGATGGAGCAGAAGGGCCGTTGCTGTTCGCCATGATCAAAGGCTCGGTCACCGTGCACAGCCCCCCGAGCCATCACAACAAGGAACAAGCCGAACGCAATCTGGTCCTCACACAGCGTGCCATGGGCGAGCAATTCTACCGCGTGCCCTGGCAGGCGGACAACGAGATGCACCAGTTCCGCGCGGAAATGACGAGCGCTTTGAGGAATCAACCGGACGGGTTTGCCCTGCGCGGGGCAAGTCAAGCCGAGCTCGCTCCTCCGGTGATCCAAAGTCCGCCTGAGGCGTCGCCCGTCGCGGTGGCGGTGGCCCCTCCACCTCAACCTAAGGATACAACGCCTTCACCGTCGGGTTCCGCTCTGGACTACCTCCGAGGTGGTGGTAGTATCCCGCCAACGGGGCACGCCTTGCCCATCCCCCCTGAGCCGCCGAAACGCGGTGGCTTTTTCTCGCGCTTTTGGCATCGTGGCTAATGCCAGTCGGCTTTATTGTTGCTCGGCATGTGCGCGGGGGGCAGCGGCGCGCGAAATCAAGGCGATACCCATCAACCGACCTTTTCAACGAGCGGATGGCCCTCTCACTTCGCACAAGATGTGGGATCGATAGTTCCAGACGCCTCGCTGTAGAGTGCCGAGCCTTTGTTGCTCCGTTCAGTATATCGCGCCGGGATTTACCGGCCGGCTATACAAAATACTCCGTAACTGCCCAGCTACCCCGCCGCATCTCCCACCAATCGTAATCGGCCGATCAGGCTGAACGGATCGGTCATCAGGGTCTCGAGCAAGCTCCACCCCTGCTTCCTGGCGGTGGAGAGGACGGATCGGATCGTGGCGAAATCCTTCGC
>CALQHT020000028.1 GCA_943330455.2 Nitrosovibrio sp. Nv4 | reverse complement strand
GCAGGTGCAACCGGTCGGCACGATCCCGATTGAGCGGCCGCGGCGTGAATGCGGGGCGCCGGGGCGAGGACCCAGGTGGGGGGATATTCCTATGGCGGCAGGAGGGCGAATTTAAACCGGACAGCCGTGGGTCAAGCCCGGCAATGACAGTGAGCTGAGGCTGTCGGTTCATGGTTAGAGCGGTCGATGTTACTCCGCACAATGTCGAATCGCACCCCCCGCACCCCACAGGCCTGGGACGCGGGGCCTGGTCCCGGTAAGGCGACGCACAAAATACTCACGGCTCCATTTGGCGCGGGCGCTGCAAACCCCGTCGTGGTGGGCGCGGGCCCGTCATGACCTGGAGGGATGCGCGCTTAACACCAGATGCAGCCCTTATTCTTGCGCGTCGCCCAACGGCGGGGACGGCTCAGGCGCTGCCGTGGCCGGCCGCTTCCAGGGCCCGATTGGACTCCTCGAACAACCGGCGCGCCTTTGCCGTGTCGTAGGGGGCTTCCAGCAAGGTCTCCTCGTGCCATTCGCTGCGTTCCTGCTTCAGGAAGTCGCCGCCATAGACATGGATCGCGCCGGTCAGCTTGCCCAACGGATTGGTGACCGAGTGGATGATGTCGCGCCCCAACGGAGACGCATCGCCGGCCATGAGAGAGACGGCGCCGGCGGCTTCCAGCGTCCAGCGCGCGTCCGGCGGCAAAACGCGCCAGAAGATATTGTCCTCCCGCCCGCCATAGATGCCGATCACCGCCCACATATGATGATTATGCGGCATGACCGTCATGTGCGGTCCCCAGACCAGGTTCAGGATGGTGGTGGTCTTGGAACGGTGCAGCACTTCGATGCCCGCGCGCGTCGGCTCCCCCAATCCGGTGAGCACACTGGCGCGGTCGGCGACGGTGCGGGCCATCAGTTCCCGTACCGCGCGTTGGCCGCCTTCCGCGGTGGCGGCTTCGCACTCGGCGATGAAGCGATCTTTTTCGAACATCCCATGGTCTCCCGTCAGGTTGGTCTGCCGTCTCATACGAACCGGCCGAATCATTGACCGATGCACCGTCGCCTTACCGTCATCGCCTGATCAAGTCCGGCGATGACGGTAAGAGGACGATATCGGTCAATGGTGACGAACTTTGGGGTCACGACCGTTGGTATCAGGCGATTATCATAGCGCGGTCGCGCGAAAGCCACACCGATCCCTCTCATCGCTGATCCCTGGCCACGAACCCGGCAGAATCTGCCCGGCGGTTAACGGACCGTTAGCCCCTGCATGGTTATGTGCCCGCAGGCAGGACGCCGAACAGCCAGGGATCGGCTCGTAGATGCGAATTGGATCGCGACATCAACCGACGCGCCCGCGCCCCGGGGCCAACCCAGGGGGCGGTGCATGAACGCGCTTCTGGAGGGTCTGAAGGCCCTTGGGGTCGCGCGTCTCGCTGCCATGGGGGCGGTGGGGCTGGGCATGCTGGCGATGCTGGCCATGCTGATCATGCGGGGCGGCAGCAACGACCAGATGGCGTTGCTGTATGCCGACCTGGACCTGCGGGAATCCGCCCAGGTGGTGGAACAACTGACCCGCCGCCGCATCCCCTATCGCCTGGCCGGTGGCGGCACCCAGATCCTGGTGCCGGCCGATCAGATCCCCGACACCCGGCTGCTGCTGGCGCGGGACGGCCTGCCCTCCGGCGGGTCGGTCGGGTATGAGCTGTTCGACCGCGGCGACGGGCTCGCCTTCACCGAATTCCAGCAGAAGATCAACGAAACCCGCGCCCTGGAAGGGGAGATCGCGCGTTCGATCCGCGCCATTCGCGGCATCAAGCAGGCGCGCGTGCATCTGGTGCTGCCCCGCCGAGAGCCCTTTGCCCGCGACCGCCAGGACGCCCAGGCCAGCGTGCTGCTGACCATGGCCGGCGCGCAGCGGCTGGACCGGGAAGGCGTGCAGGCGATCCTGAACCTGGTCGGCGCCGCCGTGCCGGGGCTGCGGCAACCCAATATCTCGGTCGTCGATTCACGCGGCGATCTGCTGGCCCGCGCCGGCCAGCCGGTCGGGCAGATGACCGCCGCGGTGTCGGCCGACGAAGTGCGCCGCTCCACCGAACTGCGCCTGTCGCGCGCTGTCGAGGAAATGCTGGAGCGCAGCCTGGGGCCGGGACGGGTGCGCGCGGAGGCCGCGGTGCGCATGAATTTCGACCGCGTGAACGAAACTCAGGAAAAATTCGATCCCGACGGCCAGGTCACCCGCAGCCAGCAGAGCGTGACGTCGAACAACAAGACCACCGAGCAGAACGGCACGGTGTCGGTGCAGAACAACCTGCCGAATGCCGACGCCGGCAGCACGGGCGCGGGATCGCAGGAATCCCGGCAGGAAGAGACCACCAATTTCGAGATCGGCAAAACCGTCCGCACCCTGATCCGCGAGCAGCCGCAACTGGACCGGGTCAGCATCGCCGTCATGATCGACGGCGTGGACACCGTGGCAGCCGACGGCACCCGCACCTGGGCACCGCGCGGTCAGGAAGAAATGGCTCGCATCACCAGCCTGGTGAAAAGCGCCATCGGCTACGACGAAAAGCGCGGCGACGTGGTCGAGGTCGTCAGCATGCGCTTCGCCGGCGAACCCACCGAGGCCCCGGAATCCGGCGGTCTGCTGGGCATCAAGCTGGACAAGCCCGACGTGATGCGCCTGGTGCAAACCGGATTGTTCGGTCTGATCGGTCTGCTCGCGCTGTTGCTGGTACTGCGGCCGATGATCATGCGCCTGACCGCGCTGGCGCCGAGTGCGGCTGGGCCGGGCGGCGGGTTGCTGGGCCTGCCCGCCGGTGCATCGGCCGCCTTCGCGGGACCGGGGGGCAGCGGCCTGCAGGCCATTGCCGGGCCCGGCGGCACCTATGCCGGTCAGGGCGGCGGTGGCGAGGGGAGCGGCCTGATCGAAGACGACAGCTTGGTCAGTCTGGCGCAGATCGAGGGCCAGATGCGCGCCTCCGCCCTGAAAAAACTCTCGGAACTGGTCGAAAAACACCCCGACGAGACGCTGAACATCATGCGCGGCTGGATGGCACAGGAAAATGTCTGATCTCGTCAAATACGAAGGCCCGAACCTGAAGGGCGCGCAGAAGGCGGCGGTGCTGATGCTGGCCTTGGGGGAGGAGCATTGCTCCCGCCTGTTCGCCATGATGCACGAGGACGAGATCAAGGACATTTCCTCCGCCATGGCGCAGTTGGGCGCCGTGCGGTCGGACATGGTGGAACGGGTCTGCTCCGAGTTCATGGACACCATGGGCACGTCGGGCAATCTGGTCGGCAGCTTCGAAAGCACCGAACACCTGCTGATGAAGGCGCTTCCCCGCGATCGCGTGACCCAGATCATGGAGGAAATCCGCGGTCCGGCCGGACGCACCATGTGGGACAAGCTGGGCAATGTCAGCGAGGACGTGCTCGCGAACTATCTGAAGAACGAATACCCGCAGACCGTGGCCGTGGTGCTGTCGAAGGTGAAGCCCGACCACGCCGCGCGGGTGCTGTCGTTGTTGCCGGACAGCTTCGCCATGGAAGTCGTCATGCGGATGCTGCGGATGGAAACCGTGCAGAAGGACGTGCTGGACGGCGTGGAGCGGACGTTGCGCTCGGAGTTCATGTCGAATCTGGCGCGCAGCACGCGGCGCGATGCGCACGAACTGATGGCGGAAATCTTCAACAACCTGGACCGCCAGGCGGAAACCCGTTTCCTGACCGGACTGGAAGAACGCAACCGAGAGGCCGCCGAACGCATCAAGTCGCTGATGTTCACCTTCGACGACCTGCAACGCCTGTCCGGCCAGGCGATCCAGATCCTTTTGCGCGCGATCGAAAAGGACAAGCTGCCGGTCGCCTTGAAAGGCGCCTCCGACAAGATCAAGGAGCTGTTCCTCACCAACCTGTCCGAACGCGCCGCCAAGATGCTGCGCGAGGACATGGAATCCCTCGGCCCCGTCAAGCTCCGCGACGTGGACGAGGCGCAGGCCGGCATCGTGATGCTGGCAAAGGAACTGGCCGCGCAAGGCCAGATCGAAATCAGCACCGGCAAGGACGAGGAGGTGATCCAGTGATGGTAACCCGGCCTGTGAATTCGGCGTCGGCCGGCGACCATACTCCCCCTCCCCTTGCGGGCTTGGGCCGCGAAGCGGACCAAGGTTGGGGGGAGGGGTGTGAGGCAAGGTCCGTGGGGGCACCCCCTCCCCCCAACCTTGGTCCGCTTCGCGGCCCAAGCCCGCAAGGGGAGGGGGAGTATGGCCGCCGGCCGCAGCGATATCGGAACCCGACACCCCTCGGATCCCACCCATGAGCGCCGCCTTCCGCGGCATGCCGCCCGGCGGGGTCCTGTTCGAGGAAGACTTCGACCTGCCGCCCGCCCCTCCCGCGCCGCCCGAACCGGAAATCATCGAACCCGTCTACTCCGTCGCCGATTTGCAAGAAGCTCGCACCGAAGCGTGGCGGGAAGGCCATGACGCTGCCATGGCCGAAGCGGAAACCACCGCCCGGACCGTGGCCCGCCAGACCCTGACACGGATCGCCGAACGCCTTGAAGCGACCCAGGCCGAGGCCGCGGACCTCGTTGAACGTTCGGCCGAGACCATAGCTCGCCTGTTGATGGATGGGTTCGCCGCCGCCTTCCCGGCTTTGTCCCGCAAGCACGGTGCGGCCGAACTCCGCGCCATCATCCGCACGATCCTGCCCGCCTTGCACCAGGAACTGGCGGTCACGGTCCGCATCGACGGCAACGCCGTCCAGGTCGTGCGCGACGAAATCGAGCGCCTCGACCCCGACCTGCTGCCGAAAATCGAGGTGCAGGCCAGCAACGCCGTGCTCCCGGGCGATATCCGCATCGCCTGGCGCAACGGGGCCGCCATCCGCGACACCACCACCCTTTGGGAGGAGATCACCGCAATCCTGAGCCCCGCGGGGCTTATGTCCCCCGACCCTATGTCCCCCGACCCTATGTCCCCCGACCCTATGTCATCGCGTTCCGCAACCAAGGAAATTGAACATGTCGACTGACATGGAACTCACCGAACTGACCGAACCCGGTGAGGCCACAGGACCACGATCGGCCCGCGAACTGGAGGCGGTCTACGACATTCCCGTCACCGTCAGCGCCGTTCTCGGCAAGACCACGATGCAGGTCAGCCAGTTGCTGAAACTCGGTCGTGGCGCGGTGGTTGAACTGGATCGCAAGCTGGGGGAGGCGATCGACATCTACGTCAACAACCGCCTGGTCGCGCGTGGCGAGGTGGTCATGGTCGACGAAACCCGCCTGGGCGTGACGATGACGGAAATCGTCAAAGCCGATCGCGCGCAGTCCTGAAGAACGCATCATGAGGATCTCGCCATGAGGGTGTTGATCATCGGCTCGTTGAGCGGCGACCTGGGCCAGGCGGCCCGGATCGCCATGCTCCGCGGTGCCAAGCTGGATCAGGCCGACACGCTCGACAGCGCGATGCAAAGGCTGCGGTCGGATGCCAAGATCGACCTGGTGCTGTGCGACCTCGTGCATGACGTGGGCGCGGTGGTGCGCGCTCTGGCGGCCGAACGCATCGCCGTGCCGGTGGTCGCCTGCGGCACCGGCGACGATCCGGACGCGGCGGTGCAGGCCATCCGCGACGGCGCCCGCGAATTCCTGCCGCTGCCGCCCGACCCCGACCTGATCGCGGCGATCCTGGAAGCGGCGTCCGGCGAAACCCACGCCTTGGTGGTGCGCGATCCGATCATGGCCGCGACCGTGCACCGCGCCGAACAGGTCGCGAAATCGGAGGCCTCCGTGCTGATCCGGGGCGAATCCGGCACCGGCAAGGAGATCCTCGCCCATCACATCCACCGCAAATCCCGGCGAGCGGGCGGGCCATTCGTGGCACTGAACTGCGCTGCCATCCCGGAAAACCTGCTGGAATCCGAACTGTTCGGCCACGAAAAGGGCGCCTTTTCCGGTGCCATCGCTCGGAGGGCCGGGAAGTTCGAGGCGGCGCATCGCGGCACCTTGCTGCTGGACGAAATCAGCGAGATGGATATCCGCCTGCAAGCCAAGCTGCTGCGCGCGGTGCAGGAACGCGAAATCGACCGGATCGGCGGCTCGGCCCCCGTCAAAATCGACGTGCGCATCCTGGCGACCACCAACCGTGACATGGAAGTCGAGATCCAGCGCGGTACGTTCCGCGAGGATCTGTATTTCCGCCTGAACGTGGTGTCGTTGCGCATCCCGTCGTTGCGGGAACGGCCGGGCGACATCGCGGCACTGGGCGATTATTTTGCCCGCAAATATGCCGACGTGAACGGGCTGCCCTATCGCACCCTGTCCTCGGCCGCGCTGCTGCGGCTGACCTCGCATGGCTGGCGGGGCAATGTGCGGGAATTGGAAAACACCATCCATCGCGCGGTCCTGCTGGCGGAGGGGCCGGAGATCGGCCTCGACGCCATCGAACTTGGGCCACAAGGCGGGTCATCCCTGGGACCGGCGAAACCACAGGCGAACGGCGACGGGTCGGCGGCCAGCGGCATCGCCAGTCTGGTCGGGCGGCGGATGGAGGAGGTGGAGCGCGACCTGATCCTGGAAACCCTGGGCCATACCCTGGGCAACCGGACCCATGCGGCGACGATCCTGGGGATTTCGATCCGGGCGTTGCGGAACAAATTGCGGGATTACGCGGCGCAGGGTTCGGCGGTGCCGCGGCCTTCTGGCATGGCGGCCTGATCGGTCATGTCTGGGTCCTCCGACATCGCGGGTGTTTTGTCGCCGCTACTGGCGCCGTTGCGAAAATACATGCCGGGCAGCGATGTCGGGCTGGCGCTGGGCGTGGTGATCCTGCTGTCGGTGCTGGTGATCCCGCTGCCGACCTTTCTGCTGGATCTGGGCCTGGCCTTGTCGGTGACCAGTTCCGTCCTGGTGCTGATGGTGGCGTTGTTCCTGAACCGGCCGCTGGATTTCACCAGTTTCCCGACCTTGCTGCTGCTGACCACGCTGTTGCGGCTGTCACTGAACGTCGCCACCACGCGGCTGATCCTGTCGCATGGGCACGAAGGCCCGGCCGCCGCCGGCCATGTCGTCGCGGCCTTCGGCGGCTTCCTGATGGGCGGTGACGTCGTCATCGGCCTGATCCTGTTCTGCATCCTGCTGGTGGTGAACTTCATGGTCATCACCAAGGGCTCCGGCCGCATCGCCGAGGTGGCCGCACGATTCAGCCTGGATGCGATGCCCGGCAAGCAGATGGCGATCGATTCCGACCTTTCGTCCGGCCTGATCGACGAGAAAACCGCTCGCAAGCGCCGGCGCGAACTGGAGGAGGAAAGCGGCTTCTACGGCGCCATGGACGGTGCCGCGAAATTCGTGCGCGGTGACGCCATCGCCGGCCTGATCATCACCGTCATCAACATCGTCGGCGGCCTGGCGATCGGCCTGATGCGCCATCACATGGCATTCGCCGACGCCGCCGCGACCTTCACCACCCTGACCGCCGGCGATGGCCTGGTGTCCCAAATTCCCGCGTTGTTGGTGTCCACCGCCGCCGGTATCGTCGTGACCAAGGGTGGCGTCGAGGGCACGGCGGATGTCGCGCTGGTCCGACAGCTCAGCGGCAGTCCAAAGCCGCTGGCCATGGCGGCCGGCGCCGCGGCGGTGTTGGCCCTGATGCCCGGCCTGCCGGCGTTGCCGTTCCTGGCGCTGGCCGGTCTGGCCGGCGGTGGCGCATGGCTGCGGCACAAATCCCCGCACGAGCCGGAAGATGCCCTGCCGCCGCCGGCGCCGGTGGGCGATCCGCCCATTTCCGACACGTTGCGCATCGACCTGATCCGCCTGGAACTCGGCTACGGGCTGCTGAGCCTGGCGGGCGGCGACGCACCGCGGCTGACCGAGCAGATCAAGGGGCTGCGTCGGTCCATCGCGGCCGAGATGGGCTTTGTCCTCCCCCCTGTCCGGATCCAGGACAACATGGAGCTGGACGCCGACAGCTACGTGATTCGGGTGAAGGAAATCGACGCCGGCAAGGGGGAATTGCGCCCGGCCATGCTGCTGGCGATGGACCCGACCGGCGGCGTGCCCACTTTGCCGGGCGAGCAGACTCGCGAACCCGCGTTCGGCCTGCCCGCCTTGTGGATCGAGCCGACGGCGAAGGAGGAAGCCATGTTCCTCGGCTGCACCGTCGTCGATCCGCCGAGCGTGCTGACGACGCATCTGACCGAGGTGGTGCGGCAGAATGTGGCGGAGCTGCTGTCCTATGTGGAGACGCAGAAGCTGCTGGATGAGCTGCCTCGGGACCAGCAGAAACTGGTGTCCGACCTCATTCCGTCGCAGATCACCGTGGGTGGCGTGCAACGGGTGCTGCAATCCTTGCTGGCCGAACGGGTGTCGATCCGCGATCTGCCGACGATCCTGGAAGGGATCCAGGAGGCCTGTGGCGGTCCCAACCGGTCCATCCCGGCTCTGGTCGGGCATGTGCGGGCGCGTCTGGCGCGCCAGATCAGCGATTCGCATAACGGTCCGGGCGGCTATGTGCCGCTGATCACCCTGTCGTCGGAATGGGAGACGGCGTTCGCGGAGTCCCTGGTCGGGCCGGCCGAGGATCGGCAACTGGCCATGGCCCCCAGCCAGTTGCAGGATTTCATGCTGAAGCTGCGCGCGAGTTTCGATGCGGCGGCGAATAATGGGGAGGCCCCGGTGCTGCTGACCAGCAGCGGCATCCGCTTCCATGTCCGCGCCATCGTCGAGCGTATCCGCCCCAACACCGCCGTTCTGGCGCAGACCGAGATTTTCCCGCGTGCCCGCATTCGCACCGTCGGTACGATCTGATGGGCAGTTCCCGTGATCGACTGATGGGACACCCGCGTGGCCGGCATCCGCCGTTTGGCGTCGCTTCGTGCCCCTGGGTGTTCGCATGCGCCTGAAGCTGTTCCGTGCTGCCACGACCGCCGAGGCGATGGCCCAGGTCCGCGCCGAACTCGGGGTCGACGCGCTGATCCTTGGGTCCCGCCGGGTCGGTGACGGGGTTGAGCTGACCGCGGCGCTGGAGCCTTCGGACGATGCGCCGCCGCCGCTGCTGCCTCCGGTCGAGCGGGCGGCGCCGGTCGCGGCTTGGACGCCGGGGGGTGGTGGGGCGCCGGCGTCGCGGGAGTCGAGCGGGTTGGCCGGGTATGCACGGTCGGGGCTGCCGGCATGGTCGCCGGGTGCGGCGGTGCGGCAAAACCAGGTGGAACCGGCATCGCCCGCGTCGGTTTCCCGTTCTGAATTCACACAGCGCGGCAATGGTGCAAGCTCTCCCCCTCCCCTTGTGGGAGGGGGTTGGGGGGAGGGGTTTCGCGCACAAACGTTGCCTCAAACCCCTCCCCCCAGCCTTGGTCCGCTTCACGGCCCAAGCCCACAAGGGGAGGGGGAGAGCTTGCGCCGCCCAGAATCTGCGCCAAAAAGTGTGCATGCCGCCTCTACACCCCCACCGGACCCAGTGCGCCGTTCGATGCTGCACTACCACGGCGTCCCACCATCCCTACACGCCTCCCTGGACGCCGGCCCCCTCGACACCGCGCTCGGCCGCACCCTGGCCTTCGCGGACCTGCCATTGGAACGAGGCGGACGCCCGCTGCTGCTGACCGGCCCACCCGGCGCCGGCAAAACGCTGACCACCGCACGCCTGGCAACCCGCCTTGTAATGGCCGGGATCACCCCGATGGTGATGACCGCCGACGGCAAACGCGCCGGCGCAACCGAGCAACTGGCCGCCTTCACCCGACTGCTCGGCGTAACCCTGGTCGTCGCCAACCATCCGGTGACCCTGGGTCGAGCACTCGCGCGCCGAGAAGACGGAGCACCAGTCCTGATCGACGCGGCCGGGATCGACCCGTTCGACCCCGCCCAAACCGACGAATTGCGGGCGCTAACGGCATCCGTGGATGGAATCATCGCGCTGGTGCTACCCGCCGGCCTCGATCCAGCCGAGGCCGCCGATCTCGCGGTTGCCTTCGCGGCCGCCGGGGCCAGCCGCCTGATCGTGACCCGCCTGGACCTCACCCGCCGTCTGGGCGGTTTGCTGGCCGCCGCCGCCGCCGCTCGTCTGCCGCTGACCGAGGCTGGGATCGGTCCCGGCGCGGCGGATGGGCTGGAACGCCTGACCCCTGCCTCCCTTGCCGCCCGAATGATGCAGACCGGAAAACCCCGCCATGAACGCCATGCCGCCTAAGCCCCGCCTGATCGCAATCGCCTCCGGCAAGGGCGGGGTGGGCAAGACCTGGTTCGCCATCACCTTGGCGCATGCGCTGACCCGTCTGGGGCTGCGGGTGTTGCTGTTCGACGGCGATCTCGGGCTGGCCAATGTCGATGTCCAGTTGGGGATGATGCCGCGATACGACCTGGGCTCGGTGGTGTCCGGGCGGGTCAGCTTGGCCGAGGCGGTGACCCGGCACGAGGAAGCCGGGTTCGACGTGCTGGCCGGCCAGTCCGGCTCGGGCGCGCTGTCGGCGCTGGACCCCGCACATCTGGACCGCACCCTGCCGCGATTGCGGACGGAGGCGGACATGTACGACGTGGTCCTGCTGGATCTGGGGGCGGGGGTGGAACGCGGGGTGCGCCGGATGGCGGCGTTCGCCGACACGTTGATCGTGCTGGCGACCGAGGAGCCAACCAGCCTGACCGACGCTTACGCCGTGCTGAAGTTATACGCGACCGACCGGGTGGGCGGCGATGCCCGGGTCTTGGTCAACCAGGCAAGCAATCGAGGTGCCGGGGAACGCACCTTCGCGACGTTACGCCGAGCGTGCGGGACATTCCTGCGCGCGGAACCGGCGCTGGCGGGGATTGTGCGGCGGGACGACCGCGTGCGGGACGCGATCCGTCGGCAGACATTGCTGCTGACCCGGCACCCCTCGTGTGCGGCCGCGGTGGACGTGGAAGCAGTGGCGGGGGCGTTGGTGGAGACGTGGGCGCGTGAACACGAGGCCGTTGGTTGAGGGAGACGACGGTCCTGGCCAGGGACCACCATCCCGTCCATTGACGTTATGGCATCGGTTTCGATTGGTCGGGACACGAAGGTTTGTGGCGATGGCAAGCGCAGGTCAGGCGGGAACCTGGTCGGATTTGGCGGGGCCGGGCTCAAAGCTGACACGCAGCCTGGTGCCGGTCGCCTCGGCGAAGCGCTTCAATGTCCGGGTCGACGGCATCACACGCCCGCTCTCCAGGCGCGCGATCACGGCCTGAGTCGTGCCCATCGCCTGCGCCACCTGCTCCTGCGTCATGTCGGCTTTGGCCCGCGCCTCGATCAGTGCCGAGGCAAGAGCGAACTCTTCTTCCAGGGCGTCATAGGCAGCGACATAGTCTGGATCCTGCCGCCACCGGGCAAACGCCTCTTTGACGGGTATGAATTTGCGCGTCATCGTACCTCCTTGGCTCGCCTCAGAGCTGTTTCGATTTCCCGGCGCGGGGTTTTCTGGGTCTTCTTGGGAAACACATGAACAACAACAACGCGGCGCCCAGTCGCCGTGACGTAAGCCGCGCGGGCGATCCCATCCTTGCCCTTCATGCGCATTTCCCAGATCGGTCCTTCCAGGTGCTTCACGTAGGGTTCGCGGACCTGCTCAAGCCCGCTTGATTCGATCAACCCCACGATACGCTCGAAGCTGGCTCGAATGTCGGCTGGAAGGGAAGCGAGCGAGGCTTCCACGCGATCATCCAGGAATTCCACGGTCCAGGCCATGGCGATATATACCATATTCGGTATGATTTGCAACGACGAATGACCCCAGGCCGCCATCCACTCCAATCCACCCACACCGCCCCACCCCCTTGACCCAACCGCGAAACCCTCGCAAAGCCCCACCCAACTGGCCAGCCTCAAGCAAGCCAGACTTGGCCCCAGGGGAGGGAGCCGCCAATCGCGTCCCCCAAGCAGTCGTTCCCAGGCCTCGATCCCCATGAGCACGCCCCCTCGCGTCCCGACCTCCATTCCGCGCTGGCTCCCCGGCCTGCTGGGGTTTTTCATCGCGGCCGGCCCCGCCGCCACCGACATGTACCTCCCCGCCTTCCCCGCGGTGGAGGCAACCTTTGGCACCGCGTCCGGGACCGCCCAGCTAACGCTCGCGGCCTGGTTCGCCGGTCTCGGCATCGGCCAGATCACCCAGGGCACCCTATCCGACCGCTTCGGCCGCCGCCGGCCGCTGATCGTCGGCACCGCCGTATTCGCGCTGGCGACCATGGGGTGCGCCTTGGCACCGTCCTTGACCTGGCTCGCCATCTTCCGGGCGTTATCCGCCGTCGGGGCCTCCGCCGGCATGGTCATCGCGCGGGCGATGGTCCGAGACCTCGCGGACGGGCAGGCCGCCGCGGTCCTGATGTCCCGCCTGATGCTGGTGATGGGAGTAGCCCCCATCCTCGCCCCCACCATCGGCGGCGCCATCCTGATCTTCGGCCATTGGCGCGCGATCTTCTGGGTGCTGGCGATTTACGGCGCCACCTGCAGCCTGCTGGCCTGGAAGGTGCTGCCGGAAACCCTGCCACCCGATCGGCGGATCCGTCTGGGCCTGGCCCAGCAACTCAGTCGCTACGGGTCGATCCTGCGCGAGAAGACCTTCCTGACGCATGCGATCATGGGCGCTTCGGGGACGTTCTGCATGTTCGCCTATCTGGCGGGATCGGCGCCGGTGTTCATCCAGGGCTACGGGATGTCCCCGTCCGGCTTCGCGCTGATCTTCGGCCTGTGCTCCTGCGGCCTGATCGCCGGATCGCAGATCAACGCCCGCCTGCTGCCGCGCGTCGGCCTGTCCTTCATGCTGACCCTGATTTCGTGCGTGTCCCTCGCCGCCACCGCCACCCTGGCGGTCCTGGCCTTCAGCGGCGTGCAAAACTTGCCGCTGATCGTCGCCCCCATCTTCGTCGCCCTGAGTTGCCAGGGATTCAGCAACGGCAACACCTCGGTGGGCGCCCTGTCCCGCCACGCCCAGCATGCCGGCAGTGCTTCCGCCCTGATGGGCTTGGGACAATTCTCGCTCGGCGCATCCAGCGGCCTGTTGGTCGGGTTGCTGACCGACGGCACGCCACGCGGCATGGCGGCGCTGATGCTGTGCGGTTCCCTCGGCGGGGCGATTGCGAATTCGTGGCGGCCGCGTTCATAGTGGCGCTTCGTTGGAATCGAGGTTGCAAGGGATGACTCTGGTTATCGGCATACCGGCCTGTGCGTCCGAGAAGAATGAGCGGCCGGTCCATGTGACCCCGTCCCGCTACGCCGACGCCGTCATCGGCGGGATCGAGGGCCTGCCCATCATGATCCCCCCCATGGGCCAGCTTCAGCTCGGCCTTTTGGACCGGATCGACGGGCTGCTGGTGCCGGGCAGTCCCAGCAACGTGCATCCCCGCCATTATGACGGCGGCGACAGCGAAACCCCCGACCGCCACGACCATGACCGCGACGCCACCACCCTGCCGCTGATCCGCGCCGCCATCGAGCGCGGCATCCCGGTGCTGGCCATCTGTCGCGGCATCCAGGAACTGAACGTCGCCCTCGGCGGCAGCCTGATCCAGCGTGTGCATGAACAGCCCGGGCGCATGGACCATCGCGGCGGCCAGGGCACCCTGGACGTCAGATACGGCCCGAAACACAGCATCACCGCGACCGGCCGGCTGGCTCGCATCGTCGGCGCGACCGAGATCATGGTGAACTCCCTGCACGGCCAGGCGATCGACCGCCCCGGCGAAGGGCTGGTCGTCGAAGCCCACGCCCCCGATGGCACGATCGAGGCAGTGTCGCTTCCCGGCGCGCCCGGCTTCGTGCTGGGCCTGCAATGGCACCCGGAATGGCGCTGGTCGGAGCTTCCCGCCAGCGTTGCCATTTTCCGCGCATTCGGCGAAGCATGCCGCGCGCGAGCAAAACCCTATGGAAAGGCTGCATAAATGGATCTGAAACTGGCGGGCAAGACGGCCCTTATCACCGGTGGCTCGAAAGGGATCGGCCGAGCGACGGGGGAAGTGCTGGCGGGCGAGGGGTGCAATGTCATTCTGGTTGCGCGCGAGCAGGGCATGTTGGATGAAGCCGCCGCCGCCATCCGCGCGCGCCATCAGGTGAATGTCCGCACTATTGCCGCCGACCTGTCGAGCGATGCCGCCGTCCGCCGCGTGGCCGACGAAGCCGGCGCGCTGGACATCCTGGTGAACAACGCCGGGGCGATTCCGCCGGGCGACGTGCTGTCGGTGGACGACACGCGCTGGCGCCAAGCGTGGGACCTGAAAGTGTTCGGCTATATCTCGTTCTGCCGGGTGATCTACGCGCAGATGAAAGCGCGCAAGGCCGGCGTGATCATCAACGTGATCGGCGCGGCGGGGGAGAAATTCCCGACCAACTACATCGCCGGCGCGGCGGGCAATGCGTCCCTGATGGCGTTCACTCGGGCGCTGGGCAAGGGCGCTCCGGCGGACGGTCTGCGTGTGGTGGCGATCAACCCGGGCCCGGTGGAAACCGACCGGCTGGTGATGCTGCGGCGGGCGGAAGCGCAGGAGAAGTTCGGCGATCCGGACCGGTGGCGCGAACTGACCTCCAACATGCCGTTCGGACGGGCCGCGACTCCGGCCGAAATCGGCAATGCCGTGGCGTTCCTGGCGAGCCCGATGTCGGGCTACACGACCGGCACGGTGCTGACGATCGACGGCGGCGGCTAGGCGACCCTCGGCAAGTTTCGCCACATCGGGTGTTGGGAAAGGGTCGCTCCACGACGGGCAGTGCTGGTCTAGGCAATGCCATGGACGGCCCGCCTCCGCTTGCCATGACGGCGCGGATTGGCCACGCACGAAATGTGCATTATTGGCACCCGGCGCCTTAGGCTCCGGTTCGCAGGGCGTGTGGCAAGTGGCGCGGGAACCCTCGCGCCGCTGTGGCCACATCCTTGATATTGCGATGTAGTGCACCCACCCCGGCACCCCCGATCAGGTCCGATTATTCTTCCGAACCAGGCCGCGGTGGTGTAGATTTCCGGCCCAGGGATTATGATCGGAAACGCTAGGTCGACGGCGAGGTTCCCGCATGACGCCGGCAGACGGGTTCTCGGCGTGCAAACCCAGTCCGAAAAATGCGGGCCAGGTTCCCACCCATGGCACGAAGGAAGGAGCAGGTTGTTGGCGATTCAACCGACTGCTCTCACCCCGACGCATCGATCCCGCGGTCTGCGTCCCGCGGCATATGATTCAGGACGGAGACACTCGTGACGTTGGAGCTTGATGGGCGGCCACTCGCATTGCATGAGGAGCCGATCCCGGCCTTGGCCCACATCGCGGTCATCCGTGACGAACGGCCAATGGTGAGCGGCCATGTGATCGTGACACCGGATTTCCCGCCACCCTATGTCCTGGGGCTGGCGATTGGCGACAAAATCACCGAACTCGGTGCGGTGGACGGTGCGCCCGCGGACGATGGCAAGATTGAATTCAGCGTAACCGGCCAGCCACCATGGCCGCCTGTCGTGCCTCGGCGCGTGACGCCGCAGTTGGGTCTGATCGCTGCCGATGGACGGTGGGCCTTACTGCCCGTGGCGGCCGGCCAGGCACCCCTTGCCCTGGACTATTTGGAAGAGCGTTCCTTCACCCGGCACGTGCAGGGCCCATCGGTTCGGCCGAAAGACAAGGAATCGCTGATCTTTCACGCGCGGAAATTTTTTGCCGCCAATGCTCACCGTCCTCGGGTGCGGGCGGCGGCGCTGACCGTGCTGGGCCATCGCATATTGGACCTGAGCTGGACGGAAGAGGGCGCCGCCGCGCGGTGCCTGGCCGATGCGGAGCCGGTCTTCGACGCCCTCGCCGAGATGGAACTGGAATTGGATTTCCGCTGGTTCCTCTCGCTCAGCCTGGTTTGCCAGTATTTATACCTGACCCTCGGTGATTCCACGGGCGGGCTTCCGCGTCTGCGCCAGGTATATGCGCGCCGCGACCTGCTCCCGACCTCCCCGGCGCAGGCGACGAACATGCTGAAAGCGACGTTTCACCTCGGCACCACCCTTTGGAAACAGGGCCGGCTGGAAGAAGCGGAGGAAATCCTGCTCTCCGCCAAGGGCACTTTCCACAGTGCCGCCGCGGTCTGGCGGTTCGGCAATTTCTATTCGTCCAATGAACTGATCTTGTCGGCGTCACTGGCGCGCGCCTGTCTGGTCTGGCTGGAAACCGCGCATCATGCGGCAACCGGCCAATGGCGCGACCCCAGTTACAGGGTGGCGAAACAGGATGGATCGCTGTTCGCCTGCCTGGGGTTTCCGTCGACGCAGTTCCTGAAGCAGGGCCTGATCTGAGCGCCGCACGGCTACCCCCGACCGCCCTGGGGCATGGTGTTATCGGGACACCTTGAGCCAGCAACCGCAAGAAAGGTCCCCATGCCGGAACAGTTGTCCTCTCACGACACGGCCACCGCCGCGTCGGACCCGTCGAGCATCGAAACGGCCCGCGAAAGCGCCATCCGGGCGCTGGGGGTCGAGCAACAGGGCCTGGACGCCCTGCGACAGGCACTTCTGGGCGATCTCGGGCTGGCCTTCGCCGCCGCCGCGGACCTGATCGCCACATCCAGCGGTCACGTCATCGTCACCGGAATGGGCAAATCCGGCCATGTCGGACACAAGATCGCGGCGACATTCGCCTCCACCGGCACTCCCAGCCATTTCGTCCACCCGGCCGAGGCCAGCCATGGCGATCTGGGGATGATCCGCGCCAATGACGTTGTCCTGGCGCTGTCCTGGTCGGGCGAAACCCCGGAACTGGCCAGCATCATTGCCTACACACGCCGGTTCGATGTCGGGCTGATCGCGATCACCTCCAAGCCGGACAGCGCACTCGGCAATGCCGCCGATGTCGGCTTGTTCCTGCCGCCGGCCGCCGAAGCCTGCCCGAATGGGCTGGCGCCGACCACCTCGACCACCATGCAGATGGTGATGGGCGATGCGCTCGCGGTCTGTCTGCTGGAACGCCGCGGCTTCACCGCCTTCGACTTCCAACGCTTCCATCCCGGCGGCAAGCTCGGCGCGCGCCTGTCGAAGGCGCAGGACGTGATGCATCGCGGCACGGAGCTTCCGGTCGTCCCCGCCACCGTCGCTTTGTCCGAAGCGATCATCGAAATGACGTCGAAGCGCTTCGGCATCACCGGCATCGTCGATGAGGCGGGGACTTTGGTCGGCGTGCTGACCGACGGCGACCTGCGGCGTGCCTTCGCGCGTGGGTTCGTCAACGGGCCGGTCATCGACGTCATGGGCCGCCATCCGCGCAGCATCGGGCCCGCCGCATTGGCCGTGGAGGTCATGGCGTTCATGAATGAGGCCCGCATCACGAGTATTTTCGTGGTCGAGGATCAGAAGCCGATCGGTCTGATCCACCTGCACGACCTGCTGGCCATCGGGGTCGTGTAGAGGGCTCCCAACCCCAAATCACATCGTCGTCGGAATCCCGTTCATGGTCAGGAAGTCCTTCATCCGGTCGTAGCCCGACCGGAATGCCGTGTTGTAGGCTGTAAAGTTGAGCGAACTGTAAATATCGCGCCAACTTCGGTCCTTCAGGTCCTGTTCTTCCACCAACGGGATTGCGTGCGTCTTGGCCAGTTCCGCGCTGCGGGTGTCGTAATTCACGATCGCCCCTGGAACCCCGTTCGCCAACGCCGGCAGGATGCCGTGAACGCGATACCCGAACGCAAAATCCATGCCCTTGATGAAGGCGTCGTAATCGTCGGCGCGTGTGTACATGTAAAGCTGGTTGCGGTAGATGCGCAGGATGGCCTCCCGCGTTTGCGGGGTCAGCCATCCGCTGGCGGTCAGCGCCTTCGTGGCCGCTTGCATCCGATCGCGGTCCTTGAAAAAGAACGCCTTTTCTTCCGGTTCCCCATGGATGGTCACCGTCATCTCGCTCTCATCCGCCAGCCGCAGCATCATCTCCCGCTGCACCGCCAGGTAACCCACCGGATCGGCCGAGTAGACCGCATTGACCTCCCGCCGCAGGCTGAACGCGATCTTGCGAACGTCTCGCATCGGCTTGGCGGTGATGCTCCGGTACTGATCGCGCGCCCGGAATAGCGACGGGCAGCCGACCACCGACACGTTCTTGATGCCGATATCGTTCAGGCATTCGGCGGAATACTGCCCACGCACGCCGATGGCCCCCGACCGCTCCGCGATCAGTTTCCAGATATCAATCGACTCCTGGCTCAGGTTCAGCTTCCGGGTCGTTTCGGCCTGCGCCCCGACACCGATGGCATAGACAGGCAGTTGCAGGCGTTCCAACAGCTTCTTGGCGCCATCCCATTGCATATGCTCATGGATGTAGTTGGAGCCGCGCAGAAAACAGTAGTCGAAATCGGAATTGTATCGACGCACATCGTCTTCCGAATAGTTGGTGATTCGGGCAACGTCGAGATTATCGTAATCCAACAACTTCAACGTCGAGTCGTAGACCATCATGTCGCCGACATTGAAATACTGGCCCACCAGAGTGTCCCAGTCGCTCTGATACAGTTCCACCGACGCGTGCTTCCAGATCGCGCCGGACGGGATGAACACCAGGATGCGCGGCTTGCGTTTGTTGGTTTTCGGGAAAATCCCGCCACCATCCAGCATCACCCCATCGGACACGCGCTTCAGGGAGATCGCCCGCCGAGCGGCGCCGCGACGAAAGGTCGAGGGGGGGAAGCGGAATGTGAGGCTGCACGACGGCACGCCGCTATCCGGCAGTTTCTCGTAATTGAGCGGCGCTGGATACGCTCGCGCCGCCGGCTCGCCATTCAACAGGATCTCAATCCCCGCTCGGCAGGCCGGCAGGGTCGACTCGGGCACAACGAACGAAACCTCGTTCTCGTCAAATGACAGCACGCGTCCCGCACTGGTGTTCGTGCTCATGACCGGTCTCCGTCGTTTCCGCCCGTCACATGGGCACGTGCGGTCGGTTTGACCGCTTCGCGCCATCCGACAGGCCGACTTCCGAGCAAGGACGGCGGTGGCGAATGACAGTCCAGTCTATAGTCCGATTGAACAGATGGATCAAGTCATCGCTTGTGGAGTGCTGACGTCAGTCGTCACGGCCAAATCGTCGAAAGGACTCGAAACGATGCACCCTTGGTACAGCAACAACAGGGCCTCTCTCAAGAAATAATGGCATCGTGGCCCAATATTTATCAATTGGCGACGCGTGCGGATTGCCGGGACGGGGCTATCAGGCGGAGGAGTACGTGACAAACCGCCGAAACGTTGAACGCGCCATCACCCGCACCGCCTGATGCGGACGATCCTGGATGCCATCCTGGTGGATCGACCCGCCACTGTTTTCCCCTGCGATGCTCGTTATGGCCGAATCAGGTATCATCCTCGTCTTGCCAGGGCTTGTCTCGGTCAGCATATCCCATTGAAATGATTGTATTCCTGGCGGTCTCAGGCTTCTTCGGATCGAACCGGGCGGCGCGTTCCGACGTTCGGCGCATCGGACCGCCAGTCGAACAGTGACGCCCGGCACGCCGACACAGGAAACGGGTCCGGCTGGACAGTCACCCCGGATCACACGACGATGCCGGGGAACACAGGAGAGTCCCCTGCATGAAACGCCTCGGATTTGGCGCCTTCCTGGCGCCGCACCATCCCATCGGGGAGCACCCGATGTTGCAGTTCCGCCGCGACCTCGATCTGGTCGAACACCTGGACAAACTGGGCTACGACGAATTCTGGTGCGGTGAACATCACTCCAGCGGGTGGGAGATGATCGCCTCGCCGGAGATGTTCCTGGCCGCCGCCGGGGAACGCTCAAAGCGGATCAAGCTGGCGACCGGGGTGGTCTCGCTGCCCTATCACCATCCGTTCCATGTCGCCCAACGCATGGTACAACTGGACTACATGACCGGCGGGCGGGCGATCTTCGGGTCCGGGCCCGGCGCGCTGGCATCCGATGCTCACACGTTGGGCGTCGATCCGATGCTGCTGCGCGATCGCCAGGATGAGGCGATCGGTGTCATCAGACGCCTGTTCTCCGGCGAACGTGTAACCGCGAAATCGGACTGGTTCACCATGCAGGACGCCGCCCTGCAATTGCTGCCATTGCAGGAGGAGATGCCATTTGCCGTCGCCTCGCAGATCAGCCCATCCGGCATGACCTTGGCCGGCAAGCACGGGATTGGCATCATCTCCATCGGTTCGCTGTCCGATGAAGGGCTGAACGCGCTGCCCACCCAATGGGGCTTTGCCGAGGCCGCCGCCGCGAAACACGGGCAGATCGTCGACCGCAAGAACTGGCGTGTGCTGCTGAGCTGGCATATTGCGGAGACCCGGGAAAAGGCCCGCGCCGAGGCCCGCGACGGCCTATTCCGTCACCATAACGAATACATCACCGCCACCCTGCAACGCCCTGGCGCTCGGCCGTTCAAGACCCCTGACGAGGCCGTGGACAAGACCGCTTTTTCGACCGGCACCGCCGCAACGATCGGCACGCCCGACGATCTGGTGGAGCGCATCAAATCAGTCCTGGAAATCTCCGGCGGTTTCGGCACCGTCGTCGGTTTCGTCCATGATTGGGCCAACCCGGAAAACACCATGCGCAGTTGGGACATGGTGGCGCGCTATGTGGTGCCGGAAATCAACGGCTACCTGGCCGGCTTGCGGAAATCGCGGGAATTCGTCGCTTCCAACCGCGAGTATTTCGACCGTGCTCGCCAGGCGGTGATGGCCAAGATCAACGAAAACGAGACCGCCGCCGCGGCGCTCTCGGTCACCAAATCGCCGATGCTGGCCGCCGCGTCGGGTAGCATGCCGGATCTGGATGCCGCGCGTGCCCGCGCCAAACGCGGATAATGCGAGCCAGGACAACATGAACGGTACGGAGGCGAGTTGAATCGTCATGACCCAAGCCTTGTTCGCCGGATTGAAGGTCATCGACTGCGCCAGCTACGTCGCCGCACCCGCGGCGGCGACCGTGCTGGCCGATTTCGGCGCGGACGTCATCAAGATCGAGCCGCCGGGGGAAGGCGATCCCTGGCGGACGCAATACAAACGTCCAGGCATGCCGGCATCGGACCACAATCACCCCTGGCTGATGGACGACCGCAACAAGCGGAGCCTGGTGCTGGACCTGAAGGCCGAGGCCGGACGCGCGGTTCTGGAACGGCTGATCGCCCAGACCGACGTGTTCATCACCAACACGCCGCTGCCGGCCCGGGAGCGGTTGCGCATCCGGTATGAGGACTTCGTCGAGAAGCATCCGCGCCTGATCTACGCTTCCCTGACCGCCTATGGGGAGGTGGGTGAGGAGGCCGGGAAAACCGGCTTCGACGCCACCGCCTACTGGGCCCGATCCGGATTGATGGATGAGGTGCGGCCGGACCACCGGTCGATCCCGGCCCGCTCGGTTGCCGGGATGGGCGATCGTCCGACCGCGATGGCGCTGTACGGTGCCATCGTAACGGCATTGTACCGACGGGAGAAGACCGGACGCGGCGGGGAGGTGAGAGCCTCGCTGATGGCCAGTGGCATGTGGGCCAATGGCTACCTGATCCAGGCGCGCCTGTGTGGTACGATCTTTCCGCCGCGCCCGCCACGCTCGGATTCGATCAGCGCCACGACCAATATTTACCGCAGCGCGGACGATCGCTGGTTCATGCTGGCGCTTTCCAGTGAGCGCCAATGGCCGGTACTGGCAAGAACCGTCGGCATGCCGGAACTGGTGATCGACCCGCGCTTTCTGACCGGAGAGGATCGGCGGATCAATGCTGTTACTCTGACGGATATTCTGGATGGCGTGTTTTCCACCCAGCCTCTGGCCGAATGGCGCGCCCGTCTGGACAAGGCGGGTCTGACCTTCGGTGTCGTCGGCACGGTCGCGGAAATCGCCACGGATCCGCAGGCCCTGGCCGCCGGCATGCTGCGCCCGCTGGCCGATACCGGAATGATGACGGTGGACAGCCCCTTTACCCTGACCGGGTCCGAGAAAGTGCCGGTCGCCCAGGCGCCGAATTTTGGTGTACACGCCGACGCGATCCTGCGGGAGGCTGGGTATTCGGAGCAGGACATCGCCAGCTTGCGTGCCACCGGGATCGTCGGTGGAGAGGACGGGCCGGGGGTTTGAGCCTCTGCTGCGTTTGGGCACAAAGGCGATGACCAAAAATTATCGGGTCCGGGGACAGTGGCACCTCTGCGATCCGATCCGGGCCTCGCGATTGACGTCGTCCGCGGACCGCGACAGGGTTGCCGCACGCCAGAAGGGGAGACGAACATGGCCGAGACTCTCGATCCGCGCCGATCCAAATTGAAGCGCGAGTTTACCGAGCACCGTGGCTACTGGTCCGAGTTATGGGATGCCGTGCTGGAACTGTCGCCCGATTATTTCGAGGCATATACGAACCTGTCTTCGGAGCCCTGGAAGAACGGCTCTCTGGCCCCGAAGGTCAAGGAGTTCGTCTACATCGCCATCGATGCGGCAACGACACATCTATACAACGCCGGCACCCGCATCCATATCGCCAATGCGCTGCGCCACGGTGCCACCCGGGATGAACTGATGGAGGTGCTGATGATCGCCTCCGTCCTCGGCATTCACACCATGACCGACAGCCTGCCGATCATGACGGAAGTATTGGCGGCCGCCGGCAAGGACCCCAGGCTGGACCAGCGCACGCTGTCCGCCGAACAACAGGCCATCAAGGAGGAGTTCGTGAAGAATCGCGGCTTCTGGCCGGCGGTCTTCGAACCGATCCTGCATTTCTCGCCTGGCTTCTTCAAGGCTTACACCGACCTTTCCTCGGCCCCGTGGAAGTTGGGCGCACTGGAACCGAAGGTCAGGGAGTTGCTGTATGTGGCGATCGATGCCTCGACCACGCATCTTTATAATGCCGGCACCCGGACGCACATGACCAACGCCGTGAAATACGGGGCCACGGTCGAGGAAATCATGGAAGTCCTGATGCTGACCTCCTGCATCGGCGTGCATACGATCACCGAAAGCGTGCCAATCCTGATGGAGGAACTGGCGAAACACGAAGCGGCACAGGCCAAGGAAAAGGCGGCCTGACGGCAACGCGGTGGCTGACATGCGTCACCACCGATAGGTCAGGCGGGGCGCGGCGGGATATCCGCCCGCCCGGGCCGGAGATTGTGTCTAAGCCGCCACCCGTCTAGGGTACATAGAACCGACGACCTGAGCGGGAACGTGGGGTGGGAATGGAACGCATCGATATCAACGGCCGAAGTGTCGAGACTTTCGTGGCGGGCAGCGGCCCCACTTTGCTGTTCCTGCATCCGGAAGACTATTTCGGCCAGCATGTGCCGTGGTTGGAACAACTGTCCCGGCATTTTCGCGTCATCGCGCCTCGCCATCCCGGCTTCGGGCAGACGGCCCTGCCGGATGGATACCGCACCATCGACGACCTCGCCTATCACACCCTGGACCTGATCAGCGTGATGAATCTGCGCGACATCACTCTGGTTGGCGCCTCCATGGGGGGCTGGATCGCGCTGGAAACCTGCGTGCGATCGACCCAGCACATCGCCCGCCTCGGGCTGCTGGCCCCTATCGGGGTGAAATTCGGCGGACGACAGGATCGCGACTTCGCCGACATCTACGCTTTGCCCACCCAGGAGGTGACGCACCTGCTGTTCCACGATCCGGCCAAATACCTGCCGGATTATTCGGATATCAGCGACGAAGCCGCTCTGGAAATCGCCCGTGACCGCCAATCCGCCGGGTATTTCCTGTGGAAGCCCTTCATGCACAACCCGTCGCTGCGCAAATGGTTGCCGCGGATCGGGGTGCCAACCCTGGTGATCTCCGGCGCGCAAGACGGGTTCGTGGTGCAAGGCCATGCGGCCAAACTGGCGGAGGCCCTGCCATATGGCAGCACCCAGGCCATCGCCCAGGCCGGCCATTATCCACAGATCGAGCAGGCGGACGCCACCGCGGCGGCCATTGTCGCCTTCGCGCAACGCTGACACGCAGCCACAGAAACGCCAGGGGAAACCGAATCATGCAAGTCTGGCACTTCAGCGAGCTCGCCTACCACCCGGCCTGGGAAGAACTGGGCGATTCACTGCGCAACGTCATTCCCAGCCGCGTCTTCGACCCTAAGCTGGGCGCCGATCTCTACCATCGTTACCTCGACGAATGGGCGCTCTGCGACGAGCTCGGCCTGAACATCATGATGAACGAGCATCACGCGACCGCGACCTGTATCGATTCCGTCGTTACCATACCGATGTCGATCATGGCGCGGGAGACCAAGAAGGCCCGCCTGCTGTGCCTGGGCATGCCGCTGGCCAATCGCCAGGACGCGGTGCGGATCGCGGAAGAATACGCGATGATCGATGTCATCTCTCGCGGGCGGCTGGAAATGGGCTTCGTCAAGGGCGCGCCGTTTGAGGTGTATCCGGCGAATTCCAACCCGGTCGATCTGATGGAGCGCTTCTGGGAATCGCACGACCTGATCCTGCAGGCGATGACCAGTCACGACGGCCCGTTTAACTTCGAGGGCAAGTATTACCAGTATCGCCAGGTGAATATCTGGCCTCGTCCGTATCAGCAGCCGCACCCGCCGGTCTGGATCACCGTCAGCAGCCCGGAAACCTGCGCCACGGTGGCGGAAAAAGGCTATGTGATCGCCACCCTTAACACCGGCTTCACCCGCACGCGCGGGCTTTACGATGCCTATCGCAAGCGTGCCGCCGCCCTGGGCAAGCCCGCCAATAACGACCGCTTCGCCTATCTGGCGCTGATCGGCGTCGGTGACACCAAGGAAGAAGGCTATCGGCGCGCCCATCAGATCGGCGATTACAGCCGCACGACGCCGCGCACCGCGCGACAATTCTGGAGCCCGCCGGGCTATAATCCGCTGCCCATCAGCGCCCAGGGCGTCAAGGCCGGGCCAGGCGCCTCACTCGGCTCGATCTTCACCATCCTGGGGCGCGACGGCAGGCGTATCGACGCGATGACCGCGACGGTGGACGATTTCATCGACGCCGGCCTGATGTTCGCCGGCACGCCCGACATGGTTTACGACCAGATCAAGGATTTCTACGACACGGTTGGCGGCTTCGGGCATCTGCTGATGATGGGGCAGGGCGGCCATATCAGCCACGAGGACACAGTCGCCAATCTGAAGCTGTTCAGCCAGGAGGTTCTGCCCCGCGTGGCCGAACTGAATTAGCGCGCCGCGCAACCGCACCCCGCGGGTAAAGACCGGCGGTACGGTCAAAGCAGGGCCAAGCACTGCCGGGCGGGTTGGTATTGCGCCGCATGGGGGACGGTATGGCGAAAGTCGAACGAACGCTGGGCGGTATCCCGCTGTTTCGCACGCTCGCCAAAACGGATCTGGAGCGACTTGAGGCGACGTGTGCGTGGCGGGAATACGGTGCCGGCCAATGGGTCATCGACAATGACGGGGACGGCACCGACATGTTCGTCGTGCTCCGCGGGCATTTGCGTGTGGTGACGGGCACGGCGGGGCGGGATACGATCCTGCGGGATCTGCACGATGGCGAGTATTTTGGCGAGCTTGCCGCGCTCGATGGCCGGCCGCGTTCGGCTGGGGTTCTGGCCGTAACCGACTCGACATTGGCGTCCATGCCCGCCGCGACATTGCGCCACGCCATTCATGACCACCCGGACGTGTCCGATCAGATCATTGCCACGCTGGTTGGTCAGATCAGGATGCTGGCGAATCGTGCCAACGAAACCGCCGGCCTGAGTGCGCGTCACCGCATGTGGGCGGAGATGTTGCGTCTTGCCCGTTCCAAGCCCGCCACGCCCGGCAGCGCGATCCTGTCGCCACCGCCGACCCACGCCGAACTGGCGAGTCGGGTCGGCAGTCATCGGGAGGCGGTGACACGTGAGCTGAATGCGATGGAACGGTCCGGCCTGATCGTGCGCCGTCGCGGCGCGATCGAGCTGTTGGATACCACCCGTCTGCAGCGCATGGTGACCGAGGCTGGCATGCGCTGATCGAGCCCGTTACGGCGGCTCGGTCTTCCGACTGAAAAAAATCCGCCGGACGACCCGCGTCCCCCATAGCAGGGATGTCGTCCGGCAACGATCCTTCCCGAACGGACGAGCCGGTTGTCTCCCCTTGCCAGAGACAACCCACGGGACCCCGCCCGAGCGGCTCTTACCGCGGGGTATGCCGGTCGAGGAAACTCCGCACCCGCCGATACTGCTCGTCCAGATGATCCGGGCCGCGCCAGTTCGTGACCACTTCCACCCCTGGCAGCAGTTCCGCTAGTTCCGCGGATGTCGCGGCCGGATGCGGCACGTCGGTGCCGGGCAGCAGGATCGTCGGCACCGGGCAATTGCGCACGAAATCCCGATCGACGCAGAACACGAAGTCGGCATCCCACATGTTGTGGCCGAACGCCTGCATCTTGGCCTCGTCCAATTCCGGGCGTTCGGCGCGCTTTTCCTTGATCCAGGCGGCATGGCTGTCCGGGAAATAGGTCGTTTCCACCGGATGCAGGCCGATCGGGTTCTGCAACACGGCCGAGACGACGCGGGTCGGCGCTGCCTCGATCGCTTTCAGGCAGAAACTGCCGCCGATGCAGCCGCCCAGCACATGGAAGCGCTGGTGCCCCAGGTGATCCATCAGGGCCAGGTGATCGGCGGCATAGGTGTGCCAGCCATGATCGGCCTCGATCGCGGTCTTGGAGCGTCCGGCGTTGCGCTGATCCATCGCCACCACGCGGTACCCGTCGGCCAGCACCTGCGTATAGTCGCACCAGGACCGCGGCGGTCCACCGGCCGGGGTGTGCCACATGTTCAGGTTCGACCGCAGGCCACCCGGCGCATAGAGCAGGATCGGGAAGCCTTGGCCGAACTCCTCGTAATAGATCTCTCCGTCGGGGCGGCTCAGAAACGGCATTGGTTCCTCCTGGGTTGTTTTGGCCGAGCCTATGGGCTGGGCGATTAGATGGCGATATCCCGAAGCAGCCTCCGGGCCGTGTCGGCATCGGCGGCGATCTGGGCTTTCAGGGCGTCCAGGCCCGAAAATTTCACCTCCGCCCGGATGTAGAAATGCAGCGCGACGGTAATCTCGGTTTCGTAGATATCGCCCGAGAAGTCGAACAGATTGACCTCCAGGCGGCTTTCCGGGCCGGCATTGACCGTGGGACGCCGGCCGATATTGGCCACGCCGCGATAGGTCTGTCCGTTCGCCAGCCGGATCGTCACCGCATAGACGCCGCGCGCGGGCTCCAGATGCCGGCCCAGCGCGACATTGGCGGTCGGGAACCCGATCGTCCGGCCGCGCTTGTCGCCATGCGCGACCACGCCGCGGATCGCCCAGGGTCGCCCGAGCTCCGCCGTCGCGCGTTCCGGATACCCGTCCTGCAACGCCCGCCTGATCCGGCTGGACGACAGCGGTCCGCGCGCGTCGGTCACCGGCGGCACCAGGGTCAGCCCGATGCCCAGCGCCTCGCACCGTCCCGCCAGATACCCCGTGTCACCCCCGCGACGATGCCCGAAAGCGAAATCCTGACCGGACACGATGTGGCGGGCACCGAGGCCCGTGTGCAGCACGCCCTGCACGAAGTCGTCCGCCGTCATCAGGCTGAATTCGTGATCGAACGGCAGCTCGTAAATCAGATCCACGCCCAGCGCCGCCAGCGCATCGGCGCGTTCGGCCGACAGGGTCAGGCGGAACGGCGGATCGTCCGGCCGAAATTCCTCCCGCGGGTGGGGTTCGAATGTTAGCACGGCCAGCGGCGCATCCGGCCGCGCGACATGGGCGGCGCGGACGACGCTGGCGTGACCGAGATGGACACCATCGAAATTGCCCATCGCGATCGAGGCGCCGCGCGCGTCGGCGGGGATATCCCGCCAATGGGTAAAGACCCGCATCAGACGGCACACCCGGGCGAGCGGCGGACCAGTCCGATTCCCCGATGTTTCGGTTCGGCCGAGCCGCGGCCGTCCGGGACGAAATTCGAGTCGGTGCCGGCTGCCTGGCCGACCCGGTAGCCTTCGTGAAGAAGGTCGGTGCTCATGCGTGCGATCCGCCGTGGTTCGCGCCCTTTCTGAGCGATCTCCGACGGCGGATCAACTGCCAGGCGGCTGCGAACCAAAGTTGAGCGATCGAGTAAACGCCTCACCGGCATTGCCGGGCTTGGCCCAGCAACCCGCGCTTCACCGGCAGCGGGTGGGTTACCGGGTCCAGCTCGGCAATACCCATGCGGCCGGCCTGTCGATCCATGGTTAGAAGCGTCGGCGTCGCCTTAAGGCCGCGCCCCACGCAACCGCTCGTGGTCGACCGTCGTGCCGGGCGACGCGGAACCGGACGGCCGAAACCGCGCGCATTGTCCGTTGCGCCATCGACAGCATGGGATATCGTCTGCATCGTCACGACGTGAATGGTTGCCCCGCGCGCAAAAACGACCGACGTTAATGAATTCTGAGGCGGCATCGGATATGAAACAGGCCCGCGACAGAGTGGACGGCATCACCATGGGGCTCACCCGGTGAAAGGCGCGCATAGCCGCGCCGCTCGGCTTTTGATCGGCGTGATGATCTGTTGCGTCCTGTTTCCCCTGGCGCTGCTGTCCTATGCGAGCCTCAGCCAGTACAGCTGGATACGGCGCGAAGTCGAACACCGGATCGACAGCACGCTCGATGTGCTTGTCGAACACGCGCTGAAAGTGTTCCAGACCGCCGATTTGCTGTTGAACAACGCCGCCCTGCTCACCGAAAATCTGGACGACGACACGATCCGCGCACGCGCGTGGTCCTTGAACAACGCCTTCAGGTCGATGTCGAATATCGTGCCCGAGGTGCAGTCCATCTGGGTGTTCTCGGCCAGTGGCATACCGCTGGTGACGAATTACATCTTTCCGTTACCGGCCATGGACGTGACCGACCGCGATTTTTTTCGCGTCCTTCAGGATCGGGCGGACGGCATCTATGTCGGGGGTGTGCTGCTGCCGAAAATCCCGACCGGGGCACCGTTCTTTACCGCCAGCCGCCGCCGCCCGTCGCCGAACCAGGACTTTGTCGGCGTCCTCAATGTATCCCTGCTTCCCAGCAGCTTCGAGGCGTTCTTTACCCGGATCGCCGATGACGAGGCCGACCTGCGCTTCCGAATGGTGCGGGCCGATGGCGTCGTCCTGGCCAGCTATCCGGGGACCGTCGATCCACGAGTCGTCAGCGCGCCGTCCCAGCCGGCATGGCTGCGCGAAACCGAACAACGCGGCGACCGGGGATTGCGGACCGCGACGGGCTCGGACGGGATGGAGCGCCTGGTCGGCTATCGGATCGTTCCCGGCTTCCCGGTCTACCTCCTGGTCGCCACCGAGGAATCGGCCATCTGGCAACGATGGCGTGCCGACCTCGGCTCGCACCTGGCGGTTGGCCTGCCGGTCACCGTGGCCATCCTGTCCGCGCTGGGGTTCGCCTTGCAGCGCACCCGCATGCTGTTTGTGGAGGCAGAACGGCGGGAAACCGCCGAAGCCGCCCTGCGGCGGGCCCAGCGGCTGGAAGCGATCGGCCAGCTTACCGGTGGGATCGCCCATGATTTCAACAACCTGCTGATGGTCATCCAAGGCAGTGCGGAGCGGCTGGAGTCGGTGCCGATGGATGACCGCCATCGCCGCTCCCTGGAGCTGATCGATGGCGCCATCCGGCGGGGGGAAGCGCTGACCCGCCAATTGCTGACATTTTCGCGCGACCAGCCTTTGTCCATGGAAGTGGTCGATCTGTCCGCCCATCTGCGGCGATTCCAGGACGTGCTGCGGCGCTCCTTGCGCGGCGATATCGAGATGCTTGTCGAAATCCCGCCCACCCCCCTGTCCGGTCAAGATCGACCCGGGCGAGTTCGAACTGGCGCTGCTCAATATTACCGTGAATGCGCGTGACGCCATGCCGGAGGGCGGCTTTCTGACCGTCCGTCTGCGCCGGGTGGCGTTGATACCAGACGATATGGTCGACGGATTGACCGGGGCGTTCGTCGCCGTTTCTGTCACCGATACCGGCACCGGCATCCCGGCCGAGATCCTGCCCCGGGTCTTCGATCCATTCTTCACGACGAAGGAGGTCGGCCGTGGCACCGGCCTGGGGCTCAGCCAGGTTTACGGCTTTGCTCGTCAGTCGGCCGGCACCGTTACGATCGACAGCATCGTCGGGAAGACCACGACCGTCACCCTGTATATTCCTCGCACGCTGGAGCCTCTGCCACCCGTCACCCGCGCGCCTTACACGGAGACTCATCTGCCGAACGGTCACAGCGTCCTGCTGGTGGAAGACAATGACGAAGTCGCGGAAGTTGGCGCCGGGTTCCTGCGGGATCTGGGTCTTTCGGTGACTTGCGTCCCGGACGGGCAGTCGGCGCTGGCTGCGCTCAAAGACGGCCGCCATTACGATATCGTCTTGTCCGATGTCATCATGCCGGGATCGATCAGTGGGATCGACCTGGCCCGTGAAATCCGGGTTCTGTGGCCCGAATTGCCGGTCCTGCTCACCACCGGCTACATCAACAACGAGGACGCCGCCCGCCGGGAGGGGCTGACGATCCTGCGCAAACCCTATGACCAGGCGCGCCTGCGAGAGGCGATCGAGGCAGCCATCGCCGCGAAACGCATCCCGGAACAAGCCGGGTGATCTTCGAACCGACCCCGTTGGCCGGCCTGTACGTCGTGCGGGTTGAAAAACTGGCCGATCCTCGCGGCTTTTTCGCTCGCCTTTGGTGCGAGCAGGAATTCGCCGCCGCAGGCCTGGCATTCCGGCCGTCCCAAATCAGCCTGTCGGCGAACCGGCGCGCGGGGACGTTGCGCGGTCTGCATTGGCAGGCGGGGGCGCATGCCGAAACGAAATTGGTGAGATCGACGCGCGGCCGGATCTTCGACGTCGCGGTCGATCTGAGACCGGGGTCCGCGACGTTCGGCCGCTGGTTCGGCCAGGATCTGGATGCGGCGGAACAGACCGCGCTGCTGATCCCGGCGGGGTTCGCGCATGGGTTCGTGACCATCACGGATAACGCCGAGGTCACCTATCTGATCGATGTGCCATTCGTCCCGGACGCGGCCCGGGGCGCGCGGTACGACGATCCGGCATTCGGTGTCGCGTGGCCGGTGGCGCCGCGGGTGATTTCCTCCCGCGATCTCGAATGGCCGGCATTTGGGGGGTGAGGCTGGGGGCGTGGGCAACCGCGTTCACACATCCTGGAACCGGGCGAGGCTGAAGAAAATTCTCCCCCTCCCCTTGCGGGAGGGGGCGGGGGGAGGGGTTATCCCCACGGATATTGCGGGATTTCCCCTCCCCCCAACCCCCTCCCGCAAGGGGAGGGGGGGAATTTTCTCCCGGTGCCGAGATGTGCGAACGCGGATGGGAGCGTGGCGGCAGTACGGCCCAATCTGTGCCCTACCGATTGGCCCCCGGCACCCAGAGCACATCGCCTGCCCCGTTGGCGTTCAGCACGCGCGACAGCACGAACATGTGGTCGGAGAGCCGGTTGAGGTAACGCAGCAGTGCCGGATTGGCATCCTCCATCGCAACGACGGCCCGTTCCGCCCGCCGAGCGGTGACGCGGGCGAGGTGGGCGTGGGCGGCGCCGGCGGTGCCGCCGGGTAGTACGAAACTGGTCAGGGTTGGCAGCGCCTCGTTCATGGCCTCGACCTCGGCTTCCAGGCGCGCCACCGGGGTGTCGGTCAGGCGCAGCCGGTCGCCGGCTTCTCCGGGGACGCAGAGATCGGCGCCGCAGTCGAACAGGTCGTTCTGGATGCGGGCGAGCATTGCGTCGGTGTCGGGCAGGCCCTGCGTATGCAGCCGCAGCACGCCGATCACGGCGTTGGTTTCATCGACCGCACCGATCGCCTCGATGCGGGTGCTGTCCTTACGGATCCGGCTGCCGTCGCCCAGGGAGGTTTCCCCGCGGTCGCCGCCCCGTGTCACCACCCTGTCTATGCGCACCATGATTTAGTCCTTTGAGTATTGCCAACAGCCCGAACCATGCACCGGTGCACCGCCCCACCCCTCACCGTTATTGCCGGGCTTGATCCGGCAATGACGGTGGGAGATGGGGGCGGTGGGCAGTGCATCGTCGATCCATGATTCGGGCCGTTGTTATAGCGGTCAAGCGGGGCCAAGCCCTCATTCGAGCGCAAACGTAAACCGCATCGGCATGTCGAACGACACCGGTGTGCCATTGCGGACCGCCGGGCGGAACCGCCAGGTCGTGATCGCGTCCAGCGCGGCGCGATCCAGCATCGGATAGCCGGAGCTTTGCAGCACGTCCGCGCCCATCGACACCCCCAGCGGCGACACGTGGATCAGCAAGGTGACCGTGCCTTGCTGGCCGCGTCTTGTCGCCTCTATGGGATAGATGGGCGGGCGATTGCGGGACTGGTTGTCCGGGCTGGCGGGAATCACGTTGTCGCCCAGAACGATGGCGTTGGATGGGCTGTCGGTCCCTCCCAGGTTGAACTCCGGCGCCGCCGCTTCCCTGGCCGGCGTCGTGTTGGCGGTCACAGCCGTTGACTCCGGCCGTTCCTGCTTGGGGCGGGGCACGGGATCGGGCTGCTCCGGCGGTGCCGCGTCGGGGCGCTCCGGTTCCGGCGGAGCCGGTGGGGGCGGCGGGGGCTCCGGGATTTCCGACAATTCCGGTGGCGGCGGTGGTGGCGGCAAAGGCAGCGAGTCGGCGATGATCGGGGCAGGTGGAGGGGCGGCCGGAGGCGCCGGTGTCGTCTCCTCCCGTGGCGGGTCTTGCGACGGTTCCTGAGGGGCGGCTTGCGGTTCGCCGGCGCCTTCCTGCTCGACCATCATCAGTTCCACCGCGCCTTGTTCGGTTGGCGCTGGTTCGATGGGCTGGTCCGTGACGATCCGCGCCGGTTCGTGCCACAGCAGGAACGTCACCAGCGGCAGGACATGCAGCAGCAGGGAGGCAACAACGGCGATCGCGAGCGAACGGCGCATCAGTCCGGCGGCAACAGGCGCGGTGTCGGGTCCAGGCCATAGGGCAGGCCGAACAGGGCGGCGGCGTTGGGCAGGGCCTGGTTTGCCGGCAGGTCGGCCTCGATGCGCCCGTCTCGCAGCAGCACCACCCGGTCGGCGTAGCGCAGTGCCAGGTCGATCGCATGCAGCACGACCACCACCGCTTTCCCGGTATCGGCGGTGCGGCGCAGCAGGCCCATCACGTCATGGGCCGCGGCGGGGTCCAGATCGGCGGTTGGCTCATCCAGCAAAAACACCTCGGGTTCGGTGGCGAAGGCGCGGGCGAGCATGGCCCGTCGCATCTCTCCGCCCGAGATGCGATCGATGCGTGTGTCCCGCAATGCCTCGACACCGCAAAGATGCAGGGCACGATCGACCGGTTCGGTGCGGCGGTCGCCATGCGGGATGCGGCCCAGTTCGGCGACCTGGCGCACCGTCAGGCCCCAGGCGGAGCGGGCGGATTGGGGAAGATAGGCGACGCGGGTGGGGTCGGGGTGGATTGTATGCGGGAGCAGGCCCGCCAAAGCGCGCAGGAGGGTCGTCTTGCCGGCGCCGTTCGGTCCGCACAGGGCGGTCAACTCGCCGGGGCGGGGTGTGAATGTCACGTCGCGCAGGATGGTGCGCGGTCCCAGGGTGACGGTGTGGTGGGTCAGTCCGATCACGGTGCCATCCGGCGCGCGATCGCCACCAGGAAGGGCGTGCCGAACAGCGCGGTCAGGGCTCCGAGCGGCGGCGATTGCGACAAGGGCAGCACCCAGGGCAACAGGCGGAGCAAGGTGTCGGCCGCGAGCAGCAGACAGGCGCCGGCCAGGAACGCGGCGGGGAGGATGGCACTGGGGCGTTCTCCCATCCGGGCGCGCAGCAGGTGCGGGACCACCAGGCCGACAAATCCGATCCCGCCGGCGACGGATGCTCCGGCCCCGGCGGCCAGTGCCGTGCCGGCCGCGGCCAGCATCAGGGTGCGGGCGACGGGAACGCCCAGGCTGGCGGCGGTGTCCTCGCCCAGGCTGAGCGCGTCCAGGCCGGGACCCAAGCGCAGCAGGATCGCGGCGCCCAGCAGGATCGGCGGCGCGGCCAGGGCGACATGGAACAGGGTGCGATTTTCCAATCCGCCGAGGAGCCAGAACGTTACCTCGGCCAAGGCGAACGGGTTGGGCGCCAGGGTCAGGGCCAGGGTCAGCAGCGCGCCCGCCACGGCCGAGACCGCGACTCCGGCCAGGATCAGCGATGGTCCGGATGGGGTGCGGCCGGCGAACAGCATCAGGCAGGCGGTCCCGGCCACGGCGCCGGCCAGGCCTCCCAGTGGCAGGGCTGGGGCGAAGGAGGCGGCGAGCCCCCAATAGAACACCACCACGGCACCGAGACCGGCCGATCCGGTCACTCCCAGCAGGCCGGGATCGGCCAGCGGATTGCGCAAGACTCCTTGCAGCACGGCGCCTGACAGGCCGAGGCCGCCGCCGACCAGCACCGCGAGCAGGATACGCGGCAGCCGGATATCGGTGATCACTGGCCAGGGCGCGGTCCCGATGAAGCCGTCGCCGATCAGCAGCGACAGGGCCGAGGCTCCGACTAGCACCACCGCCAACCGCCCGATCATCGGGCGAGCCGAGCGACCGGGGCGTTCTGTCCGAACGTCTTCGGCCAGGAGCCGGCAATCGGCGCCATCCCGTCATGCCGACGCAGGTCGGCATCCTTGACTTTCACCTGTGGCCGTCTCGCAAGTCGTCGGTGGCGGGCCTGCGCCCGCCACGGCGGACTTGGGTTTCTCGGTGCGTCAATCTCTCGGCCAGTTGGCATTGCCACCGACTGACGGATGGTTGCCCAGTGTCCGATCATCGGCTCAGCAACTCCACCGCTCCCGCCGTAAACGGACCCGCACAAATCGTCAGCGCGCTTGGCACCACGCGGCGGGGGATAGCCGCCAAAGACGGATGGTCCAGCAGGTCCGTCGCCAGGGACGGAAACGCGGGCCTGCCCGATACCGCCAGAATGTCGGGGGGATGGCGCACCAAAGCCTCCAGCGTCAGGCGCCGCCCGTGGGAGGCATTGGTCAGCTCGGCCGCCTGGAACACCGACTGCATCAGGGAGCCCGGCCCGGCGGTATAGCCGCGCGGTTGCCAAGCGACGGCGGTCAGCGGATGCGGCCGAACGGGCGGTTCGCCCAGGGTCTGGTCCATGACGGCGATCAGGGCCTCCCCGCGGTCGGGGGCGTCCAGTGCCGCGGCCAGGGACCGGGTGAAGGACCGTATGCCGGGGAAATCGTTGGGCAGGTCCAGGCGGAGCACGCGGACACCGTGCTGTTCCAGCAATCCCAGCACCGTTTGCGCGCCATATGGGCCGGCGAGGACCAGGTCGGGACGCAGGCGCAACACGGCCTCGGCCGAGGGGCGGACGATGGGGAGGGTCGCTGCCTGCGCCGCGACGAATGACAGCGCCGGGTCGCGGGCCAGGATGGAGAGCCCGGCGATCTTTTCCGGCGCCAGCAGGACCAGCATCTGGTCGGTGCATAGGTTCAGCGACACGACGCGGGTTGCGGCTTGGGCTGCTGGGGTGAGGTGGGTGGAGAGCGCAAGGAGGAGCAGCGAACGAACCACCAGGGCGAGGCTAATCCGTTGCCAGCCCGTTATGCCTCCGCGGTAATCACACATCCTGGTATGGGATAGGGCCGGAGAAAATCAGGTGCGGGGCAGGGTGGTTGGAGAAACTTCTCCCCCTCCCCTTGCGGGAGGGGGCGGGGGGAGGGGTTTCGCGCAATATCGGTGTGGATTTACCCCTCCCCCCAACCCCCTC
>CALQHT020000027.1 GCA_943330455.2 Nitrosovibrio sp. Nv4 | reverse complement strand
TGCGACGCTCTGGTGCCTGACACGTTCACCCTGGCGGACTTTATCAACGCACGGGGCCGGATCTGCCGCCGGCTTGCTGAATCGCGAAGGAGGCGGGTCAGGCAAAGGATATTCTCCGCCAAAAGCTTATCCTAACGCTGATGGGGCAAGACCCTGTCGCTGGCTGGCTCGGGCAATGCTACCGACCTGAAGATCCAGGACACGCTGGTTCACCTGACCTCGGCGCAGGCCACTTTGTCGGCCCTGGCCGGGGCAGGTTCGATTTCGATCCTGCCGACGGACGCGAACGGCACGTTCACCGCCGCCGTCGCCGCCAGCCTGAGCAATGTGCCGGGCTTCGATCCGGCCGATTACACGCTGTCGGTCGCCGATACCGGCGCCGCCCTGTCCGCGGTGGCGACCCAGATCTTCGGGCATGGGTTTGCCACGATCACGGTGACCACCGGCAAGTTCTCCGGCCTGCTGATCCAGTTGCTGGACCCGGCGCTGCGGTTCAGCCCGACGCAATCCGGCAACAACCCGCCCCCGGCGGCGACCGCCGAACTGTCCGCCAACGCGACGATCAACGCCGAACAGTCGGTGCGGCTCGGGCATTTGCCGGGGTTTGCGAACGGTGCGGGCGTCGTGCTGACGCTTAGCGATACGATGCTCAACCTGATCGCCGCCGCCCGCGCGGGCGGTATGGCCGCGACCGACATCGTGGTGACGAACGCGCCACCACTGTCCGCCGCGGACGCCGCGACCCTGGCGAACATGCGCGAAGTGATCGGGCCCAATCACTTCAATATGGGATCGAACGTCCTGGTCATCGATGACCTGGCCTCCGAGATCGCCGATCCGGCCAATGCGCGCGGCATTTCGATGGCGACCACCGTCAGGCTGTCCGACGACTCGATCATCAACGCGACCGAAGCCATGGCGCTCGCCAATCTGGGTAGCAAGTTCCAGGTGGGCGGCTTCTCCGTCGTGATTTTCGACACGGTCGCGCATCTGACCAGCCTGGCGCAGTCTTCCAGCGCGACCGCCGCGGTCAATGGCTGGGGCAGCCTAGTTCTGCTGTCGAACGATGCCACGCTCAGCCTTGCGGCAACGCAGGTGCTGGCGACCCTGAACGGGGTGGCGAACGCCGCGCGTCACATCACCATCAGCGACATCGCGGCCAACCTGATCGCCTCCGACACCTCGCCCATGCTCCATAGCGGGATCCAGATCCGGCTGTCCGCCGACGCCACCGTTTCCGTCGCGGACATGGCGAAACTGGTCACCATGCCGACCCTGTCGCTGAACGGTCATGCGCTGGTGGTGCGCGATACGCCCGAGCATCTGACGACCCTGGCGCCGTTCGCCGCGCAACTGGCCACCTCCGTGCAGGTGGTGACGAAGACCATCGGCAATGCCGCCGAGTTCACCATCGATGCCGCCGAGTTGCGGTTGCTGGCGAACCTGTCGCATCTGTCCAACACGAACCTGACCGATACGATCGTCGTGCTCGACTCTGCCCAGGCTCTGGCCGGGATTGCATCGTTCTTCTCGGGTTCCTCCAACAATCCGCTGCGCGGGCATGTGACTCTGTCGCTGGCGGGCAACGCGGTCATGGACGTTGCCAGTGCGATTGCGCTGGCGGCGACCAACAGCGTCAGCCTGAATGGGCGTTCGCTGCAGGTGCTGGGCACGCCGACCGAACTGGTGTCGTCGGCCTCGGCGCAGGCACTGGCTCTTGCCACGCAGGTCGGACTGAGCGTCACGGCCGTTCTGTCGGTCGAGGACGCTGCCCTGGTCGTGGGCGTGCCTCATTTCACCGATGGCGCCCAAGCGATCCTGATCCGGGATACGCCCGCCAACCTGCTGACCTTGAGCCAGACTGTTGTCCCGCATGCCTCGCAATTGTGGGTGACGTCGCAGACATCCTCGAACCTGTCCCAGTTCCATCTGACCGCGGCCGACGTCACCGCCCTGGCCGCCCTTGGCACCCAGCGGCCATTGTCGTTCGCCGGTTTCTCCGGGGTCATCACTGTTGAGGACACCGCCGCCCATCTCGTGGCGTTGTCGGAGGTGTTCCAGGCCGCCGCCCCGGGGTCTGGGCTTTCAATGATCCACGCTGCGTCGCACGTGCGGCTGAGCGCGGAAGCGACCGTCAACGTGACCGGCCTGGAGGCGCTGCTCGCCCTGCCGGAATTCGACCTGCACGGCCATCCTCTGGTCTTGGTGGATAGTCCGGAGCGTCTGTTGTCGCTGTCGGCCCAGGATGTGACGGCCATGAGCGCCATCCATTTGGGCAATACCGTCAATGCCTGGGTCGTGTCTGCCGCCGATGCGATGCGGCTGGTGGCGCTGCCCAATTTCAGTGCTGGCACCCCCGGGATGCGCGTCTCGGATACGGCGCAGGAAATCCTCGACCCGCACCACACTGCCGGGGTTTCGGCCGCCATTGCGGTCGTGCTGACTGCTGATGCCGTGGTCTCGGCCAATGCAGCGGTCTTCCTGCATGGTCTGTCGGGCTTCAGCGCGGGCACGCACACACTGACGATCCGTGACACCGCCGCCACGATCGCGGCATTGGATCCGGACGTTGCCGCGATGGCGACATCGGTGGAGGTGCTGGACGGTGCGCCCATCTCGGTCGCGATGTTCGTCGAACTGCGGGATGTTCAGCATCTGGACGCCGAAGCCGGCAGCTTTACGGTCAGCGACACGGCCGAACACCTCCTGAGCCTGCTGGGCGGCGATCTGTCGCTGCTCGGCCAGACGAGCCTGTCCGGGCCCGCCACGGTCACGGCCGAGGATGCCGCCGATCTGGCCAGCCTGCCGCATTTCGGCATAGGCGACCGGACCCTGACGGTGACCGACACCGCCGAACATCTGTTGCAGACGGCCGGCCAGTCGCAGGTCCCTGACTTCTGGGCCGGTGTCATGCTCGGTACGCAGGTGCGGCTGTCGGCCGACGCCACCATCACGATGGCGCAGGCCCGTACCCTGGGCGAACTCGGGCTTCGCTTCGCCAACAACGGACACGCGCTGATCGTCGAGGACGCGCCGTCGCAGTTGCAGTCGCCGTCCGGCTGGTCGGGTATCGCCGGGCAGATCACCGGCTTCCATCTGGCGGCCGCCAATGAGCCATGGGTCGTATCGGCCGCGACGGCGGCGAAGCTGTCCAGCCTGGTCGGGTTCGACGATGGCCCGGGCATGGCGGTTGTCGATACGGTGGGCAACCTGCTGGCACCGGCCAACGCCAACGGGCTGACCGCCGCGGTTTCTGTCGCGCCATTGGGCGATATCACCGTGACCGTTGCCCAGGCGGTCGGCCTGCAACAGATCCAGGATTTCTCGCTCGGCGGTCATACGATGACCATAAGCGACGGCGGCGGCAGGCTGGCGACCCTGGATTCCAACACGATCGCTCTGGCTTCGTCGATCAAGCTGGGCGGTTCCAGCCTGGTGACGGTGGCACAGTTCGACATTCTTCGAACCCTGCCGAATTTCAGCACCGACGGGCGCCTGCTGGTCATCAGCGACACCGCGAGCCACCTGCTGACCCTGACGGCGGACGATGTCGCGATGGCCACCATGCTTGTGGTCAGCGGCAATGCGTCCCTGACCGCGGCCGAGGCCGATGCGCTGGCCGAACTGCCGCGCTTCAGCACCGGCATCGCGCACCTGACCGTGCTGGATACCGCGGCCAACCTGCTGCACATCTCAGGCAATGCCGATCTGCCGGACAACTGGGAGGGCGAGATGCTCGCCTCCCAGGTCCTGCTGACGGCGAACGCGACGATCACGGCCGAACAGGCCGGGGACCTGGCCGCCCTGGGCAGCCGCTTCTCTCGCGACGGTCATAATCTGACCATCAGCGATACCCCGCAGGCGTTGCTGGACCCGGTCAATGCCGCGGGCCTTGCCGTCGCGACGGCGATCACCCTGTCCGCGAGCACGGTCACGATTTCCGCGCTTCAGGCGACACGGCTGGATGCGATCGGCACGTTCGACAAGGGCCAGACCGTCGTCACGGTCAGCGATACCGCCGCGAACCTGATGTCGGCCGGCTATGCCGACGGGATCGCGATGGCCAACCATGCGCATCTGTCGATCAGTGCGAACCTGTCCCTGCACGACGCCACTTCTCTGATCGGCATGCCGAATTTCGAGGTCAACGGCAATGCGGCGCTGATCATTCGTGACAACCTGGACGACCTGCTGCGGCTTGGCGCTATCACCCTGTCGCACAACGACTCCATCCTGGATGCCACCAGGATCGTGCTGGCCAGCGACGTGCAGGCGACCGCCGCCGAATTGGTGGCGCTGGCCGCCCTGCCGCAATACAGCCTGAATGGCAGGACCTTCAGCCGGGACGGGCACGCCCTGGTGCTGGCCGATACCGGATCGGACATTGCCGCCTTCACACCGGACAACATCGCCGCGCCGACCGCCTATCGCATGATCGGCGACGACACATTGTCCGCCGTGGAAGCCGACATTTTGGCCGCGCGCAGCACAGATCTGGACGGCAACCGGCTGACTCTGGCCGACAATCCGGCGGCGCTGCTCGACTCGGTGCATGCGCCAGGCCGAGCGCTGGCCACCGCGATCACGCTGGCGGGCGATACGGTGGTGACGGCGGCTACCGCGACGGCCCTGTTCGCCAACCAGAAATTCACCACCGGCGGCCACGACATCGTCGTCGAAGACTCCGCCCAATCCCTGCTCGGCCTTAGCGCCGGCGTGAAGATCGACGTCACACTGCTGGCCCTGCACGCGTCGCAGTCGGTCAGTGCCGCCACCTTGCACAGCCTGTCCGGCCTCGGCATCCTGTTCGACCTGAATGGACACACGCTGACGGTCGTCGATACCGCGGCCCATCTTGCCGCCCTGAGCGATCAGGAACTGGCGCTCGTCTCGGCCCAGTTGCTCAGTGAAAACGCGATCGTCGATGCCGTGACCTTGGAGGACATGGCGGCGCTGCCTGACTTCGCGCTGCCCGATGGCGTCACCCTGACGGTGCGCGACAGCGTGGCCAACCTGTTGGCGCTGTCGAACGATGCGGTGGCGATTTCCACCAGCCAGCAACTGCCGGGCAGCTCCTCGGTCGTGGTGACCGCGGCCGAGGCCGCGGCGCTTGCCGACCTGCCGAACTTCTCGGCGCCGGGATCGACGATCGTGGTGCGGGATTCAATTGCCCATCTGAACGCATCGCCGAACCTCGGCTGGCACGATGTGGCGACCGCCTATGAGGTGTTCGACTCGATTGGCAACATCGTTGCTCATGCGTCGAGCGGCCTTGTGACCGAAGCGAATGTGGTAACGCCGAGCGGGGATTCGTCGATCGATGCGGCGACGGCGGGGGTGCTGGCGGGGCTGCCGAATTTCGATCGGTCCGACCTGAGCGTGGCCGTGGTCGATAGCGTGGCGGAGATCGCCGCGCACGCCGAGGATATCCTGGCGGTCGCGACCGGGGCGCGGGTTAACCTGTCTCCGCCGGCCACGGCCGCGCAGGCGCAGGCGTTGGCGTCGCTGGACGATGCCGACATGCTGTCGTTCAATTCCGGGCTGACCCTGACGGTCGTGGACACGTTTGCCCATCTGTCGGACTCGGCAAACGCCGATGGCCGCGTGCTGGCGGCGACGGTCACGATCGAGGACACCGTGGCCCATCTGTTGCAGGCGGCGGTGTTCGGTTGGGGCTCGGTCGAGCCGATCTACAAGCTGACCGCGGATGGCTCGATCACCGGTGCCGAGGCCGCGGTGCTGGCGGCCCTGGGCGGCGATTTGAACCTGAACGCCCATACGCTGACGGTGGTGGATAATGCCGCCGGCGCCGCGAGCCATGTCGCCGCCATCCTGGCGCTGAACGTCATGGTGCAGGTGACCGACACGGTGGCCCATGTCGGGGCGGTTGCCGCGAACCTGCAAGACATCCTCGATGAGAGTCAGATCACGTCGATCACGCTGACGAATCCCGAGAACCAGACTCCGGCGGCGGCGGCTCTGCTGTTCCCGTTGCGCTCCGTTCTGGCCGGAACTCCGGTGACGGTCGTGGGGGATGCAGCCACCGTCATGGCCAATTTCGACCATCTCGACAACTGGACCGGCACGCTCGGCTCGATCCACGTGACCGACACCGCGGCGCATATCGCGGCTGCAACGGTGACCAATCCGGGGATGCAGGATCTGGACGCCCAGTTGATCGTGACCCTGACCGGCACCACCACGGTGTCGGCTCTGATTGCCGACCTGCTTGTCCCGGTGGGACCCTCCCTGGAAGCCGAGACATTGCTGAATGTCTCCGACACCGTTGCCGCCGTGGCGGCGCATGGAGCCGCCATTGCCATCCTGGGGTCGGTGATCGGCACCATAACCGTGACCGATAGCCTGACCATCACCGCGGGCCTCGTCAGCGGCCTGTCGGAGGTGCGGACCCATTTCGGCAATGGCGTCCGGTTCGCCATCGTCGATACCGCCGCGCATGTGTCCACCGCGATCACCCGGATCGGCACCATGCTGGGCGCGGACCGCATCAGCGCGGTCACCGTCGACGATGAAACGGTGGCGTCGGTGTTGACGCACGCGGCCAATCTGACCACCGCGACGGCCGATGTCTCGATCCTGGATACCGCCGACCATGTGCGGGCCCAGATGTCCGGGCTGTCGAGCTTCATCAACGGAGGCGGCACCCTGACGGGCATCACGCTGTCGGACAGCGGGACCCCGACGATCGAGCTCGCGCTCTCCCAGTTTGCTGGGAACGAAGCGGTCATGGAGGCCATCGACAGCCCGGTCAATCTGGTCATCAACGACTTTGCGTCCAGCATCCAGGCGGACCTCGTTGCCAACAACTCACGGATACTGGCGCATCTCGACATCCTCGACGTGGTCCAGGTGGCCGACGATGAGACGATCTCCCTGACGGTCGCGCAGATTACCGCGAGCGGCGTGGACGACGGGGCCGGTTCGGCGCTGTCGAAGCTTCACCTCGGCGATATCCTGGTCACTGGCGCAACGGTTGCCGACATCGACACCCTGGTGGGTCTGGGCGTGGTCCCGGATGCAATCGCGATCAGCGACACCGCGGCCCATATCCAGGCGGATCTGGCCTCGGGCGGGTCCGACCTGTTGGCCAACCGGGCGCTGATCTCGACCATTGTCGCGTCGGATGCCGGCACCATCACTCTGACCTCGGCCCGCGTGCAGACGGCGCATGTGAATGACGGCAGCGGTTCGGTGCTGTCGAAACTGTCCGGCGGCAGTCTGGTTGTTACTGGCGTTGTTGTTGCGGACGTCGATACGGTGTTTGGCCTGGGTGTGGCGCCTGCCTCCATCACGGTCAGCGACACGGCGGCGCATCTTGCGACCGACCTGGCCCTGGGGGCGTCGTCCGACATCCTCGACCATCTGGACGACATCACCAGCATCGCCAACAGCAATGCCGGGGCCATCACCCTGACGGCGGCGCAGGTGCTGTTCGCCGGAGTCAACGACGGGGCCGGTTCGGCGCTGTCGAAAGTGACCGGCGGCACCCTGATCGTCACCGGTGCAACGGTTGCGCAGATCGACGCGATCGTCGCACTGGGCGTGCCGCCCGCCAGCTTCACCATCAGCGACACCGCGGCGCATATCCAGGCCGACCTGATCTCCGGTTCGTCCGACATTCTGGCCAATCTGGTCGGCATCACCGCGATCACTGTCAGCGACAGCGGTCTGATTTCCCTGACCAAGGCGCAGATCGAGCTGGCCGGTGTCGATGACGGCGCCGGGTCGGCAATAGACCTGATGACCGGCGGCACCTTGCGCGTCACGGGCCTGGCGGTGGCCGAGATCGATGCCGCCATGGCATTGGACGTGGTGCCCGACAGCCTGACCGTCAGCGACACCGCGGCGCATATCGCGGCCGACATCGTCCTGGGCGGCTCGTCCGACCTGTTGGGCAACCGGACGATCATCGTCTCCATCACCAACAGCAATGCCGGCGCCATCACCCTGACCGAGACCCAGGTCACCGCCACGCATGTCAACGATGGCGCCGGCTCCATCCTGTCCAAGGTCTCCGGTGGGACCTTGATGGTCACCAACGCCCTGGCGGCGAGCGTCGGCACCTTGGCCGATCTGCCGGTCGCCCCCGCCTCCATCGCGGTCAGCGACACCGCGGCACATATCTCCACCGACCTTGCGTTGGGGGCCGGTTCGCACATCCTGGGCGATCTGGGGCTCGTCAGCGACATCGCCAACAGCAATGCCGGAGCCATCACCCTGACGGCGGCCCAGATGCTGTTCGCCGGCGTGAACGACGGCGCCGGGTCGGCCATGTCGAAAGTGACCGGCGGCACCCTGGTGGTGACCGGCGCGACCGTCGCTCAGGTCACGACGCTCGCGGAGCTGGATGTCACGCCGACATCCATCGCGGTCAGCGACACGGCGGCGCATATCCAAGCCGACCTCTCCATCACCGCCTCCAAGCTGCTGGGCGATCTCGACCTGCTGAGCACCATCACCAACAGCGACAGCGGGGTCATCACGCTGGACGCGGACCATGCCCTGCGCGCCTTCGTCAACAGTGGGGCCGGGTCGATCTTCTCTAAACTCACCGGCGGCAGTCTTGTCGTGACCGGCGCAACGGTGGCGCAGATCGATGAGCTGCTTGCTATGGGCGTTCCGCCCGCCAGCTTCAGCATCAGCGACACGGCGGCGCATATCCAGGCCGACCTGATCTCCGGCTCGTCGGACATCCTGGCCAATCTGGGCGACATCACCGCGATCGCCGCCAGCGACAGCGGTCTGATTTCCCTGACCAAGGCCCAGGTCGAACTGGCCGGGGTCAATGACGGCACCGGGTCGGTGTTCGACCTGCTGAGCGGCGGCACCTTGCGGGTCACCGGCCTGACCGTGGCGCAGATCGACGCGGCCCTGGCCCTGGACGTGGCGCCCGACAGCATCACCGTCAGCGACACGGCGGCCAATATTCGGGCCGACATCATCGCTGGCGGTTCGTCCGACCTGATGGCCAACCGGACCATCATCGTCTCCATCACCAACAGCAACGCCGGCGCCATCAGCCTGACCGAGGCGCAGGTCACCGCCACCCATGTCAACGACGGCGCCGGGTCCATCCTGTCCAAGGTCTCCGGCGGCACTTTGGTGGTCACCAATGCCCTGGTTGCCAGCATCGAAACCCTGCTGGACCTGCCGGTCGCCCCCGCGTCGATCACGCTGAACGACACGGCGGCGCATATCCAGGCCGATCTGGCTCTGGGGGCCGGTTCGCACATCCTTGGCAACCTCGACCAGATCAGTGGCATCACCAACAGCAACGCCGGCACCATCACCCTGACCGCGGCCCAACTGTTGTTTGCCGGAGTCGATGACGGCGCCGGATCGGCGCTGTCGAAGCTCTCCGGTGGCTCGTTGGCGGTCACCGAAGTGACCGTGGCGCAGATCGATAGTTTGCTCGCGTTGGGTGTCGTACCCGACAGCTTCACCCTCAGCGACACGGCGGCGCATATCCAGGCCGACCTGATCTCGGGTGGCTCCGACATCCTGGCCATCCTGGGTGCCGTCGCCTCCCTCAATGTCAGCGACGCGGGCGTGATCAGCCTGACCAAGGCGCAAGTGGAAGCCGCCTCGGTCAATGACTTCGGCGGCTCGGCGATGGCCAAGATGACCGGCGGCACCCTGCGTGTCACCGGCCTCACCGTCGCCCAAATCGACGCCGCCCTGGCGCTCGGCGTGCCGCCCAACACCATCACGATCAGCGATACAGCCGCCAATATCCGGGCCGACATCATCTCCGGCGGCGCGTCAGACCTAATGGCCAACCGCACCGCGATCTTCGCCATCGCCAACAGCAACGCCGGTGCGATCAGCCTGACCGAGGCCCAGGTGACCGCCGCCAACGTCAATGACGGTGCTGGCTCCATCCTGTCCAAGCTCAGCGGTGGCACCCTGGTAATCACGGCGGCCCTGGCGGCCAGCGTGGGCACACTTGCCGATCTGTCCTTCGCCCCGACATCCATAGCCGTCAGCGACACCGCCGCCCACATCTCCACCGACCTGGCGTTGGGAGCCGGCTCCCATATCCTGGGCGATCTCAGCCTGGTCAGCGGCATCGCCAACAGCGACACCGGAGCCATCACCCTGACGGCCGCACAGATGCTGTTTGCCCGGGTGAATGACGGTGCCGGGTCGGCCCTGTCCAAGGTGACCGGCGGCACCATCGTGGTGACCGGTGCCACGGTGGCGCAGGTCGAGACCCTAGCCGACCTCGGCGTAACGCCAACCACCATCGATGTCAGCGACACCGCCGCCCATATCGCCGCCGATCTCGCGCTGGGCGCCGGTTCGAAACTGCTCTCCGACATCAGCCTGCTCGGCACCATCACCAACAGCAATGCCGGGGCGATCACCCTGACCGTGTCGCAGGTGCTGCTGGCCGGCGTGGACGATGGCGGAGGCTCCGTCATCTCCAAGGTCTCCGGCGGCACCTTGGTCGTGACCGGGGTGAGCGTGGCGCAAATCGACGACATGTTCGCGCTGGGCAGCCCGCCCAACAGCTTCACCATCAGCGACACGGCGGCGCATATCCAGGCCGACCTGATCTCGGGCTCGTCTGACATCCTGGCCAATCTGGGCAGCATCACGTCCATCACGGTCAGCGATGCCGGCCTGATTTCCCTGACCAAGGCGCAGGTGGAACTGACCGGCGTGAATGACGGCGCCGGGTCGGCCATGGACCTGATGACCGGCGGCACCTTGCGTGTCACCGGCCTGACGGTGGCGCAGATCGACGCGGCGATGGCGATGGACGTGGTGCCCGACAGCATCACCGTCAGCGACACCGCGGCCAATATCCGGGCCGACATCATCTCCGGCGGGTCGTCCGACCTGCTGGGCAACCGGACCGCGATCTTTGCCATCACCAACAGCAACGCCGGTGCGATCAGCCTGACCGAGGCCCAGGTGACCACCGCCCATGTCAACGACGGCGCTGGGTCCATCCTGTCCAAGGTCACCGGTGGGACATTGGTGGTGACGGCCGCCCTGGCGGCGAGCGTCGGTACCCTGGCCGATCTGCCGGTCGCCCCCGCGTCCATCGCGGTCAGCGATACGGCGGCCCACATCTCCGCCGACCTTGCGCTGGGTGCCGGTTCGCACATCCTGGGCGACCTGGGCCTGGTCAGTGCCATTGTTAGCAGCAACGCCGGCACGATCACCCTGACGGCGGCGCAGGTGTACTTCGCCGGCGTGAATGACGACTCCGGATCGGCGATGGCGAAAGTCTCCGGCGCAAACCTGGCCGTCACCGGTGTGACCGTGGCCCAGATCGACGGGTTGCCCGCGCTGTTCGTCTCGCCTGACAGCTACACCGTCAGCGACACCGCGGCCAACGTCCAGGCCGACCTGATCTCCGGGGCGTCCGATATCCTGGCCAATATCGCCGACATCCCCTCCATCGTCGTCAGCGACAGCGGCCTGATCTCCCTGACCAAGGCGCAGGTCGAACTGGCTCACGTGAACGATGGCGCGGGTTCGGCGATGGACCGGATGACCGGCGGCACCCTGCGGATCACCGGCCTGACAGTGGCGCAGATTGACGCGGCGATGGCGATGGACGTGGTGCCCGACAGCCTCACGGTCAGCGACACCGCGGCAAACATCCGCGCCGACATCATCTCCGGCGGGTCGTCCGACCTGCTGGCGAACCGGACCGCGATCTTCGCCATCACCAACAGCAACGCCGGTGCGATCAGCCTGACCGAGGCCCAGGTGACCACCGCCCATGTCAACGACGGCGCCGGGTCCATCCTGTCCAAGGTCACCGGCGGCACCCTGGTGGTGACGGCCGCCTTGGCTGCGAGCGTCGGCACCCTGGCCGATCTGCCGGTCGCCCCCGCGTCCATCGCGGTCAGCGACACGGCGGCACATATCCAGACGGACCTGGCGCTGGGGGCCGGATCTCACATTCTCGGCGACCTCGGCCTGGTGTCCGGCATCACCAACAGCAACGCCGGGGCCATCACCCTGACGGCGGCCCAGGTGCTGTTCAGCGGCGTGAACGATGGAGGCACATCGGCCATGTCCAAAGTCAGCGGCGGCACCCTGGTGGTGACCGGCGCGACCGTGGCACAGGTCGAAACCATCGGCGATCTCGGTGTCACACCCGCCAGCATGACGGTTGTCGATACGGCCGCACATGTGCAGGCCGACCTGGCCCTGGGCGCATCGTCCAAGATCGTCGGCGACCTGGGCCTGGTCAGCGGCATCACCGTCAGCCCGGCCGGGACCATCACCCTGACCTCGGCGCAGGTGCAGGCGACGGATATCGACGACGGCGCCGGGTCCGCCATGTCCAAGATCAGCGGTGGCACTTTGGTGGTGACCGGCGTGGCGGTCGCGGAGATCGGCACGATCCTGGGCCTGAACGTGGTTCCGGATACCATCACGATCGCCGACAGCGCCGCCAACATCAACGCCGACTTCGCCGGTTCGGCGGACATCACCGCCAATCTGTCCGATATCACCTCGGTGAAGGTGACCGACGCGACCCTGACGGTCGCCAACGCCACCACCGTCTACAACACGATCATCGCGGTGATCGCGCCGGACATGAGCGCGGTGACCATCACCGGCACCGCCGCGGCATTGCTGACAGCCCAGGGCACCATACCCTCCATGCTGAGCGGCGCCCATGAGGTCACCATGTCCAACAACCCGACCGGCGTGACGGCGGCCAACGCCACCATCCTCAACACGCTGCTGGGCGGGGTGCTGGGTGGCGGCCAGACGATGCAGGTCGTCGATACCATGGCCAACCTGCTGAACGGTGCCAACGCGGCCGGTGTCGCGCTCGCCACCACGGTCGAACTGAGCGGCGTGACCACGACCACGGCGGCGAACGCCACGTTGCTTGCGGCCATCGCCGATTTCAACACGTCGGGGCCGGCGGTCACCATTGCCGATACCGTCGCCAACCTGCTGAACTCGGCCAACACGACCGGTCTGGCGATCGCGACCACGGTCACACCGAACGCCAACGTCACGGTCACCGCGGCGCAACTGGCGTCACTGGCCGCCATCGCCGGCTTCGCGACCGGTGGGCACACGATCACCGTGCAGGATACGGTGGCCAACATCCTGGCACTGAGCGAGGCAGCGCTCGACTTCACCGGCCTGGTGCGGGTGTCCGACACGTCGGCCAATGTCTCCACCAACCTGACCGCGCTGGACACACAGATCAGCGACCAGAGCCATACAATGGCGATTGTCCTGAGCGATGGTGTGGTCAGCACCGCTACCATCATCATGACCGCGGTCACCTACACCGCCAACGTGGCCACCATCGACACCATCACCACCACCGGTTCGGTGCGGGTCATCGGCACCGCGGCGCAGATCGCCGCGATTGCCAGCACCCTGGCCGCCGATACCGTGGTGGATGAGGTCTATGTCACCGACTCCGCCGCCAATGTCCTGTCCAATCTGACGACCCTGAACACGCTCGGAGGCAAATTCGTCAGCGTCACGCTCTCCGACGCGACCATCGACGCGGCGTCCGTCGCGGCGCTGCTGACCGTGCCCACAGTGGTGTCGAGCGGTGCGCTGACCATCTCCGACACCGGCTCCCAGATCGCGGCGGCGATCGATGCCTATGGCGCTCCTGGGCTGGCCTTCATGAACAGCCACAGTATCGAATTGTCCGCCAACTCCGTCGTGACGGCGTCCGAGGCCAAAACCTTGCAGAGCCTGACCGGCCTCAGCAAGAACAGTCACACGTTGAAGGTCTGGGATACCGCCTCCCATCTCGTCAACACCATAGACGGCTATCTGGCGGCGGTGAACAACGCCTCCATTGACGCGGTGCATCTGAAGACGTCCGGCGGATCGGCGACCGTTTCTCCGGCGACCGCGGCGGCGCTGTTCTCCATCACCAACTTCAGCAAGAACAACCCCGACAGCACCACCAACACCCTGACCGTGTCGGGCACGGCGGCCAATATCGAGGCGAACTACGCGGCCATGGTCGCCCATCTGTCCTCCTTCAGCACCATGGTGGTCAGCGCCTCGACCACGGTGACCGACGCGGTCTACGGCCACCTGCTGAACCTCGGCGCCACGGCCGGCGGGGGCGTGGCCCTGACCGTGCGGGACACCGCGGCCAATATCGCCGCCAATGCGCCCACCCAACTGGGCGCCAGCCCGACCATCACGCCAAGCACATGGTCCCTGTCGGCCAGTGCGACCGTGACGCAGGCGAATGCCTCCATCCTGGGCGGGCTGACCGGGTTCTCGGCCGGGGCCTTCCTGCTGAGCCTGTCCGCCAGCGTGACCGGGGTCAGTGTCGCCGATGCCAACAAGCTGGGCGTGCTGGGGGCCACGTTCCGCCTGAACAGCAACACCGTCGGGGTCTCCGGCAGCGTTGCCACCGTATCCACTCTGAGTTCCGCCGCGAAATCGGTGGTGGTGCCACATATCACCGACACCTTCGCCAACTTCGCGACCCTGACCACCGGCGACAACCTGCATGGCGGCACCTTCACGATCACCGCCGATGCAACGATCACGGTTTCCCAGGCCAATGCGTTCCTGGCCCTGCTGAAAGTGGGCGGTGGTGCCGGTATCCCGATCGCGAATGTGAACTTCAACAATCATATCGCCTCGGTCACCGATACGTTGTCGAACATCCAGACCATGACCGGATCGGCCGGCTGGACCAACAATTCGACCGTGCATGACGACTTCCACCTGGTCGTGTCCGATACCATCGCCAATCTGATCAACGGCGCCAACACCGCGGCGCTGGCGGCCATGGACGGGACCACATTCTCCAGTAACCAGACCACGACGGCGGCGAACGCGCAGGCCCTGTTCGCGCTGGTCGATACCATCCACTTCACCAAGGGAGCGCGCACGCTCACGGTCCAGGACACGCCCACCAACCTGTTGAACCTCGCCTATACGGATGGTCTGACATACGCCAATACATGGCGACTGACGGCAAACGCCACCGTGTCCGCGATCGACGCCGAAACCTTGCTGGCGGAGACCAAGTTCGTCCTGAACCACACGCTGACGGTCAGCGATACGTCGGACAACCTGCTGGATGGCGTGTTGTCTGGCGCGATCAGCGGCAGTGCCTACGTGGCCGACATTCATGTGCAATTGTCGGGCGCCGAGACCCTGGATGCCAATACCGCGACCCGGATCGTGGCACTGCCCGGCTTCCAGAACACCGGCGATCTCAGCATCGAGGATGGTTCCGCATACCTGCTCAACGCGGCCAACCTCGCCGCGCTGACCGCCGCCACCAGTGTCACGCTGACCGGTGACGAAACGGTGTCCATCCTGACCGCCACCCGCCTGATGGCCCTGCCGCACTTCACCATCGGGTCTAACACCCTGAACCTGGCATCCAACGACTTCGCCGATGAGGCCGCCCTGATCGTCATCGCCAATCTCGACAGCGCGTTCGAGAACGGGTCGAAGACGATCAAGATGACCGACGACGCGTTGTCGCTGACACCGACTCAGTACGAAGCGTTGCAGGACGACGGCATCAATCTGAACGGTCATGCGCTGTCGGCTCTGGCAACCGGGGTCGCGGTCTCCTCCACGGCCGGCACGGTGCATGTCACCGGCACGGGCGTCGATGACGTGACCTTGAAAGTCTATGCCTCCAGCGGGTGTGTCCTGTCCACGACCGCCCATGCCGCGGCGTCCTTCGATGCCACCGCCTCGGTCGGTGCGATTGGCAATGGCATCGTGGTGACCGAGATCGTCGGTTCGACGGCGGCCAACAGCGAATCACACCCGATCATCGGACTTGAAAGAGAAACGATCACCGATTTCGCCACGGCCCACTCGGCCACCTTCGCCACGTCCGGCGAGGTGCAGGTCGACACCAGTATGTTCGTCGATCTGTATAACAGTGCCAGCGCGCCCGCCAGCCCGACCAACCCGATCCTGGTCTACAACCCCAATGCCCACACCCTGGCCCTGCATATCTCGGGACAGGCGCCGTTGGTGCTGGTGACTCTCGGGGCCGCGACGACACCAGACGAGCTGAACGACGACTACATCTTCGTCCGCCACTTTACCTGACGACCCCAAACGGACGTTCGTCATGACGGGTGAGGAACGTCCGGGACAGGACAGCCGAGCGGGTTCGCGGCGATCGAATTTTGCGAACCGGCTCCTTTTTTTCTTTCACCGCATGATGGTCGGCGCGGTTTGTCTTCCTCCGGCCCATCACGCTCCAAGGAACGGTTGCCATGACCGGCTCTGCGCCAATACGGCGTGCGCTTACCGCCATCGTCAGCCCGCTGGGCTGGGTGGCGGGCTTCTCCTGCTTCCTCAACCTGATCTACCTGGCGGCGCCGCTCTACATGATGCAGGTCTATGACCGCGTCATGCAGAGCCGGAGCATGCCGACCCTCTTGTTCCTGACCCTGGCGGTGGCGCTGTGCTACCTGGTCTACGCGATCCTGGACTTCGTCCGCGGCCGCATCCTGTCCGGTGTCAGCGACATGGTCGAAGACCGGCTGGGCCGCGCGGTGCTGGCGCAGATGACCAAGCCGGTGCGTCCCGGCGCCGTCCCTCCCCAGGCGATCCATATCGCGCGAGACCTGGACACCGTGCGCCAGTTCGCCGCCGGTGCCCCGGCGCTGGCGTTCATCGACCTGCCCTGGGCGCCGATCTACCTGGGCGCCATTGCGTTGCTGCATCCCAAGCTGGGGCTGTTCGCGATCGGCGCCGCCGTCGTGCTGCTGGCCCTGACCATCGCCAGCGAGCGCGCCGCCCGCCGTCCCATGACCCAGGCCGGCAAGGTCGCCGCAAGGTCCTATCAATTCGGGGAGGCCATCGCCCGCTACGCCGATTGCGCCCGCACCATGGGCCTCGGCGTCACCCTGACCGATCGGTGGCGCCTTCTACGTGGGGACATGCTCGCCGCCCAGAACCAGGCCAGCCATCGCGCCTTGGTGCTGGGGTCCATCGGCAAGGGCACGCGGATGTTCTTCCAATCCGCCATCCTGGGCGTCGGCGCCTGGCTCGCCATCAACAGCGAGGTCAGCGCCGGTGCCATCTTCGCGGGCTCCCTGCTGATGGGCCGCATGCTGGCCCCGGTCGAGCAGGTGATCGGCGCCTGGCGCCCCACCCTGGCGGCCAAGGAGGCCTACAACCGCATCCGCGCCCTGCTGGCCATCGACGATCCCAATGCCCGCCCAGTCAAGCTCCCCGACCCCAAGGGCGATGTGCATCTGGAGGGCGTGTCCTGGACTCCCCCCGGCGTGCATCGGGCCGCCGTGCGCGGCGTCGCCATGACCATCCAGGCCGGCGCTGTCCTGACCATCATCGGTCCGAGTGCCGCCGGCAAATCCACCGTGGCGCGGCTGCTGGCCGGCGCGATCCGCCCCGATGCGGGCGTGGTCCGGCTGGACGGCGCCGATCTGGCAACCTGGAGCGCCGAACAACTCGGATCCGCGATCGGCTACCTGCCGCAGGAGGTGGCGCTGTTTCCCGGCACCATCCGCGACAACATCGCTCGTTTCGGTGATGTGTCCGACGACGATGTGGTCGCGGCAGCCAAGGCCGCCAACGCGCATGACATGATCGTCCGCCTGCCACTCGGCTATGGCACCATGCTCGACGACATGGCCGCCAGCCTGTCCGGCGGGCAGAAGCAGCGTATCGCCCTGGCCCGCGCGCTGCTGGGCAGCCCGGCGGTGGTCGTGCTCGATGAGCCCAACGCAAATCTCGACCAGGACGGCGACGCGGCGCTGACCGACTGCATCCTGACGTTGAAGGCACTGAAACGAACGGTGGTCATGGTCACCCACCGCATCGGGCTGGTCCGCATTTCAGACTACGTCGCGACCATGAGCGAGGGACAGATGACCGGCGTGCAACGCGCCGCCGAATTCATGGCGAAGCAGACGCCGGCGATCGTGGCAGGAGGACGGGCATGAAAAACGCGATTCGTTTGGGTGTGGTGACGGTCCTGCTGTTCTTCGGCGGGATCGGCTCCTGGACCATGCTGGCCCCGTTGGACGGTGCCGTTGTCGGCACCGGCAGCCTGGCCGTGCATGGCAACCGCAAGACGATCCAGCATCGCGAGGGCGGCATCGTCGCGGAACTGCTGGTCCGCGACGGCAGCCTGGTGGAGGAAGACCAGCTTCTGGTCCGCCTCGACGACACCCAGGTGCGGGCACAGTTCACCGTCCATCAATCGCAGCTCCTCGCCGATCGCGCCCTGATCGCCCGCGTCATGGCGGAGATTGGCGACCTGCCCGACATCGTGTTCCCGGCGGACATGGCGTCAGACGATTCCGGCATCGCATCGGGGGCCGCATCGGTGGCCGCATCTGTGATGGACCGGGAGAGGATCCTGTTTCGCTCCCGCCGCGACCTGGTGAGGCGGCAGTTGGACATCCTCGATCAGCGGATCGAGCAGACCCGCCACCAGGCCAACGGCGCCCGCATCCAATTGGTTTCCGCCATCAAGCAGCTCGGCTTTGCCGAAGACGAATTCCGCGCCATCGCCGAACTGGAACGATCCGGCCTGGCCTCCAAGAACCGTCTGCTGGAAGTAAGCCGTTCGGCGGAGGGTCTGCGCGGCCATGTCGGGCAGATGTCGACCGATCTGTCGCGGTTTGCCTCCCTGGTCATTGAACTGGAAGCCGAAAAGCTGAAAATGCGGGAGGCGCAGCAATCCGATGGCACGCGGGAGATGCGGGAAGCGCAACTGCGTATCAACGAAGTCGTGCCGCGGCTGGCCGCCGACCGTGACATCCTGTCCCGCCTGGAAATCCGCTCCCCAATCGCCGGCGAAGTCGTCAACCTGGCAATCTTCACCCGTGGCGGCGTCGTGGAGTCAGGCCGCCCGGTGATGGATATCGTGCCGCGGTCCCGCGTGATCGTGGCCGAGGCGGAAATCCGGCCCGAGGACGTGGAGCGTCTGCGCATCGGTCAGCACGCCGATGTGGTGGCGATCGGCTTCAATCCGCGGGAGAACGCGCCGATCATGGGGGAGGTGCGGGTCATCTCCGCCGACCGGGTCACCGAAGCGCGGACCGGCCACACCTACTTCAAAGCGGAGATCGCGCTGGTCGCGGATCGGCAAAACGGCGCCCTGCTGGCGCGTCTGGGACCCGGAATGCCGGTCGAGGTGATCGTGCCGATCGCCCCGCGTACGGCGTTCGATTACCTGGTGGGTCCGCTGCGCGACAGCTTCCGGTCGGCGTTCCGAGAGCTTTGATGGGTCGCCACGGAGTCAATCCGTGGTCGGCCGCAACGATGGCACGGAGCCTATGAGGTCAGGTCCGGATGACCCCACCCATGGGCGCCACCGCCTCGCTGCCAGGGAAAATCTGGGCCAGCGCCCGCCGGTCCAGGCCTAGATGTTGGGCCAGGATCGCTTTGGTGATGGCGCGGAGATCGGTGGTGGGGGCCAGATCCCGGTTGTCGAGCAGCTTGCCCGGGCCGACGCCCGGCCAGGTTCCGGCGACGCGTCCACCGGCCACGGCTCCGCCGATCACCAACGAGACCGTCCCGGTGCCGTGATCGGTCCCGCCGGTGCCGTTCATCTTCGCGGTGCGGCCGAATTCCGTCATGACCAGCACGACAGTCTGGCTCCAGACAGGGCCCAACGTGGTCTTCAGGGCAGCGATACCTGAGTCGAGCTGGCGGAGCAGGTTCGTGAGGCGGGTGGCCTGGCCGATATGGGTGTCCCAGCCGCCGAGCTCCATGGATGCGATGCGGGGGCCGTTCGCGGTACGGAGCATTTGTCCCGCGCTGGTCGCCAGGGTGGCAAACTGGCCCTGGGAGCGGTCCTGCTCCATCCCGTTCAGGACGCCGGCGCTGAACCCGCGGGAGCTGAGTCCGACCATCACCGCCGGGCCGATGACCGGGTCCGGTCGATTAAGCGCGGCGATCGTGGCGTAAAGCCCGGCCTCGGGCGAGGGCAACCCGCCGGGAGCCCAGTTGCTGACCGGGGCCGCGCCGCGCATCAGCAGCGGCACCTGGCCACCGATTGCCACGCCCTCCCGTTCCGGCGGCAGACCCGCGGGGGTCGGTATGGCCACCAGGGTCCGGTTCAACCAGCCGCTCGCCAGCCGGTGGTCGGCGCCGCTTTCCAGGAAATCCTGAGCGATGAAGTGGCTGCGATCGCGATAGGGGCCGGCGACGGCGTGGATGGGCAGGAACTCACCCGCCTTGTACATCGTGTAGAGGTTGGTCAGTGCGGGATTCAGCGCATAGAACCCGCCAAGATCCAACGGCCCGTTCGGTTCACCGGGAGCGGGTGAAACCGCGCCCCTCAGTTCCACCAGACCGGGATCGCCGTAAGGGATGACGGTGGCGAGCCCATCCATCGCGCCGCGCAGGTTGATGACGATCAGGCGCTTTTCGGTTTGTGCCTGCGCCAGTGCAAGCGAGCCGCGCCCGAGAGTGAATGCGGCGCTCAGACCCAGAAGGGCGGAGCGGCGGGACAATTTGACCATCAGCGCCTCTGAAACTCGGGGGAGGTGAGCAGCAAAGTCATGGCCTCTCGTCTGGAGCCGGCGCGTGCCATGGCATCATAGGTGGTTTGCTTCAGCAGCGGCCCCAGGATTGCGGTACCGAGCTCGACCGGGTCGCTGGTGCCAATGCGATTGGCAAAGCCATAGGCCCAGTCGATCCGGCGCAAGATCGCTTCGGGGGTCGACCAGTCCGCGGCCGTGTCAGGCCAGCCATTCGGCGCCGGCGCGGTCCAGACTGGCTGGCCCAGGCGACCGACAATCCCCATCAGATTGGCGGCCTGGTCCGGTTGCAGCGACAGGCTGCGCCATGCGGCCAGGACGTAATCCTGCGGCGCGCGGACCTTGCGAAGCGGCTGCCACGCGGCATCGAGCGTGACGAGACTGGCCGCGGCCGCACCGAGATTGCCTTTGGTGTCACGCAACGCGGCCTCCACCCGGAGGACGGCATCCGGTGGCGGGTTGTCGTCCACGAAATGGCGAACCAGCTTGGTGGCCAGGAACCGATGGGTCGAAGGGTGGTGCGCCAGGAAGTCGAGCATCCGAAGTCCCCCTTCCTCGCCCTGGGGCAGGGTCTGGCCCAACACCTGTTTGCTGCCGGGTTCGTGGACTTCTTTGTTGAACCGATATCCCATCGGGTCGTTCTGGCGGGAGACGGTCCATCCGGTCAGGACGTTGGCCAGGGCGGTCACGTCGGCCTGGGTATAGCCGGACGCGGGGCTGACGGTGTGCAGTTCCAGGCACTCACGGGCCAGGTTTTCGTTCAGCCCGCGCTTGATGCGTTTACCCACCGTGCTTTCGGGGCCGATGGAGTTGACGTTGTCCAGATAGATCAGCATCGCCGGATGGCGCATCACCGCCAGCAGCATGTCGTGGAACGACCCGGTGACATGCGGGCGAATGGCTTCTTCGACGAACGGGGCGGCGACTGACAGGCAGGCGCCTCGGCGGACGGAGATGGTGAAATGGTTCGTCCAGAACCAGACCAGACGCTCCCGGAACGGCGCCGGGGTGATCAGCGCGTTGGCGAGCTGGGCTTGGGCGTTGGCCTTGTAAAGTGTGAGCGCGCGGGAGTCGCCGGTCGGGACCGGTGATTTCCGATCGTCCCGATACGCGGCCAAGCCGTCCTGACTGTTGGGTTTAGGATCGAACCGGCTGGGGTCGGGATCCCGGAGTTGCGACAACAGCCAGGCGACGGGGTCGGATGGCGGGGCTTCGTCCCCCCGTCGCCCGAGACCGAATCGCACGAGGGCCTGCGCGGTGCGGATGTCCATGGTCGCAGGTTAGCAGATCGGTGCGCGGGTCGCTGTATCAAAATGTGACGTCAGCTCTGTGTCCGATGCCAGGGGGGGCCGATGCCACGGGGGATGCCACGGGGGGGCGATGCCACGGTCAGTCCGAGCGCCGGGTGAGGCGGGGGAGCGGGAGGCGCTGCCATGCGCGATCCGGCGACAATTCGCACTTGCAAAATCGCGATGGCTGCCGCATCTGACCCCGTGATCATAGCCGGCTGGGATTCAGCCGGCGCTTTGCCACGGGCGCGCGGGGGGATTCCCCGGATCCGGACCTGGATCACGCGCCCGTTTGCCGTATGGAGGTTCACCGTGTCTATCACGCCGCTCGACAGGATCAGGAATATCGGCATCACCGCGCATATCGACGCGGGCAAGACCACCACGACCGAGCGCATCCTGTATTACACGGGCGTGTCACACAAGATCGGCGAAGTGCACGACGGCAATACAACCACCGATTATATGGAGCAGGAGCGGGAGCGGGGGATCACCATCACCTCCGCCGCGGTGACGTGTGAGTGGAAAGAGAACCGCATCAACATCATCGACACGCCCGGCCACATCGATTTCAACATTGAGGTCAATCGCAGCCTGCGCGTGCTGGATGGCGCCATCTTCATTATCGAAGGCGTGGCCGGCGTGCAGCCGCAGTCGGAGACCAATTGGCGCCTGGCCGATCGCTACAACGTGCCGCGCATCATCTTCATCAACAAGCTGGACCGCACCGGGGCCGATTTCTTCCGCGCCTTCGCCACGTTGAAGGAAAAGCTGGATATCATCGCGCTGCCGCTGCAACTGCCGATCGGGATCGAGGACAAGTTCCTGGGTATCGTCGACCTCGTTGAGATGAAGGCGATCATCTGGGAAGGCGGCGAACTCGGCGCGCAGTTCCACGACGAACCGATCCCGGACGATCTGGTCGAGCAGGCCGCGGAATATCGTCAGTTGCTGCTGGACACCGCTCTGTCGGTCGATGACGCTGGCATGGAGGAATATTTCGAGAAAGGCGATGTCGCCGTCGAAACCCTGAAGCGGGCGATCAAGACGGGCACGATCTCTGGCGCGTTCCGTCCGGTGCTGTGCGGCACGGCGTTCAAGAACAAGGGCGTGCAGCCGCTGTTGGACGCGGTGATCGATTACCTGCCGTCTCCGGTGGACGTACCCGGCATCGCGGTCGCGTTGGATGAAGGCGTCGATGAGTCCGAACATCCCAACCGCCGCCGCATCCCGGCCAACGTCAAGGCGCCGTTCGCGGGTCTGGCGTTCAAGATCATCAACGACAAATACGGCACCCTGACCTTCGTGCGCGTCTATGCCGGCACCTTGAAGTCGGGCGACACGGTGATGAACACCACCAAGGGCCATCGGGAGCGGATCGGCCGGATGTTCCAGATGCACGCCGACAAGCGGGCGGAAATCAAGGAAGTCGAGGCCGGTGACATCGCTGCCTTCGTTGGCCTGAAGGATACCGGCACGGGCGACACGTTGGCATCCTCGGACGATCCGGTGATCCTGGAGCGGATGGCGTTCCCGGTTCCGGTTATCGACATCGCCGTTGAGCCGCGCACCAAGGAAGCCGTCGAGAAGATGACCCTCGGCCTGCAGAAGCTGGCCGGCGAAGATCCCTCGCTGCGGTTGAAGACGGACCAGGAAACCGGTCAGACCATTCTGTCCGGCATGGGCGAACTGCATCTGGAAATCATCATCGACCGTCTGCGCCGCGAGTATGGCGTGGATTGCGACATCGGCGCCCCGCAGGTTGCGTATCGCGAAACCATCTCCAAGCCGTGGACCGAGACCTATACCCACAAGAAGCAGTCCGGTGGGTCGGGCCAGTACGCCGAAGTGAAGATTATCTTCCAGCCGATGGACCGCAACGGCGGTGTCGTGTTTGAAAACAAGGTCGTCGGCGGCTCGGTGCCGAAGGAATACATCCCAGCCGTCGAAAAGGGCATCAAGGTGCAGGCCGATACCGGCGTGCTGGCTGGGTTCCCGACGGTGGATTTCAAATACACCCTGGTGGACGGCAAGTACCACGACGTCGACTCGTCCGCCCTGGCGTTCGAAATCGCTGCCAAGGCCTGCTTCCGCGAAGGTATGAAGAAGGCCAGCCCGATCATCCTGGAGCCGATCATGGACGTGGAAGTCACCACGCCGCAGGATCATGTGGGTGACGTCGTGGGCGACTTGAACCGTCGCCGCGGGCAGATCCAGAACCAGGAAAGCTCGGGGTCCACGATCATCGTGCGCGCCCAGGTGCCGCTGAAGGAGATGTTCGGCTACATCTCCCACCTGCGCAGCATGACCAAGGGGCGCGCTTCCTTCACAATGCAGTTCCATCACTACGATCCGGTGCCGCGCAACATCGCGGAAGAGATCATGGCGAAGAGCGCCTGACCGCCGCTCTCTGAAAACGGCGCCCGCGTCCGGATAAGACGCGGGCAAGATTGAACACCCCGTGCGGGGCAGACCGATCATCCGCTGGATGCCGGCTGCTCTGTACGGGGTGTTATCTTTTGGGAACCGCTGGTCTGGTTCGGCGTAACGATCCGGCCGTCCACCACTTCGATGATGCGCTCGCAACGGCGCGCGAGGTCCATGTTGTGGGTCACGATCAGGAAGGTGGTGCCACTGGCCTCGTTGACCTTCCGCATCAGGGAGAACACCGCGTCGGCGGACTGGGAATCCAGGTTTCCGGTCGGCTCATCCGCCAGCACGATCGCGGGTTGCGTGACCAGCGCCCGCGCGATTGCGACCCGCTGCTGCTGGCCTCCGGACATGTTGTTGGCGAGGTTGTTCCCGAACTGCGCCAGCCCGACCTCATCCAGCAACGCCATTGCCCGTTCGCGCATCGCCGTCGTCGGGAACCCGCCCCCGACCAGCAACGGCATCATGACGTTTTCGACCGCCGTGAACGCCGAGATCAGGCAATGGGACTGGAACACGAAGCCGATACTGTGACCGCGGATCGCGGTGATGTGCGCGTCGTCCAGGCCCGATGTCTGCTGCCCCTCAATGAACAGGTGCCCGCCGCTGGGCCGATCGAGCAGTCCGATGATGTTCAGCAACGTGCTCTTGCCGGAACCGGACGGGCCGATCAGCGCGGCGAATTCGCCGCTCGGGAGGGAGAGGTGGACGTCGTGCAAGACCTCGACCTCGATCGGCGAGCCGATATTGTAGGATTTGCGGACGCCCTCCAGCCGCACGACATCCGCTGCGTCAACCACGGATCGCCACCACGGGGTCGAGTTTCGCCGCTTGCAAGGCCGGCACCGCCGCTGCCGCCACACCGGTGACGGTGGCCAGCAGGACCGCATAGATGAACAGCGAGGGGCTCAGCAGCAAGGGGAAGAGTTCGCTCCCATCCGGCTCCCGCACCACGGCGTGCCAAAGATAGAGTGCACCGGCGCCGGCCGCGGCACCGATGATGGAGCCGGCGAATCCCAGCAGCCCGCCCTGCAACAGGAACACGCGCAGGATCTGGCCCTCGGTCGTGCCCATCGCGCGCAGGATGCCGATATCCCGGGACCGCTGGATGACGGAGACGACCAGGACGCTGGCGATCCCGAAGCCGACCGACAGGCCGACAAATACCCGGATCAGCGTGTTGGAACTGTTCTGCGCCTGTACCGCCGCGAAGAATTGCGCATTGGTCGTGATCCAGCTTTCCGCGGTCACGCCGGTTGAGGCCTCGACCTGGCGAGCGATCGTCTCGGCGGCGTAGATGTCACGGACGGTGATGTCGATCGTGGTGACGCCGCCGACCAGCCCGGCGAGGGCCTGCGCGGTGCGCAAGGCGACATAGGTGGATCGCTGGTTCGGTCCCTTGTTGCCGAAATCCAGGATGCCGGCGATGGTCAGAGTCAGCGATGTGCCGGTCGCCGCGGTGACGTTGATCTTGTCGCCCAGGGTCGTGCCGAGATCTTTGGCCAGTTCCGTGCCGATCAGGATATCGTCGGTCAGCAGGCGGGCCTGGCCGGCGATCAGCAGGTCGGGAACGCGCACGATCCGGAAATAGACCTCGGGCTCGATCCCGGTCAGGGTGACCGACCGGCTCGCTTCGCCCCGGACCGCCAGAGCGGACGCCGTCATGGTGGGGGAGACGGCGGTGATGTCCTTCCAGCTTAGCAACTGGTCGCGGACCGTCTGCCACTGGTCGATGGAGCGGATCCGCTGCGCCGGGCGTTGGACGACCGCTGCCATGCTTTCCGCCGCGAGCGGGGGACGCAGTGGGCGGGCCAGTTCGTCGGTGGGGATCAGCTGGATATGCGGCTGGGAGGTCAGCACGCGCTTGATGAAATTGGCCTGAAGGCTCAGCAGCAAAGCCGACATGAACACGATCACGGCGACCCCGGTCACCACGGCGACGATCACGAATCCCGTCTGCATCCGCCCTTCGCGCAGGAAGCGCAGGGCGGCGATCCACTCGAACGGCGTCCATCGGTTCATCAGATGGGGCGATTCATCAGACGGGACGGTTCATCGGGCGGCTGCGGACGCTCTAACCCTGGCGCCTTCCTTGATGCCGGCGGCCACGGGAAGGATGATGTCGTCCGGGCTCAGTCCTTCCAGGATTTCCGCCTTGCCGGCGCTGACCAGACCGACCTTGACTGGCTGGCGGACACCGTGGCTTGCCTGGAGTTTCATCACCCAGGGCGCGTCGGTCGCGATGTCCCGGACATCGGCGGACGGCACGATCAGGGCCGCGGGCCGACGCGCGACCTCAATATCGACCGAAACCGTCATGTCCTGGCGCAGATAGGCGGGAGGGGCGGGGACCTGCAACTTCACCTCGACGCTGGCGCGCTGCAGATCGACGCCGGGGTTGATGTAGGACAGGTCCGCCGCGAAGGTCTGTTTCGGGAACGCATCCGCCGATGCCAGCGCCTTCTGGCCCAGCGCGATCAGGCCCAGGTTCTTTTCGTCGATCTGCACGATCAACTGGGTGTCACCGGCCGGCGACAGCTTCATCAGCACATTCGATGGCTGCACCACGTTCCCACGCTCGACTTCGCGCAGGATGAGCACACCGTCCCTGGGGGCGGTGATGATTGTATATCCCAATCGGGAGTTCGCGGTTGCCAGACTGGCCTGGGTCTGGGCCAATTTTGCTTCGGTCATGACGTAATCGCTGCCGCCAGGGGAGTTCGTCAGCACCTGGAGTTCGGCGTTTCGCACCAGGGCATTCGCGACCAGCAGCGCCCGGGTGGCGTCGTCCAGCGCGACCTTGGTGGCATCGCCGTTGGCGGCCAGGGTTGCGGTGCGAAAATGGGAGGCAACCGCATTGATACGGTTGGCCTGTGCCTGCTTGACGTCCTCCAGAGCGGACGGGAGCGTCAATTCTTCCATCTGGCGCATGCGCGCCTCGGCTTCGGCGACGGCGCTGGTGGCGGCGACGACGGCGGAGCGTGCCTCATGATCGTCGAGCCGGATCAGCACGTCGCCGGTCTTGACCGCCTGGCCTTCCGAGACCGGGACCTCGACCACGATCCCGGTGATCTGGCTGCCGATATTGACCCGAAACGAGGCCTCCACATGACCGCTTGCCACGATGCTTTGCACGAAATCCGCGTGCGCGACCGGGACGCCGATGACGGTGGGGCCGAGCAGGAAGGGGATGGCGAAATAGGAGAGGGCGGAGAGGGAGAGGAGGAGGGTCAGTCCGGCCATCCGGTGTAGCCAAACCCAGGTCAGCAGACCGCGGATGCCCGAAGCGGGCTTCGTGCGTGGCTCTGCGAGCGGTTGGGGTATGGCGTCCAATATGGCGGTTTCCCCTGGCCGGTGTGTTCGATCTGTCAGACCATGCTCTCGGGATCTGGCGTGCCGATGCTGTGTCCGCGTTCACGGGCCTCATACCAACCGCCCTAACCATCGATTGACGCGCAGCCGCCTCGTCATTGCCGGGCTCGACAAGCCAACCCATGCTTCAACGGCAGGAAGCGGGTTGCTGGATCGAGGCCGGCAATCACGGTGAGGGTACGTGGTGGGACGATGTTTCGGCCGGCAGGTAGGAGCTACCATGCACGCCGAAGTGCGACTGGGGTAGGTTCGGAAACTACCCAGGGCGTACGCGAATGGGGCGGCCGTTGAGGCCGCCCCGCGTAACCCTGAACCGGCCATGCTATTCCATGGGCCGTTCCAGGGGTCGTGTTCTGTTAGAAAGTCAGAGGCCGGTGTTCGCGCGCTACTCCGCCGCCTGTGCCTCGGCCCCGGTCGTCGCAAGCTTCGAAATCGCGACGCCCTTGCCGACGCCGGCCCGCTCCTTGTACGGAGTCGTATCGATCTCATCCAGCACGATCGACCCGTCCAGCACGCTCTTTTTCCAGGCCTGATGCGCGGGTTCGTGGGCGGTGAATTCCGGCATCACGTCCTTGGCGAACAGTTCCAGGCTTTCGCAGATGTGCTGGTGCGTGTTCTTGCCGGCCTGGTTCAGCAGGATGATCTGATCGACGTGCGATTCCTGGAACCGGCGTAGCTTGCGGCGGATGGTTTCCGGCGATCCGATCAGGCCGCCCGACAGAGCGCGTTGCTGCGCTTCCGGGTTTTCCTTCTTCCACTTGTTGTATTCGTCCCACATGTTGACGGTGCCGGGGGCGGCCCGCTCGCGGTTGCGTTGTCCCGAGTACCAGGCGAGCGAGAACTGGAAGAACGTCGCGCCATCCGCGCGCCGGCGGGCTTCCTCATCCGTTTCGGCGCACATGAAGTAGCTGACCATGGCGATGTTGCAGTTGCTCGCGTAGTCGGCGAGCTTCTGCTGGCGCTTGGTGAAGCTGTTGTAATAGGCATGCACCCAGGCATGCGCCATTTCCGCCGACAGGAACTGGAAGCCCAGCGCGCCGATGCCGCAACGCCCGGCCAGCTCGATCGTTTCAAGCTGGGAGCACGCGACCCAAAGCGGAGGATGCGGCTTCTGGATCGGCTTCGGCAGCACGTTGCGCAGCGGGAACTTGAAATACGGGCCGTCATATTCCCAGCCGCCGTCCTTGAACATCGGCAGCACGCAGCGCACGCCGTCTTCCCAGACCGCCTGCTTGTTTTCCATTTCGCGGTCGAACGGGCCAAGTTCCGTGATCGACGCGCCTTCGCCCATGCCGAACTCGACGCGGCCGTTGGACACCAGATCCAGGCACGCGACCTTCTCGGCGACGCGGGCCGGGTGGTTGGTGGTCAACTGGATGATGCCATGGCCGAGGCGGATCTGCTTGGTGCGCTGGGATGCGGCGGCCAGGAAGACCTCGGGCTGTGGGGAGTGGGAATATTCTTCCAGGAAGTGGTGCTCTACCTCCCACGCGTAGTGGTAGCCGAGCTTGTCGGCGAGTTCGACCTGGGTAAGGGCGTTTTGGTAAAGGTTGAGTTCAGTGTCGATTTCCCACGGCCGTGGGCATTGCAGTTCGTAAAAGATGCCGAATTTCATGGGGCTTCCCCGGTTGCTACTGACCGGTATCCTGCACGACCGGATGGTCGGCAGGCAAGGGCGGTGGACGCGAATTTCCGGCGCGGGCAGTCTGGCGCGCACGGAGGAACCATCCATGCAGATCGCCAGCCTCGAAACCGCGCTTTATCGGATTCAGTTGCCGGTGCCGTTGTCCGATTCGACCCACGGCACGATGACGCATTTTGAGCTGGTGACGGTGCGCCTGCGCGATACGGATGGGGTGGAAGGCGTCGGCTACACCTATACCACGGGCGCTGGCGGGGCAGCCGTGCATGCGCTGATCGACGAGGGTCTGCGCTCGGTGCTGGTGGGCGCGGAGGCGGACCGGATCGAGGCGCTGTGGCATCGTATGTGGTGGAAGCTGCATTATGGCGGCCGCGGCGGCTCGGTCAGTCTGGCGGTGTCGGCCGCCGATATCGCGCTGTATGACCTGAAGGCGCACCGGTTGGGGACGCCATTGTGGCGGCTGTTGGGCGGATTCGATCCGGCCGTGCCATGTTATGCCGGGGGGATCGACCTGGAATTCACCCTGGACGCGCTGCTGAAGCAGACCGACGACAACCTCGCCAAGGGATTTCGCGCCATCAAGATGAAGGTGGGGCGAGCGCGGTTGTCGGAGGACGCGGAACGGGTGGCGGCGATGCGGCGGCATCTGGGGGCGGATTTCCCGCTGATGGCGGATGCCAACATGAAATGGTCGGTGGACCAGTCGATCCGCGCCGCTCGTGCCTTCCGCGACCAGAACCTGACCTGGCTGGAGGAGCCGACCATCCCCGACGATGTCGCCGGTCACGCACGGATCGTGCGGGAAGGCGGCGTGCCGATTGCAACCGGCGAGAACCTGCATACGTTGCACGAATTCACCCAGATGATATCGGCGGGCGGCGTGACCTTCCCGGAACCGGACGTGACCAATTGCGGCGGCATCACCGTGTTCATGAAGGTCGCGCACCTGGCGGAGGCGTTCAACCTGCCGCTGACCTCGCATGGAGCGCATGACCTGACCGTGCATCTGATGGCGGCGGCGCCCAATCGGTCCTATCTGGAGGTGCATGGTTTTGGCCTGGACCGCTATATCGCCGAACCGATCCGCATCGCCGAGGGCAACGCCATGGCGCCCGACAAGCCTGGGCACAACGTGGCGTTCGATTGGGCGGCGTTGGCGGCGGTGAAGGTGCGGTAGGGCACCAACTGTCTTATGGTTGTCATCAAACCGGCGGGATGGTCGTGGTAGCCGCTGCCGGACAGCACTGCCACGGGGACTCCCATGCCACTCGATCATGCACCGATCCCAGCCGATCAGGACCACACCATGGATGCGCGGGAAGACGTCGGCACCAACCCGTCGACGGAGCCGTCGATCGGTGAGTTGATTGCCCGACGCTATTCTCGCCGAGGCACTTTGGCCGGGTTGTTCGCATCCGCCGTCGGCGCGGGACTGACCGCGGGCGCCGATCCGGCGCAGGCCGCGGGTCCGTCCAGCCTGACGTTCAGGGAAATCGAACGCAGCTACGACGAGACGCATCATATCCCGGACGGGTACGAATTGCAGGTGCTGCTGCGCTGGGGCGATGCGGTTGTTCCGGGTGCTCCCGCGTTCGATCCGCATAACATGACGGCCGCCGCCCAGGCGACGCAGTTCGGCTACAACAACGACTATGTCGATTTCCAGCCTCTGCCGCAGGGGTCGCACGCTTCGGACCGCGGCCTTCTGGTGGTCAATCACGAATACACCAACACCGAACTGATGTTCGCCGGAGTCGGCATCGGGCGGGCGGCGGCACTGAAATCGACCATGGCGCAGGCGGAGGTCGAGGTCGCCGCACATGGGCTGACGGTGGCGGAAATCCGCCAGACCGGCGGGACATGGTCGGTGGTGGCCGATAGCAAGTTCAACCGACGGATCACCGGGACGACCCCGATGACGATCGTCGGACCGGCGGCGGGCCATCCGCTGATGCGGACCAATGCCGATCCGACCGGGACAACGGTGTTGGGGACTCTGGCCAACTGTGCCGGGGGCAACACGCCATGGGGTACGATCCTGACCGCGGAGGAGAACTTCAACGCCTATTTCGGCGGCGACCTGGGAAACGCGCCGCATGCCGACATGTACAAGCGCTACGGCGTGGCCAAGGATTCGCTCTACTCCTGGTCGCGGCACTTCGATCGGTTCAATGTCGAGAAGGAACCGAACGAGCCGTATCGTTTCGGTTGGATCGTCGAATTCGACCCCTACGACCCCGCATCCGTCCCGGTGAAGCGCACAGCGCTCGGCCGCTTCAAGCACGAGGGCTGCACCCATGCCGTCGCCAAGGACGGTCGGGTCGCCATCTATATGGGCGACGATGAGCGGTTCAACTACGTCTACAAATTCGTGACCGCCGGCGCGTGGAAGCCGCAAGACCGTGCCGCCAATCGCGACCTGTTGAACGAGGGCACGCTTTACGTTGCGCAATTGACCGACGACGGCAAGCTGGCCTGGCTGCCATTGGTGCACGGGCAGGGACCGCTGACCGAGGCGAACGGGTTCGCCACCCAGGCCGATGTCGTGATCTTTGCCCGCAAGGCCGCCGACCTTCTGAAGGCAACCCCGATGGATCGGCCGGAGGATGTGGAGGCGAACCCGGTCAACGGTCGCGTTTATGTGATCCTGACCAACAACACGGCGCGCAAGCCGGAACAGGTCGATCGGGCCAACCCTCGCGCCAACAACGCGCATGGTCACATCATCGAGTTGACCAACAAGGACGGCGACCATGCCGCCCTGGAGGGCACGTGGTCCCTGTTCCTCGCCGCGGGCAAGCCTGGCGTGGATCCGGGCAGCCGCTATCACCGGGCGACATCGGATTCCGGCTGGTTGTCGTGCCCCGACAATTGCGCGTTCGACAGCAAGGGCCGCATCATGATCGCGACGGATGGCGCACCGACGGCGGCCGGTGTCGCCGACGGGTTGTATCTGGCGGACACGGACGGGATCGGCAAGGCCCTGACAAAGCTGCTGTTTCAGGCTCCCACAGGGGCCGAGGTGTGCGGGCCGGTGGTGACACCGGATGACCGGACTCTGTTTCTGGCGGTCCAGCATCCGGGGGAGGACAAGGGCTCGGTTTTCGAGAATCCGTCCACACGGTGGCCGGATTTCAAGGTGGATATGCCGCCTCGACCAGCCGTGGTGGTGATCACCCGCAAGGATGGCGGCGTGATCGGGAGCTGATGCCCTGGGGGGAGCGATCCCTTGACGTGATGCGGTCCTGTGCCATCGTGATCGTCTGAAGCGGCGTCGTTCGAGCCCGCGTAACAGAGGAAATCGCACCATGGCAGACCGCAGCACGGAACTCGACTTCCTGGCCGGCATCAAGGTCGTCGACTTCACCCAGTTCGAGGCCGGGCCATCCTGTACCGAGGCGCTGGCCTGGTTCGGGGCCGAGGTCGTGAAGGTGGAGAACCCCGGGATGGGCGATCCGGGGCGGCGGTTGCGGAAGGGGCAGCCGGATGACGACCCGTATTACTTCCACATGTTCAATGCGAACAAGAAGTCGATCACGGTGAATTTGAAGTCCCCGCAGGGCCTGGAGTTGGTGAAGGACATGCTGCGCAAGGCGGATGTCTGCGTGGAGAACATGGCCCCTGGCACGATCGAGCGGCTGGGCCTGGGCTACGACGTGGTCAAGGCGCTGAACCCCAGCATTATCTATTGTCAGGTCAAAGGCTTCGGAGAGGGCAGCCCGTGGGAGAAGAGCCTCGCCTTCGACATGATCGCCCAGGCGGCCGGCGGAACGATCAGCGTCACCGGCGAGAAGGGGCGGCGTCCGGTGAAGCCGGGATTGTCTCTCGGCGATACCGGCACCGGCATGACAATGGCGATCAGCATCCTGGCGGCGTTGCGCAAGCGCGACAAAACGGGGGAGGGCCATCGGCTCCAAGTCGCGATGCAGGACGCCATGCTGCACTACATGCGCACCAATTTCTCCACCCAGGCCCGCACGGGTAAGGCGGTTGAACGTAATGGAGGCAGTCCCGGCGGCAATAACGCGCCATCCGGACTGTTCCCCTGTGCGCCCGGTGGGATGAACGACTGGGTCTATATCATGACCAGTCGTGCCAATCCGGAGCATTGGGTGCGTTTGTGCAAGGCGATGGGACGGGAGGAGATCACAGACGATCCTCGGTTCCGCACGCCCGCGGATCGCGCCAAGAACGAAGCGGCCCTGAACGAGATTATCACGGAATGGACCAAGGGACGCACGAAGCAGGAGGCGATGGCGCAGATCAGCGGCGTCAGCGTCCCGGCGGGCGCGGTGTTCGACACGATGGAGTTGCAGAACGATCCGACGTTTGTCGAGCGCGGGATCATGCAGACGATGCAGCATCCGATCCATGGCGGGTTCAAGATGCCAGCCTGGCCGGTGCAGGTGGATGGCAAGTCACCCAAGGTGAAGGCGTCGCCGATTCTGGGTGAACACACGGCGGATGTCTTGACGGAATGGTTGGGATTGAGTTCAGCCGACGTCGAGAAACTGAAAGCCGACGGCATCGTTTGACGCAAGGGGGCCGGGCATTCGACTATCTCCGGCTGCTCGGCCTTATGTTGTGTTGGCTTGGTGTCGAGCACGGGGTAGCCCGACGGCCGCGCTCATGCCAACCGCCCAACCCTTGACCGATGCATCGGCCCGATCGTCATTGCCGAGCTTGATCCCGCAACCCGCTCCTTGCTGTTGAAGTGTGGGTTGCCGGGTCAAGCCCGGAAATAAGTGCCCGAACCGCTCCAACGGGCTGCCGGCGTGTCAGGACGGTCTCGGGCTAGCGTTCGGCCGCAAGTGCCTTGGTCAGGATGCAGCGCAACTCAGCCTCGACCGAGCGACCGTGGCGGGTCGCACGCGCCGAAAGCTGTTCCCACAGCGCCGCGTCGATATCGGGGATCATGAGTGTGGCCATGTCATCCTCCCAGCGACGCAGGCTGTCGTTGCTTGCGCGATTTCCATTGCCGGAATGATCCTTTCGCTTCGCGGCCCGCCCGAATCCCGCGTCCTGATCTCTCCATCAATCGAAAGGGAGGCTGGCGGCGGCCTCCCGGAGGATCGCATCCGCCAACACGGTGTCGCCTTGCCCCGCTACCGCCCCAAAGTCGGCATCACAAACTCCGGCCCCCGCTTCGCCCCACCCATCCAACGCTGCGTCACGGCCTTATACCGCGTATAAAACCGCACGCCCTCGGGCCCATAGATATGGTGATCCCCGAACAGAGAATGCTTCCATCCCCCAAACGAATGAAACGCCATCGGCACCGGGATCGGCACATTGATCCCCACCATCCCGATCTGGATCGCCTGCGTAAAGTCCCGAGCCACCCCACCATCGCTGGTGAACAGCGAAACCCCATTGCCATACTCATGCTCGTTGATCATCTTGGTCGCCGCCGCAACGTCCGGCGCGCGCACCACGGACAGCACCGGCCCGAAGATTTCCTCCTTGTAGATACGCATGTCGGTGGTGACATTGTCGAACAGGCAGCCGCCCAGGAAGAACCCGTTCTCATAGCCCTGCAGCTTCAACCCGCGGCCATCGACCACAAGTGACGCACCTTCCTTCACCCCCAGATCGACATACCCGCTCACCTTCGCCAGATGCTCGCGAGTGACCAACGGCCCCATCTCGGCGTCCGGATCGGTGCCCGGCGCGATCTTCAATGCCCGCACCCGAGGCGCCAGCTTCTGCACCAGCGCGTCTCCGGCCGATCCCACCGCGACGGCGACGGACACTGCCATGCAACGCTCCCCGGCCGCGCCATAGGCCGAACCCATTAGCGCATCGACGGCATCGTCCAGGTCGGCGTCGGGCATCACCACCAGGTGGTTCTTCGCACCGCCCAGCGCCTGCACTCGCTTTCCCTGCGAAGTCCCGGCCTTGTAGATCGTTTCTGCAATGGCCGTGGAGCCGACAAAGCTGATCGCGGCGATACTCGGATGCGCCAGGATGCTCTCCACCGCTTCCCGCCCGCCTTGCACCACGTTGAACACCCCGTCCGGCAGCCCGGCTTCCTTCAACAGAGCGGCCAGCTTCAGGGCAGGGGAGGGGTCTTTCTCGGACGGCTTCAGGATGAAGCAGTTGCCGGTGGCCAGCGCGACCGGGATCATCCACAGCGGCACCATCAACGGGAAATTGAACGGCGTGATGCCGGCCACCACGCCCAAGGGCTGGCGCATCGACCAGGCATCAATCCCGGTGCCCACCATATCGGTGTATTCGCCCTTGAGCAGGTGCGGGATGCCGGCGGCGAATTCCACGACCTCCAACCCGCGCTGCACCTCCCCGTCCGCGTCGGACAGCACCTTGCCGTGCTCGGCGGTGATAATCGCTGAGATTTCCTTGCGGTCGCGATCCAGCAGTTCCCGCAGCGCGAACATCACGCGGGCGCGGCGCAGCGGGGGCGTGTTGGCCCAGGCCGGCCAGGCGGCGGCGGCGGTCGCGACGACCTTATCGACTTCGGCGGCGTTGGCCAGGCTGACCCGCGCGGTGATCTCACCGGAGGCCGGGTTGTAGATGTCGCCGAACTGGCCGCTGGTGCCGGCGACAAGCTGCCCGCCGATGAAATGTCCGATCTCGCGCATGGTGCGTTCCTCTCCTGTCGTCGTTTCAAGGGGCAGCAAGGGCGGGGCTTCCGCCCCGGACTCCGACCAGGGGCTTTGCCCCCGGACCCCACCAAGGGCACAGCCCTTGGAACCATTTAGTTGGAGTTTTGAGAGGGGCCAACCCGCCCCCGCTGCGCCGCGCCCGCGTGATGTTCGCGCTGCGGGAACT
>CALQHT020000026.1 GCA_943330455.2 Nitrosovibrio sp. Nv4 | reverse complement strand
TGCTGAGCTGTGCACGTTCTTCATCGCTGAGCTTCACGACGTACTTCTTTACAGAACTTTGTTTCGCGGTCACGACTCATCTCCGCATTCTTCCGGGAGGAGCGAGTCCGAAATTCACGACAAAATCAATGACGGGGGGCACTAGGTCGTCAAGCACCCCGGCGCTGCGATCCGCGACGCCCAACCACTCGAGTTCATCATTCTTCAAGCCGGCATATATAAGCGCCGCCGATACGGCATATTGTTGCTGATAACCGCGTTGCGCGCGACGTTCGCCTTCTCCGGACGGCGCAGCCCGAGCATCCCTCGGCTTGTTACTCATTGGAAGGGCTCGTACCTGCCAACCATTTTGCCATCCTCTGTTCGGAGTCTGTTCTATAAAATCGTGCAATCTGAAGCAAGTTCAGTGAGGGATCGTCGCCTCACCCGGGCGTCTAGATCCGCCTCAACAATCCCATCCCATATACCTCGAATTAGGAATGTGATGACAATATTCTTGCTTTGTTCCCACGAACCTGCTACCACCAAACCCATGCCCCGAACAGCCCCAACCACCCCGGCACCAACAAAACCCCGCCCCATCCCGGGGCGCATCGGGGCTGTTCTCACCATCCTCGCCACCCTCAGCCACGCCCGCCACTTCGCCGCGACCGCCACCGCTCGCGTCTCCGCCCCGGAATTCGCCACCGCCGCCGCCGTATTCGGCACCGACCATCTCCCCACCATCCTGCACCGCATGCAGCGCGGCCTCCTCCGCGCGCTCGCCCTGCAAGAGTACCTCCTCGCCCGCGCCGCCAGGGGCCGCAATCTGCGCTTCGCCTGGCCTCCTTGCGTCGCCTTGCAACCGCACCACCGACCTCCGGCCAAACCGGCACCAAGCCCGCGCCCCGCGCCCCTCCACCCACGCCGTCCCGACCCCGCGCTGCTGGACCCCGACGATCCGGCCGCGTCCCGCCTGCCCACGCCCGAAGAACTCGCGGCTCAGGTGCGGCGCCGCCCGGTCGGCCGGACCATTGCTTCTATCTGCATGGACCTCGGCATCGTCCCCGGCCTCTGCGAAGGCGACTTCTGGAACCAGGTGGAAAAGACCCTGCGGCGCTACGGCGGCAGCCTCAGTCGCCTGTACCAGGTGCGCGCGCGACGGGAAGAAACCTTCCAGCGCGAACGCGACAGACGTCCGGACGCCTGGCACATCGACTGGCGGGACCTGCGCCCGTCCGCCGTGCGCCTCGCTCTCGGACGCCTGATCGGCGAAACGCCGCCGGACGGTCTCGGCCCGCCCGTCCCTGTCCCAAGCTGATGCCGCTCGGCGCCAACCAGGTCGTCGCCGTCTCACCGGTCGCGGGCATCTTGCCCGCGGGCGGGCGCTCGCCTATGGAATTCCGGCCGTCCGGCCCTCCCTCTGGCTATGGTCTTGTTGACAGGACCATGACATCCCTCGCATTCATCCATTTTCCGTTAGGGACTGAATGGATGCCCGGTTTCTCCCAACGTCTCGGCCGCGTCGAAGTGGCGGCCTCGGTCGCCATGACCATCAAGGCGCGTGAACTGCGCGCCGCCGGCAAGAACGTGATCACGCTGACGACCGGCGAGCCGAATTTCGACAGCCCGCCGCATGCGATCGAGGCAGCGCACCAGGCCGCTCTGGCGGGGGATACCAAATATCCGCCGCAGGACGGGACCCTGGCGTTCAAGCGGGCGATCCAGGCGAAGTTCAAGCGCGACTCCGGCATCGACTACGCGATGGACGAAATCTGCGTCGGCAACGGCGGCAAGCAGGTGCTGTTCAACGCGATTCTGGCGACGGTCGATCCGGGCGATGAGGTCGTCATCCCGGTGCCGTCCTGGATCGCCTACGCGCAGATGGTGCAACTATGTGAGGGCGAGCCGGTCTTCGTCACCTGCCCGCAGAACAACGGCTTCAAGCCTCGGGCCGAGGATATTGACGCCGCCATTACGCTTAAGACCAAATGGCTGGTGCTGAACAGCCCGAACAACCCGACCGGCGCCGTGTGCACCGCCGACGATTTGCGCGCCATCGCGGCGGTGATGCGCAAGCATCCGCATGTCTGGATCCTGTGCGACGACATGTACGAACACCTGATCTTCGGCGGATTTGAGCACGCGACGATGGTGCAGGTCGCCCCGGACCTGAAGGACCGGGTGCTGACCGTGTCCGGCGTGTCCAAGACCTATGCCATGACCGGCTGGCGGATCGGCTTCGCGGGCGGACCCAAGGCTCTGGTCAAGGCGATGGTCAACATGCAGGGGCAAGCGACGGCTGGGATTTCCACCGTCGGCATGGCCGCCGCGGTGGCCGCGCTGAACGGGCCTCAGGACGGCGCGCGCGAGCAAAGCGTCGCCTATCGCCGCCGCCGCGACATCGCGGTGGAGATGCTGAATGCCTCCCCGGGCATTTCCTGCCACAAGCCGGAGGGCGCGTTCTACGTGTTCCCCAACGTCGCCGGCTGTCTCGGCAAGACCACCGCGGGCGGGCGCAAGCTGAACAACGATGAGGATGTGTGCCTGGCGCTGCTGGAGGAGCAATATGTCGCGACCGTCCACGGCGCGGCTTATCACATGAGCCCCTATCTGCGGATCAGCACCGCCACCGCCGATGACGATCTGGTGGAAGGCCTGAAGCGCATCCAGACCTTCTGCGAGGGGCTCCACTGACGGGTCCCTTTAGCAGGGGATGACGGCCGTCCGCGCCGGTCGCGACAGTGACGCCGACGCGTTCATCGCGCTGATCTGGTCATGCTGGTCGCGCTATCCCGGCATTCGCCTGGATGTGGATGGCGAAATGCCCGAACTCCGGGCGCTGGCGTCCTATTACGGCGCAAAGGGCGGCAAGCTCTGGGCGGCGGAGGCCGAGGGGCGACTGGTCGGCATGATCGCCACCCGCCCGCTGGATGCGGGCGAGGCCTCGGGCGCTTGGGAGATTTGCCGCGTTTATGTCGATCCGGCTCTGCATGGGGCCGGTCTGGGCCACGCGTTGCTGGACCTGGCCGAGACCCATGCCATCGACGTCGGCGCCTCGCGTCTGGTCCTGTGGACCGATACCCGGTTCGACCGCGCCCATCGGTTTTATGAGAAGCGGTCCTATGTCCGATCCGGCCCGGTGCGGGTGCTGCACGATATCTCGAACTCGCTGGAATACGCGTACGCGAAGCCGGTGGACGGGATCGAGGTGTTGGACGCGGCCGGTGCCCTGTCGGCGGTGCCGCGTCTGTCGGCGATCCTGATTGCGTGTGTGGAGGCGGGGACTGGCGTTGCGTTTCTGCCGCCGCTGGCGCCCGAGACTGCCCATGATTTCTGGCGGGAGACGGCGCGCGGCGTGGCTGCGGGTCGGGACATCCTGCTGGCGGGATGGGCGGGGGGCGTGCTGGCCGGGACGGTGACGGTGATTTTCGCAACGGCCCAAACCCAGGCGCATCGGGCGGACGTGAGGACGCTGTTGATCGACCCTGGTGCAGACAGGATCGCCCTGGCGGCCCCCCTGCTATCCCGCGTCGAAATCGAAGCTCGCCGGGTCGGCCGATCCCTGTTGCTGCTGGAAACCCGGGCTGGCGATCCCGCCGAACGGCTATGTCGAAGCGGGGGATGGCGTGAGGTGGGGCGGATTCCCGGCTATGCGTTGCGGCCCGATGGCACGTTTGGGGACGCCTATCTGTTCTGGAAAGGCTCTTATGGCGCGGGTTGTTGATATCGTCTTGTTGGAAACTTGGCAGGTGCGCGCTGGGCCGTCCGAAAGGGCCTCACACGGAGGACGCCGAGGACCACGGTGGGGCACGGAGTCGGGGCCACCAGACTGGGAAGCCCTGACAGCGATTGTCGGTCTCCGCCAGACCGCCCCCGATCTGGTGTTTCGATGCGAAATCGCGTGCAGTCACTTGGCCAGGCGCCTCCGTGCCCCACCGTGGTCCTCGGTGCCCTCCGTGTGAGGCCCTTTTGGATGGCCCAGCGCGCAGGGGTCAGGCGGTTGTGCCGCCCGCATCAACAACAAGCGCCATGGGGGCCTTTGGAGACGGCCGATATAGGGGGTTCCAGCCACCGATCCGAGCGTCCAGAACCTCGGTCCGCCCAACCAAGCAGGCACGACCACTGCTCCAGAATACTATGTTTTGCCCTTGCCGGCTCCGCTGGGAACCTCCTCCGCCTCAATCCGCGCCCACAGGTCCCGGATCATGTCCTTCATCTTCAACGCCTCCGCCCAGCGGTCCGACAATTCGTACCCATCGGCGCCGGTGATCGCATAGGTCGGCGGCCCCAACTCGCACAGGAATGTAAACACCGCGTCAGGTTCGGCGCGTCGCCGCCAGGAGCGGATCGCGTATTCCCACCAACCCATGAACAACCCGACCCAACCCTGGTGCTGCGGGAAATCGAGCTGCACCTGGATCTGCTCCCGGCTTGCCACTCGCCCATGCAGCCCCCAGCAATTGTCCAGGATGCGATGCATCAGCGCGTGATTTTCGTCGGAGACCGGCCAGGCGAATTCTCGGCCGACCAGGTAATGCGAAATATCGCCGGTCAGCCGCAGATCGGGGAAGCAGTCCAGCAGGCGGAGAGTGAAGAAAAGATCGGTGGTCATGCGGTCGCGATGCGTCTCGATATGCACCGCGATCCCGGCTTCCCGGGCCAGGCGCCGCCAGCCCTCAATGTAGGGAATGCAGTCGGACAGGCGATAGGGCCGCACATCGGGCTGCAAATTGACGTGATCGGCACCGAGGTCCTGGACCAGACGCAGCACCGGTTCCAGATCGGCGACCGACTGAGGATAGCACTGGGCCTGCCAGCTCATCCCATGGCCGCGCAGAAAGCCGGTCACATCCCGGGCAAATGCCGGATCGACGAAACGAACGCCGGCGCCATCGAATCCGGCATCGCGGATCATCTCCAACTGTGTCTGTAACGGCCATTCCGCCCCGTCGGGGCGCCGCCGCTCCATCGCCCAAAGCGATTGGTAGACTTTCAGGGTCTGCGGCATGGCGCCATCTCCCGGGTTGGTATTCGCGGCGATCCTGCCGCCATCGGCGCCTTGCGTCCAATGGCGCCGGTTTCTGCGGGCAGCCGGCAGATGCGTCCAGGATTCCGACTTCGGCCGGCGAACCAAGCTGGAGCATGTCGGTCGCTGTTCGAAGCGATGGGGCTGACAGCCGGTATTGTCTCGCGGGGGGCCATGGTTCCCGCCACCGCCGGGACCCGATACACTCGGCCGACAAAAGGGGAGAACGATCATGCAACCAGGACCTCGGCTACAAGGGAAGGTCGCCATCGTCACCGGCGGCGCATCGGGTATCGGCGCGGAAACCGGCCGCCTGTTCGCCGCCCATGGCGCCAGCGTCGTGTTGTGCGACATGCAGGACGATCTGGGCCGCGTCGTGGCACACGAAATCACCGACAATGGCGGGGTCGCGGAATACCGCTCCCTGGACGTGACCGACGAAGCCCAATGGATCGCGCTCGCGGCGGACATTGAGAAAAAATACGGGAAGATCAACGTTCTGGGCAACATCGCCGGCGTGTCCGGCCGCCCAGCCGACATGACGGTGCAGGTGACGGGCGTCATGACCGGCGTCGCGCTGACCGAGATGTCGCTGGAGCTTTGGAACCGCATCATGGAGGTCAACTCGACCGGCGTGTTCCTGGGCACCAAGAGCGTGATCCCGGCGATGCAGCGCGCCGGGGGCGGGTCGATCTTCAACATCTCCTCGATCTGCGGCATTGTCGGATCGTTCGCCAACGCGGCCTATCATGCCTCGAAAGGCTCGGTGCGTATCTTCTCGAAAGCGGCGGCGATCCAATATGCGAAGGATCAGATCCGGGTGAATTCGGTCCATCCCGGCTTCGTCGATACCCCCATGGCGCGTCCAGGCCTGTTGGGCAACGAAAGCGGACGAGCGCGGATGGAGGCTACCCCGTTGGGCCGGTTCGGCAAGCCGATCGATATCGCGATGGGGTGCCTGTATCTGGCGTCCGACGAATCCGCCTGGGTGACCGGCAGCGAGTTGGTCATCGATGGAGGCATGACGGCAAACTGACAGGATCGGGAGACGGCGCCGATGATCACACCGGACTATATCCGCACGATGGCACGGTACAATTCCGAGATGAATCGCCGCATCTACGCCGCCGCCGCGACTCTGACGGAGGAGCAGCGGCGGGCGGATCGGGGCTTGTTCTGGAAATCGCTGCACGGGACGCTCAATCACCTGATGTGGGCGGACCGGCAATGGATGTCTCGCCTGGATGGGTGGCCGCCGAACACCATTCCGAACCCGCAAAGCCCAACCCTGATCGACGATTTCGAGGAACTGCGGGCGGAACGGGCCAAGGCCGACGCGCGGATCGAGGCGTTTGCCGATGGGCTGGACGAGGCCTGGTTGGACACGGACCTGACCTGGTACAGCGGTGCGGCGAAAAAGGAGATGCGGATGGGGAAGCGCCTGCTGATGACGCATTTCTTCAATCACCAGACGCATCATCGGGGGCAGGCGCATGCGGCACTGACGATGTGCGGGGCGGATCCGGGCGATACGGATTTGTTCCTGATCGTCGCGGCGGGGTGAGGACGGGGGAGGGACGGGGCTTCCGCCCCGGACCCCGACCAGGGCTCTGCCCTGGACCCGCCAAAGGCACGGCCTTTGGAATGCGATTCTTTTGTCGTTTGAATCCATGGGGCCTACCGGGACGGTGATAGGTCCGGGTAGGCCCCAGGGATTCAAACGACAATGTTCCGGTTCCAAGGGCCACAGCCCTTGGTGGGGTTAAGGGGCGAAGCCCCGGTCGGGGTCCGGGGCGGAAGCCTCGCCTCTCCCCCCGCACCAACATTCCTTGCCGAGGCCCGACTCACACCGATATGCTACCGCATGGCCAACACGCACCAAACGCGGGTCTTGATCATCGGCGCCGGACCCGCCGGCTACACGGCGGCAATCTATGCCGCCCGTGCCAATCTCTCGCCCCTTCTGGTCGCCGGCTTGCAGCCCGGCGGTCAGCTCATGATCACCACGGATGTCGAGAACTATCCCGGCTTTGCCGACGTCATCCAGGGCCCCTGGCTCATGGAGCAGATGGAGCAGCAGGCCCGCCACGTCGGCACAAGGATCGAGCAGGACATTATCACCGCGGTCGATATCTCGACCCGACCGTTCCGCTGCACCGGTGACACAGGCGACACCTACCTCGCCGACTCCATCATCATCGCCACCGGTGCCCAGGCCCGTTGGCTCGGCCTGCCATCGGAGCAGACCCTGCAAGGCCGAGGCGTGTCCGCCTGCGCCACCTGCGACGGATTTTTCTATCGCGGCAAGACCGTCGCGGTCGTCGGTGGTGGCAACACGGCGGTGGAGGAATCGCTCTACCTGACGCACCACGCTGACACCGTCACCCTGATCCATCGACGGGACTCGCTGCGGGCCGAGAAAATCCTCCAGGCGCGCCTGTTCGCGCATCCGAAGGTCAAGGTCGTGTGGAACGCCGTGGTCGAAGACATCGTGGCTGGCGGCACGCCGGAAGTCGTGACCGGGGTCCGTCTGCGCGACACTCATACCAACGCATTGTCCACCCTGAACGTGGACGGCGTCTTCATCGCCATTGGCCACACGCCGAACACCGCGATCTTTGCGGGCAAGGTGGCGATGGACAGCGAGGGCTACATCCAAACCGTCCCCGGCAGCACCCGCACCACCGTCGCAGGGGTGTTCGCGGCCGGCGATGTGCAGGACAAGACCTACCGCCAGGCGGTAACCGCGGCCGGAACCGGCTGCATGGCAGCTCTGGAGGCTGAAAAATACCTGGCGGAACACGAACAGACCGCCCAAATGGCCGCGGACTAGCCAAAATCCCGCAAATGGGACCGATCGAGGCCGACAGACTCGATAGAAGTGCGTTAGACTGTCATGACGCCGGCGCGCGTATTGCTCGTTCGGCATGCCTGAGGCAGGCGGCCAGGATTCACCTGGCGCAGGGAGAGGCTGGGAATGGACTGGGACAAGCTGCGCGTTTTCCACGCGGTGGCCGAGGCTGGCAGCTTCACGCATGCCGGCGACACGCTGAATCTCAGCCAGTCCGCGGTCTCGCGCCAGATCTCCGCGCTGGAAGAAGCCTTGCAGGTTCCGCTGTTCCACCGCCATGCGCGTGGCCTGATCCTGACCGAGCAGGGCGAATCGCTGAACCGCACCGTGCGGGAGGTGTTCGCCAAGCTCGCGATGACCGAGGCGCTGCTGACCGAAAGCAAGGAACGCCCGGCCGGTCGGTTGAAAATCACCACGACCGTCGGTTTCGGCGCGTCCTGGCTCGCGCCGCGGCTGCATGCGTTCCTGGAAACCTATCCGGAGGTCTCGGTCTCTCTGCTGCTGGATGATGCGGAACTGGACCTGGCGATGCGCGAAGCCGATGTGGCGATTCGCATGCATCCGCCGAAGCAGCCGGACCTGGTGCAACGTCATCTGATGACATTGCAATACCATGTCTGTGCCTCGCCGGAGTATCTGAAGCGCCATGGTGTGCCGCATCGGCCCGAAGAGCTGGACGCGCACAAGCTGATCCTGTTCGGGCAGCACCACCCGCCGGTCGCCGATATCAACTGGCTGGCCGAGGCGGGACGCCGACCGGGCAACCCTCGGCGCGCACTGCTGGAAGTGAACAATGTCCACGCCAAGCTGCTGGCGATTCGCTCGGGCCTCGGGATCGGGGCGCTGCCCGACTACGTGGTCAACGAGAACCCGGATCTGGTGCGGATCCTGACCGACCTCAAGGGCCCCAAGGTGGACGTGTATTTTGTCTACCCGGAGGAACTGCGGAATTCCAAGCGGGTAGCGGTGTTCCGCGACTTCCTGCTCGCGCGCTTGGCGGAGATCCACTAGGCGCCAGACATCGCGACGAGGGTTTGCGCCTCTGGTCGGTGACCGTGGTATTGGCACCTCGCGGAATGGGGGCTGGCGGGAGAAAATTCTTCCCCTCCCCTTGCGGGAGGGGGTTGGCGGGAGGGGTTGCACGCAAGATCCGTGCAAAATCACCCCGCCCCCTCCCATAAGGAGGGAGAGGATCTTCTACCCTGCCGGAATGTGTGAATGCCTTTGGTCGGTGACCACGGTACTCGCGGTTCTCTGGTGGCGGACAATTCTCCCCGACCGGCATCTGATTTTGAGATGTGGGAGTCCAACGGCCCGAACCATGGACCGGTGCACCGTTTGGTCCGCTCGTGATGGCCGAACTTGATCGGGCAACTCGGGCTTCAACGGCTGCGGGTGGGGTGTCGGATCAAGCCCGGCAATGACGGTAATGGGATGCTACCGGTCAATGGTCATGGCCGCCGGTATGAGTCCCCCAGGATCGGCGATCCGTCATATCCGGTGCGCTCGGCATGGAGACGAAAGCGCCGCCGTAATCCGCAATCGTCACAATCGGCGAAGTCGCATCGGCGGGCGGTGCTGACGCGGGCCTGATCGCCCGCACGTGCCAAGAAATCGCGCCCGAAACCCCGATCCTACCACACACGCGTCGTCAACACTGGCATTGAAACGGAGTTGCAGGATCGCCCCGGACCGGCCCGCGCAATCAGGGGCCGGTCGCATCCTTCCGGCAGCCCGATACCGAATCACGGAGCATCGTTAATTCATTCCTATATGGAATGTTATCTCGGCGTTATTGCCCGCCGTCATCAAACGGCCAACCAGACAAACCGTTGATTTCCGTCCGTACCTCCCGGTTGTCATGCGTGATTGGCATAGCGGCGTCCGGGAATTGACGATAGCGCATCCGAACGACCCGGACCTAAAGTGCTGCCACTGAATACGGCGGTGCGCCGCCAGAGTTCCAGCCCCCAAGCTGGAAAGGGGTCGCAAGGTCCCTGCGTCTCCCAGACGTGAAGCCTCCCTGTATACTTGCCCCCGGCCAATAAGCCGGGGGCTTTCTTTATGGCGGAACGTTTCGGGGGAAACCTTGCGTCACCCGACGCGGTTCCATGCCCCGCAACCCAAGTGCGTGCAGCACATCGGCGTTCAGCACCGGTGACGGCCCGGGCGGGCGTGCGATCGCCAGACCCATCACGTCGTCATAGCCCCATAACGCCCAGCCGATACCGTTGGCCTCGAAGCCTTCCCGCGCCGCGCGAAGCCAGCGCAGTCGCGCGGCCGGGTTCAGCGCGACCGTGGCGCCGAATTCGCCCGCCAGCAGCGCCGCGTCATGCCGGCGCGCCCAGGCGGCGGCGGCGGCGATCCGCTGTCCGACCCGCGCTTCATCCCAACGCAGCGAGCAATAGAACCGCATCAGATCCCGGGTCTGGCGGTCGGCGGCGGAATCGCTCGCGGCCTCACAGGGCTGGGGATCCAACACCGGGAAGGGCAGCCGGGCGACAGCCGCACGATCGAGGCCAGGACGATAGGCGGCGAGAGAGGTGAGTTCCGACGGGTCATACAGATGGATGCTGTAGATGACGTTGGGGTCGGCCTCCGGTGTCAGCGCTTCCAGCCCGGCGATGCTGCCCCAATCGTGCCCGGTCAGGACAATCGTGCTGGTCGGCAGGATCGGCCGGATCACGCCCAGCAGGCTATGCTGCAACCGGTGCCAGCCCGCCGGGTCGCGCGGAAACACCGGCTCGTTCAGCACTTCCGGAAACACCTGGCCCGGATCGAGCGGGCCCAGGGCGGTTGCCAGGCGCTTCCAGGTGGCCAACAGGCGATTCTGGTCGATCTGGCTGGTTTCCAGCCGCCAGCCATCCGGGTGGATGGAGACGACGACGGCCAGTCTGGCGCGGTTGATGCGGCGGATCGCCTCGACCAACTCCCGCAGGATGGCGGGGTCTTCCGTCAAGGCCGGGTCCACGGCCAGGCGCACGAAGCCAAATCCTGCCTGCCGCAGATCCCCGATCGCTCGATCGCCCAGATAGCTCCGCAGGGCTGCCGGGTCGCGACTGGCTGGGTAGCGGAACCAGGCCGTGACATTGATCCCCTGGCGCAGGGCGGCGATCCGGTCTTCCGGTGGGCGAGCCAAGGCTGCTGGCAAGGTGCCGTGCCAGGCCAAGAACACGCCGAGGAGCCAAAGCGTCAGGCGAGACAGGGACCCAAGGGGCATTATGGGTGGCATTATCGCGGGCGGCATTGTGGGTCCGTTAAACATTCGTCGCTAGACGAGGTTCTGCCACAACCGGGCTGAATCTTTGGTTAAGATCGATGCGGAGAACCGAGCCTGCCTTGCCGTCCTGCTGCTTGCCGCGGTGGTGCTGGTGGCGGCCGCCTGGCTGCGCGGGCCGGAATACGATGAGCAGTACACGCTGTTCCTCACGGCAGGGGTGCCACGGCCGGCCTGGCCGGAGACGGTGTTTCCGGCCGGTCTGGTCCATGCCCTCCAATCCGGCCACGCGGATATCGCCTCGATCGCCCGCAATCTGCGCGCGACCGACGTCCACCCGCCGCTGTATTTCTGGTTGGCGGCTCTGTGGCGGCAGGTTGCCGGCGATAGTCTGTTCGTCCTTCGCCTGCTCTCCGTCCTGCTCGGTCTTGGCGCCATTGGAATGGTGGGCGTGATCGCCCGCCTGGTGTCGATCCGGCCCGCTCTGGCGATGCTGCTGACCCTGGGGTGCTACGGCTTTGCCTATACCGGCGTGATCGCGCGGGGCTTCATGCTGGCCCAGCTTCTGGTCCTCACGGGGCTAGTCCTGTTGTTGTCCCGGCGTTCGGCGTGGAGCGGGCTGACAGCCGGCCTGCTGTTCGGCGCCGCCACCATGGCCAACTATCTTGCCGTCTTCGTTCCGGTTGGAGTCTGGCTTCTGATGGCGGGGCGCCTGTCGTGCCGGCAGCGACCGGACGCGGCCTCGACCCTTCGCTCCCTCATCCTCATCCCCTTGGGCATGACTCCGTTCCTGCTCGCCGACCTCTGGTTCTTCATTGCCCAGCGCCATACTCGGCCTGGCCAGTTCCCCCCGTTCGAATGGCTCCCCAGCCTGAGCCGGCTGGGGCGCTACGCCGCCGCGAACCTGCTCGGTGGATTGCCGCACTATGTCGGGGCCGCGTGGCTGAGCCCAGTCTTTGCGGTTCTGGGGCTGGTGCTGTGTGTCGGCGTGGGGCTGGTGGCATGGCGATGGCGGCGGATCGCCGATCCCGACCCGCGGTGGCTGTTGCTGGCGGCGGCCACGGCACCACCGATTGGTCTGCTGGCGCTGGGCCTGGCGTTCGACAACACGCCCATCGAACTGCGTTATCTGAGCTTCGCGGTCCCCTTCTGTGCCTTGCTGCTGGCCGGTGCGCTGGGCTCCCTGCCTGCCACGGCCCGCCTGGTCCTGACCGTCCCGCTGGTGGCGATCCAAAGCCTGGCGCTCGCCGGCATGGCCAGCCGGATCGAAACCATGCAACCCGCCCGGGACACCGCTCGTGCCGCCCAACACCTGGCGGACGACACGGTGATCTTACTGCCGCACGGCAATGACGGCGTCGGCATCGTCGGCGCCTTCGCGCGGGAAATGCCGCCCGCCACCCCCCTGTTGCTGATCGAGGCGGGTAAGGTCCGCGCCCGCCTCGCCGGTCTCCACCCCGCCGGTCTCCACCCCGCCGGTCTCCACCCCGCCGGTCTCCACCCCGCCGGTCTCCACCCCGCCGGTCTCCGCCCCGCCGGTCCGCTCCGTGTCGCCCTGGCCGCCATGGAGCAGGACGACTCCAGCCGGCTGGCCTTGGCCGAAGCCAAGTCGATCCTGGCCGGTCCTTGCTGGCGTCCGATCGCCGAGGCGGGCAACCTGACCGTCCACGAGCGGCACTGCGTGTCGGACTGAACCCGGCGCACCCACCCGCCGGCGCCAACGATACGGTCCCGCCGCCTGATCGGACCGCATCGCGTCATCCGGGGATGGCGCGCGGCGCGAAACGGCGCCAGGATGACGAAACATAGACATCGCCGCGTCCAGGAACCCGTTTTGCCAGTTCCCATGCCAGCTCCCATGCCAGTTCGAACCCGGATCGCGTTCAGGGCTATGCTCTCGCCTAACACGCCGAACCCGCGGGATCATGGCGCGCTCTCCTCGCGACAGGGAGCCTAGGTCGCGATGTCGGATGACGTTCATGTTCCGCATCGCTCCCTGATTACCGGCTCCACCATGCTGGCGATGTTCATGCAGGTGCTGGACACGTCGATCTGCGTGGTGGCACTGCCCTACATGCAGGGCAGCCTGTCGGCCAGCGCCGAGGAGATCAACTGGGTCCTTACCTCCAGCGTCATCGCCGCCGCGATCATGACGGCGCCAGTCGGCTGGATGGCGCAGCGCTTCGGGCGCAAGAAGCTGTTCCTGTTCTGCCTGACCGGGTTCGTCACCGCCTCCATGATGTGCGGCCTGGCCCAATCGCTGGAGCAGTTGATCCTGTGCCGCTTATTGCAAGGCATGTGCGGGGCCGGCATCGCGCCGCTGTCGCAGGCGACCATGCTGGACATCTACCCGTTCTCCCGGCGAGCCCAGGCGATGGCGATGTTTTCGATGGGCGTGACGATGGGGCCGATGGTGGGACCGACCCTGGGCGGCTATCTGACCGACACGTTCAGTTGGCGCTGGGTGTTCTACGTCAACCTGCCGTTCGGGATCATCGCGGTGACCGGCCTGATCCTGTTCATGCCGAGTGCCCCGGCTCGCCCAGGGCTGAAGTTCAGTTGGTACGGGTTCGGCATGCTGGCGATCGCGGTGGCCTGCCTGCAACTGGTGCTCGACCGAGGGCAGATCCTGGACTGGTTTACGTCGGGGCAGATCGTCGCCCTGGCGGTGATCGCCGGGCTCGCCTTCTATCTGTTCGTCGTGCACATGTGCATGGCGGACAAGCCGTTCCTGCCGACGGCGCTGTTCAAGGACCGCAATTTCGCGTCCGCCATCATCATGGTGTTCTGCATATCGGCGATCATGCAGGCGACCAGTGCCTTGCTGGCGCCTTATCTGCAAAAGCTCGCGGGCCTGCCCCCGCAGGACGCGGGCTGGGCGATGGCACCGCGCGGGATCGGCACCATGATATCCATGTTCGTGGCCAGCCGCCTGGGCATGCGGGTGGATCAGCGCAAGATCATGGCCGTGGGCCTGCTGATCCTGGCGGCCGGGCTGTGGGACATGAGCACCTGGACCCCGTCCGTTACCGGCGACCGGATGGCATTGGTGCTGATGATGCAGGGATTGTCGGTCGGGCTGGTGTTCAATCCGATGACCGTCATGGCCTACACCACCCTGCCATCGCAATACCGCGGGGAGGCGACGGCCGTGCAGTCCCTGGCCCGCAATATCGGATCGGCGATCGGGATCTCGGTGATGACCTTTACCCTGACCCGAGGCTTTCAGACCAACCACGCGGCGATCTCGGCCGCGATCACGCCGTTCGATCGAGTCTTGCAGGGCTCCGACCCGGCTGCGGTGTTGCTGGATCCGACGACGCGACACGGCGCGGTGCTGCTGGACCAGATGATCAACTACCAGGCGCAGATCATCTCCTATAACAACGACTTCCGGCTGATGATGCTGGTGGTCCTGCCGCCCTTGCTGCTGCTGGCGCTGATGCGCCGGCATGTCCGACCCGGCGAACGTAGGGTCTGACCGGCCATGTCGGACACCAATATCGTCCCGCATCGACGCCTGATCACCGCATCCGTCATGCTGGCGATGTTCATCCAGACGTTGGACTCCACGATCTGCATCGTCGCCCTGCCCTATATCCAGGGCAGCATGTCCGCCAGCGCCGAGGAAATCTCCTGGGTCCTGACCTCCTACGTCATCGCGGCGGCGATCTTTACCGCCCCGGTCGGCTGGATGGCGCAGCGCTTCGGTCGCAAGAAGCTGTTCCTGATCTGCCTGGGCGGGTTCCTGGCCATGTCCATGCTCAGCGGCGCGTCCCAGTCGCTGGAGCAACTGATTGCCTGCCGCCTGGTGCAGGGCATGTTCGGGGCCGCGCTGGCGCCCCTGTGCCAGGCGACGATGCTGGACATCTACCCGTTCGCCCAGCGTGCTCAGGCGATGGCGATCTTCGCGATGGGGATCACCATGGGGCCGATCATGGGGCCCACTCTGGGGGGCTATCTGACGGACGCCTATAACTGGCGCTGGGTGTTCTATGTGAATATCGCGCCGGGGCTGCTCGCCTTCCTGGGTGTTTTGATCTTCCTGCCCAAGGTGCCGCCGCGGACCGCCCTGAAATTCAGTTGGTATGGGTTCGCCATGCTGGGCATGGCCGCGGCCATGTTCCAGTTGATGCTGGATCGCGGCCAGACCCAGGACTGGTTCACCTCGACGGAAATCATCGCCGAGGCCACCATTGCCGGCCTGTGCTTCTACCTGTTCGTCGTGCACATGTTCACCGCCGACAAGCCGTTCCTGCCGCCGGCTTTGTTCAAGGACCGCAATTTCTTCGCCGGCATCGTCATGGTGTCCTGCGTGTCGTCGGTGATGCTGGCGACCGCGTCGCTGATGGCGCCATTCCTGCAACAGCTTGGCAAATACCCGGTGCTGGATTCCGGCATCGCCATGGCGCCCCGTGGCTTCGGCACCATGGTCGCCATGTTCGTCGCCAGTTGGCTCGGCATGCGGGTGGACCAGCGCAAGATCATGGCGGTGGGGCTGCTGTCCCTGGGATCGATGATGCTGCTCATGAGCACCTGGACCCCGGAAGTCGGCCAGATCGAGATGATGACCGTGCTGTTCGGCCAGGGGTTCTCGATCGGGCTGGTGTTCAACCCGATGACGGTGATGGCCTATACCACCCTGTCAGCGCAATTGCGGCCGGAGGCGACGTCCGTGCAATCCCTGGCTCGCAATCTGGGGTCGGCGATCGGGATTTCCGTGACGACCTTCACCCTGTCACGCGGCACGCAGACGACTCACGCCGATATCGCCGCCGGGATCACGCCGTTCGAGCGGGCATTGCCGGGCGCCGAACACGTCGCGCGGATCCTGGACCCGGCGACCCGGCACGGTGCGGCGTTGCTGGACCAGATGGTGACCTATCAGGCGAAGATCATCGCGTATAACAACGACTTCCGCCTGATGGCGCTGACGGTGATCCCGCCGCTGATCCTGTTGCTGTTCATGCGGCGGGCGGCGAAACCGGCGTAGGGGGCGTTCCCGCCCCTCAATAACCCGCCGACCGATCCACCACTTCCTTCATCGGTTGTCCGTCCAGGAACCGGGTCAGGTTGTCCACGAACAGCTTCGCCACGATCCGGTCCCGCTGCGGGTGCGGCCCGCCGACATGCGGCAGCACGATGATGCCCTCGGCGTCCCAGAATGCGTGATCGGCGGGCAGTGGTTCTTGCCGGAACACGTCCAGCACCGCGCCGGCAATCCGCTTCTCCTTCGCCGCCGCGATCAGGTCGGCATCGACGATCAGCGACCCGCGCCCGAAATTCAGCAGCCACGCACCGGGCTTCATCTTCGCCAGGCGTTCGGCGTTGAACATGTTGTCCGTGGCGGGCGTCGAGGGCAGCAACAGCACCACGAAATCGGACTGCGCCAGAACCTCGTCCGTGCGATCCGAGGGGAAGACCTCCGCCAGGCCCGGCATCGGTTCCACCCGCCGCTTGGTGCCGATCACCCGCATGCCCAACGCAGTGGCCAGACGCGCCAGTTCCTGGCCCACCGCCCCCAGACCGAGAATGCCGAGGGTCTTGCCGTTCAGCGGCTGAGCGACCCGATGGCTCCATTTATGCGCCGGCTGGTCCGCCACGGCGGCGGCATACGGCTTGGCCGCATAGAAGATCGCGCCGAGAATGTTCTCCGGCATCGACTCCCGATGCGTGCCGCGCGCGCAGGTCAGGGTCAGGTTCGGCGGCAGGTCGGGCAGCGCCAACCAGCCCTCCACCCCCGCCGTCAACGCCTGCGCCCACCGCAATTTCGGCATGCTCGGCAGCAACCCGGGCGAGGCCCCGGCGGACAGCATCGCCTCCGTGCTCGCCAATTGGTCGGCCGACGGTTTGTCCCGTCGCGGCAGGGTGTCGATCGCGACGCGGGCGTCCAACCCGGCGACGGCGATGGCCTCGATATAGGCGGTCGGGGTGTCGGTCCAGAGCAGCAGATGAGTCCGGTTGGTCATGGCGCAGGGTCCTGTATGCTTTGGTGGCAGCGTAGAGGGCCGCGCGGGGAAGGGCCATATGGGCGCGGAGGTTACTGGTTGAAATACGACCGATCCGATGTATATTGACCGTCAACATATCACCATTGGACCATCCTCATGGCTATCCAGATCGCCAACCCCACCGTCGTCGACAAGATCGAACGCTTCGCCGCGCTCTCGGGCCTCAGCAAGACCGCGGCCGTCGAAATGGCACTCGACGCCATGCTCGCGGGCAAGAGGTCGGATGACATGGACGATGTGCGGGCGCGATTGGACGCCATGTTGGCGCAACTCGACCGCATACCGGACCTCCCGCAAGGATACGACCCTCTGGAATGGGACGAACTCGGCCTGCCCCGATGATCGCGGTTGATACGTCCCCGACCATTGCGATCGACACGTCCGCGCTGATCGCCATCGCCTTCGCGGAACCCGAGCGGGATCAATTCCGGGAAGCCCTGATCCAGGCGCGCGGCGCCCGCATCAGTACCGTCTCGGTCGTAGAGGCGCGGATGGTCGCATATGGCAGGCGTGGTCCCCGCGCGGTCGTGGTGTTGGAGAGTATCCTGCGCCTGCCGGTATTCGTGGTCACGCCACCGGGACCTGAGGACATGGAGGCCGCATTCGACGCATTTGTCGCGTTCGGCAAAGGAAGCGGCCACCCGGCGGCATTGAATTTCGGCGACATCTTCGCCTACGCACTGGCAAAGACCCGAAATCTGCCGCTGCTGTTCAAGGGCAATGACTTTTCCGAGACCGATATTCCGTCGGTCATTCCAAGACAGCCCGCACACTAACCTCTATCCTGCGTCCATCCCATCTTGGACGCATCTCATGCTTCGCTATCGGCTCTCAGACGCCGTCTCCTTTTTTGCGGCTGGCGGTTCGGCCGGCCAGTTTCGGCCGTTCCGCTAGCCCGTGGCCTGACCCCACCCCATGTCCGAGTGGAAAACCCTGCTGACCACGCCCCGATTCCGGGCGTTCTGGCTCGCTTTGGTCGTGCACAACCTGGGCAGTTGGTGCGTGATCGCCGCGCTGCCCATCCTGGTGGCGGCTCAGTTCGGGGTTGGTGTCGAGCTGGTGCTCAGCTTGGGGCTGCGCGTGCTGCCGAAAATCGTCCTGGCGCCCATCGCCGGCGGCCTGCTCCGCGCCTTTGGGGCGGCGCGCATCTCCAGTTCGGCCCTGGTCGGGATGGCGGGGCTGACCGCTCTGCTGCCCTGGTGCGGCGATTTTCTGCTGCTGCAAGGCGCGATCCTGGCCATCGGGGCGCTGGATGTCTTCGTCACCCCCGGGGTCCTGGCGCTCCGCGGCCCCGTCACCCCACCTGGCCTGGAAATGGCGAGCAACACCCTGTGCTCGGTCGCCGACCGGCTGGGCAAGATCGTTGGACCGATCATCGGCGGCCTGGCCGTTCTGGCCGGTTTTGTCCCCGGCTTCCTGCTGTTTGCCGCCGCGACCCTGCTCGCCGCCTTCACCATCGCTCGCCTCCAGGTCGCCCGAGACCCCGGGCCAGTCGGCGGCTTCCGCCTGTGGCACCTGGCCGCGGCGCCGGTCGAGTTCGTCCGGATGCTGCGCGCCGACCCCGCCCTGGTCGGCCTGCTGATCTGCGCCATTTCCTACATGGTCATGCTCGGCGGCCTGCGACCATTTCTGTTCTGGGCCAATCGAGACTGGTACGGCGCGTCTGACACTGCCTGGACCGGATTGCTGGCGGCGCAAGGCGGAGGCGCCCTGGTCGGTGCCCTGCTATCCGGCCTGTTCAGCCGAACGATGCTGCGCTGGGCACCGGCCTATGTGTTGACCTTGCTGAGCGGCTTGCTGGAAGGGGCATTGCATCTGGCATTGCTGCTGGCGGAAACCAGCGAGCAGGCCATGGTACTGCTGGCCCTGGCGAGTATCCCGGAAATCATCTCCACCGCCACCTGGTTCACCGCGTTCCAGCAGCGAGTCCCGGCCGCGGGACAGGCGGTGTTCTTCAGCTTTGCCGCACCCCTGTGGGATTGCCTGTTCGTGGCCGGCGTGCTGTCCGCCGGGTTTGTCGCCGGAGGATCGCTGTCCCTGGCAGGGTATTGGGCGACGTTGTCGCTGGTCTCGACTCTGCCGATCGTGCCGGTTTTGGTTCTGTACCGGATGCGGCGAGGCTGGGGTGGGGCGTAGGGTCAGAAGTGGCGACGGGGCGCTTCCTCCCCCGCGGGCTACGAAATTCGCGAGTCCCGGGACGGAGAAAATTCTCCCCCTCCCCTTGTGGGAGGGGGTTGGGGGGAGGGGTGTTGAGCTATATCCGGGTGGGATTACCCCCGCCCCCCTCCCGCAAGGGGAGGGGGAGAATTTTCTCCGCCCTGAAGATGCAGCAACGCCGCCGTCCGGGCCTGACCGCTAGCCAATCGTCGCGGGTCTCAGCGCGGCGCTCGGCCCCGTGCCGCCGGGGCCGCTTTGGGCAGGGGCGGCAGGTCTTCTTCCAGGATCGTCAGGTGGACGGAATAGGAGGTCTCGCCCTCATCCGTGTCCTTGTGGATGGTGCCGATGACCTCGTCATCGATGGCCACTTCCACGGACAATCCAGCCTTGGCCGGGGGGATGATGTTCAGCCGAGCGGTGCCCAGCAGGCGGCGCAGGTAGGTCTGGACCCGCTCCACGTCGGTTTTGTTCATTGTCGGTGCTCTATATCTGTTGGGGCGTTGCCAGAAGGGGCGTCGGCGGACCTTGTATCGGGGGACCGGCCGGCTTCATAGCCCGCGATTGAGCCCGTGTTGACGGAGGATGGAATCACGCCGCCACGAGCATCCTTTGTGCCAGCCGATCCCGCACCGCGCTCACCCGAGGCCCGGTCACTTCCAGCGGTGCGCAGCCCCTCGCGTCCCAGGTCAACGCGGAAAAGTCCGGATGCATCTGAACCACGCGCCCGCCGTTGAGAAACGCCGAACGGTTGCCGGTATCGAGGAAACTCTCCGCCGGCAGCGATTCGGCCAGCACCACGTCGTGTTCGGCAAGCTCGATATGGTGATAGGTGATCCGCTGGACCGGGATCTGCCGGATGGAGCCGCCGTTGATCAGGACGCGGATGGGCATCAGCACGGCGTCCACGAACACGGCATGGTCGGGCGACAGGCGCAGGTCGCGCGCGGGTAGGCCGGGTCCGAAGGCACCAGTGTCGATGTGCACGGGCCAGACTTTCTCCGGCTGGGGATGCGTCTCGCAATCCACCTCCCGCATTCCCACCCACACGATCGGGGCCTCAACGCGGAGCAGGGTGGTGACGGTCTGCCCGACGGAAAGCGACTCGACGGGAACGGCCCCGTCCGGGGTCATGATGCGGGTGCCGGTGGGGAAGCAGGCGAGGGCGGTTGCGTTAGTGACATAACCGCCGGATGGGGCGAGGGTCCAGACTACCCCGGATGGCGCGGTCGTGCCGGTCTGCGGGATGGACCCGGACGGCACGTAGCGGTATCGGACGGATGCGGTCGCGCCGGCTTTGGTCAGCAATTCCAACGACAAATCCGCCGGTCCGTTGGCGCTGGCGGTGCCGGTCGAGCCGATGGGAACCGCAACCGACCCTGTCCCAATGAACGCCGACAGGTCGGTCGAGGCCGCACGGAAGATGGTCGTCACCGTCCCCGCGTTGATCAGACCGGAGTCGACCCGGCCGGATGTGCCAGAGAAATCGTTGGACTGATCGAACCCGCCCAGGGAGAACGAGTCGGTGACCGACGTCACGGCGCTGATCGCCGACAGCGTGCCCGGCATCTGGATCGCGACGGTCGCTGCCTCATTCGCAGTCACGCTGCCCAGCCCCGCGCCGCGATTTTCCGCCGCGACGCTGCCCAGGATATTGGCGGACAGGGTCACTTCCATCTCATAGAGCGTGCCGAGGCTTGGGTCGAACCGGCCGATGGAGAATGTGTCCGACCAGCCGGCAAGGCGCGTCTCGAAATTGGTCGTCAGTGCTGCTGTGGTCGCAAGGTTGTTCGGGATTAGCTCAAACGGGAAATAGGCGATGGACGTGAAAACCGAGCTGCCAGACCCACCCGTGCCGGTTCCGACAGGTTCGGGCACCTCATACTGATATTGCAGCCCAACCACCGCGCCGACATTGGCGCTGGAGTCCAGGCGCAGGCTGCCGGCTCCGTCGACCCGCAGGCCGGATGCACCGCCATTGGCCGTCAGGTTCACAAGGCCCTGGCCGACGAATCCCGCCGCCGCCGGGTTGGTCGCCGCGATAGTGTAATCTGCGGTGTTGGTCCCGTTGATCCCGGATGCGGCCGCGCCCGACCGGCCGGCAAAATCCATCGTGCCGTCGAAGCCGCTGAGTTGCAGCGACATCCCCGCGCTGGCGTAAGCATATCCAAGCACCGTCCCAGCCGGTCCCGAAACCGAGACGCCGCCCGTGACCGATGCCGCCACAATCGCCTTGGTCGGGCTGAGATTTTCGATGCCCAGGGATCCGACGACGGTATCGGCGATCGAGACGCGGATATTCAGCAGGTTGCCGAGCGTGGGGTCGAACTGGTTGAAGGAGAGGGATTTGAGCCAGGTGCCAACATCCGTCGCAATCGTCTGCTGTTGCAGGATCGTTGTCTTCAGTTCGGCGGGCATTTGCGGGAGAACTCCATCAGGCGAACCGGTCCGTTTTTGGTTCGTTGGTGGATCATACGGGTTCGGCTGAGAAAAATCCACTTCGATCGACAAGATGAGATGAAGACGTGGCCAGATTCTGGCGGTTCGTGGGTGCGAGAGACCCTGAAATCCCGGCTACAAATAGGGGCTCGGCCGCGCAAAACAAAGAAGCGCCAAGCGCATGACAGACAATACGTGCCGATAAGGGGGGCGTGAGCCAGGAATGGCCTGGTGGTGCGGTCCGCCGCGTCACTTTCATGATATGTTCTATCGTGTCGTGGCCGAGCGCGGCAAGCGAGATCTGTGGTGGGCTCATTTTCGCGGGGAAGAGCGTCGCATAACCATTTGATACAGCGCATATTGTGGAGAAATTGTGCAGGGGTTAACGCAAAGGTTAATTTTCCTGACCCGGCGTCGGAGGGCGACTGACGCGTCGGCGCCGACAGTTGCCATGGCACACCAGGATAGGCCGCTACGGGATTGATTGGTGGCGCATTTCGCCGGTTCCTCAGATTCTACTTTAAGTCCAGACGGGTGTTCCGATCATTGCAATGTCCTGCGGATATCGGGGGGTTCCATTACAAAACCATGCGGAAAACGGGGGTATTCGTTTCGAACGGGAGCCGTTAATCTGCCCTTTACGCATGCCCAGAAAACAGGCGTTTGCACCGCCGCCTCGGATTGGCTCACCAACCGTGGGCCGAAGTCGGTTGTCACCCAGGGACCACCCGGGTCGGACATGGTGCATCCCATCGGTGAGTCCGGCTCGCGCCCCAATCCGACTTGGGGCGTCGCGCACGGAAGCGGCGCGCATGGTGTTGGCGTCGGCCCAAACCCCGGGGGCCGGACAGCACCCCCCGGCATCGTCCACACTCCACCGCATGAAGACGTTGCTGATCGTTTACCACTCCCGCACCGGCGGCACGCGCCAGTTGGCCGAGGCGGTTCTGCGCGGTGCCCTGTCCGAACCCGCCGTCCAGACCCACCTGCTGGATGCCATCCAGGCCGGCCCCGAGGATGTGCTCGCCGCCGATGCTTGGGTGTTCGCGATGCCGGAGAACCTGGCCGCGATCTCCGGTCCGATGAAGGATTTCTTCGATCGCTGCTATTATCCGGCGTTGGATCGGATCAACGGCCGGCCCTACGCGCTGGTTGTCTGCGCCGGCAGCGACGGCCAAAACGCGGTGCGCCAGGTCCAGCGCATTGTCACCGGCTGGCGGCTGCGTCCGGTGGCCGAACCGATCGTTGTCATCACCAGGGCGCAGACTCCGGACGCGATCCTGGCGCCCAAGGTCATCGGCCCCGACGACCTGGCGCGATGCGAGGACCTCGGCACCGTGCTCGCGGCCGGACTGGCGGCGGGGATCTTCTGACTGGCGACGGTATCCATCGCCGCCGCCGCTTGGCATAATGCCGCCAACGCAGCGAATGACGGAGGAAACCATGGGTGCGGAGGCGTTCAAGACGGCGCGGGACTTCCTGCTGGCCCATCGGGAGGATCACACCACGGCCTATCGCGATTTTCGCTGGCCGGTGCTGGATCGCTTCAACTGGGCGCTCGACTGGTTCGACGCGGAACTGGCGCGCGGGCCGTCCGGCGGGCGCACCGCCCTGAAGATCATCGGCGACGGCGCTGCCACCTTGAGTTTCGCGGATCTGTCGGACCGGTCCAACCGGGTGGCCAACGGATTGCGCGCCCTGGGCGTCAAGCGCGGCGACCGCGTGCTGCTGATGCTGGGCAATGTCGTGCCGCTGTGGGACCTAATGCTGGCGACGATGAAGCTGGGCGCGGTGATGATCCCGGCCACAACGCTTCTGACAACAAACGATCTGAAGGACCGTTTCACGCGCGGCCGCGTGCGCCACGTCGTTACCGCCGCCGCCGCCGACGCCGCGAAATTCGACGGGCTGGACCCGGCCGTCACTCGGATCGCGGTCGGCGACGCGCCCGCCGGCTGGCATCGTTACGACGACCTGCTGTCCGCGTCCCCCGACTTCACGCCGGACGGAGAAACCAAGGCCACCGACCCCACCTTGCTGTATTTCACCTCGGGCACCACCGCGAAGCCGAAACTGGTTCTGCATTCGCATCAGAGCTACCCGGTCGGGCATCTGTCCACGCTGTATGTGGTCGGGCTGAAGCCGGGGGATATGCATCTGAACATCTCGTCTCCGGGTTGGGCCAAGCACGCCTATAGCTGTTATTTCGCGCCCTGGAATGCCGGCGCGGCGGTGTTCATCGTCAACCAGCCGCGCTTCAATGCCCCCGCCGTGCTGGAAGCGATTGCCGCCAACAATGTCACCACGCTCTGCGCGCCGCCCACCGTGTGGCGCATGTTCGTGCAGGAGGAGCTGAAATCCATCAAGACCAGCCTGCGGGAAATCTGTTCCGCCGGCGAACCGCTGAATCCGGAAGTGATCGAGCAGGTGCGCGCCGCCTGGGGCCTGACCATCCGCGATTTTTACGGCCAGACGGAATCCACCAGCCAGATCGGCAACTCTCCCGGCATGACGGTCAAGTCCGGCTCCATGGGCCTGCCGATGCCGGGCTTTCGCATCCGCGTGCTGGACCCCGACGACAAGGACGCCAAGGACGGAGAGGTCTGCATCGCGCTGGACCCGGCGCCCACCGGGCTTATGATCGGCTACCAAAACGATGATGGCAGCTTCATGGACCGTGGACGCGAAGTCTATCGAACCGGCGACGTCGCCGCGCGCGATGAAGATGGCTACTTCACCTTTGTTGGACGCGCCGACGACGTGTTCAAGGCCGCCGACTACCGCGTCAGCCCGTTCGAATTGGAAAGCGCCCTGATCGAGCATGAAGCCGTCGCCGAAGCCGCCGTCGTGCCGGCGCCCGATCCGACGCGCACCGCGGTGCCCAAGGCCTATGTGTTTCTGGCGGCGGGGGTGGCGGCCGACCGCGCCACTGCCTTGTCGATCTTCCAGCACATCCGCGCCACCGTCGCCCCTTACAAGCGCGTCCGCCGTATCGAGTTCGCCGATCTGCCCAAAACCATATCGGGGAAAATCCGCCGCGTGGAACTGCGTCAGACCGAAATCGATCGCGCGGCATCCGGCACGCGCCAGCCGACCGAATTCCGCGAGGAAGACTTTCCGGAGTTGTCCGGCCGGTGAGCGAATACCAATACTACGACTTCCAGTCGATCGACCGGCCGCTGGACGCGGCGGCGCGGGAGGCGTTGCGCGAGATCTCGTCGCGGGCGCGCATCACGTCCAACAGTTTCACCAACCATTACGAATACGGCAGCCTGAAAGCCGACCCGCTGCGTCTGCTGGCGCGGTATTTCGATGTGTACGTCTACGTCGCCAATTGGGGCGCGCGCCAGTTTGCCATGCGGCTACCCAGGCGGCTGTTCGATCCGGCCTCGGTCGAACGGTTCCTGATCGACGATGACTTCATGACCATCCAGGCGGATGGGGAGCATGTGATCGTTTCGATCGGCCTGAACGAACTGGATCTGGATGAGTTCGACGAAGGAACCACTTGGCTCGCCACCTTGGCGCCGTTGCGGGCAGCGGTGCTGGGTGGCGATCTGCGGATGTTCTACCTGGTGTGGCTGTACCAGGTGGGGCTGGAAGACTTCATGCGCGACGATGCGCCGGAACCGCTGCCGGGCATTGCGCCGCTGACCGACTCGTTGCGCGGGTTTGCCGAGTTTCTGACCGTTGACCCCGATCTGTTGGAAGCCGCCGCTGCCACGACGGATGGTCAGGCGGCGGCGGAGCCGACCCGTGCCGAGGCCGAAGCCTTTATCCAGGGCATGACAGAGAGTGAGCGAACCGACCTGCTGCTGCGTCTATACGATTGTGACGACCCGCATCTGGGCACCGCGCTGCGCCGGCGGATCCAGGACTGTCTGGCAGGGGCTACACCGTCCTCCGCCGTCCGCGTTGCCGCCGATCTGCGCCGAACGATGGCGGCGGAAACGATCATGCGTGCGGAGCGTGAGGCGGAGGCACACCGGGCCGAGGAACGCCGCAAGGCGGAGGAAGAGGCCGCGATTCGCCAGCGGCGCCAGCAGGCGCTGGTCGGACGCGAACCGCAAACCTGGAACACGATCGAGCGGCTGATCGAACAGCGCAACGCCGCGGGCTACGCGGAGGCGACGATCCTGCTCGGCGACCTGCGCGACATCGGCGCGAACCGGGAGGGTTTCGTGGCTCGCCTGGCCGCGCTACGGGTGCGCCACGCGGCAAAGCGGGCCTTCATTGCTCGTTTGGACGAGGCATCCCTACGCTAACCCGGGCGCGACGCGCCGCCCATATCGCCGAGGGAACGGATAGAGGATCATGCGAGAACCAACTCCGTCCCGGCGCATCCGGACCCATGAACTGAACGAGCATGGCGAGCCGGTCGCCCGCAAGCGCCGGTCGTTTCTGTTTCGTCTGATCCGTGCGCTGGTGGTGCTGGGCATGATTTCCGGCATGATCGGCGCCGGTGGCCTGCTGTGGTTCCTGCACCAGTCGGAGCGGACGCCTCGGGAATGGGCGCCGTATCTGGAACGCCGAGCGATGGGGCATCGCGGTCAGATGGTGGCGGCGACGGGGTTGGTGAGCCAATGGCTGCTGCACGCCGACCGGTTGCAGCGCGACGATGAGATTGTGATTCCGGCCAATGTCGGGGCATCTGTCGCGCGTTCGGGACCGCCGCCGCCGGGTCGCATCCGCACGGTCGCCGGCATCGCCGATCTGACCGCCGCCGTGGCCGGGGCGCAACCTGGCGATGTCATCACCCTGTTGCCTGGGCGCTATTTGCAGACAGGGCGTAATATCGTGGTCAGCCGCGGCGGCACCGCGACGGCGCCAATCGTTGTGAGAGCGGCTCGGTTGGGTGACGCGGTGATCGAACTCGACGACGTGGTCGCCTTCAAGATCAGCGCGCCGTTCTGGCGGTTCGAAAATCTGGTGGTGCGCGGCCGGTCGCCGGAAAACGGATATACCGAACACGCGTTTCATATCGTTGGCGGTGCGAACAATGTCGCGATCGTCAACAACCGGTTGGAGGATATGAACGCCCAGATCAAGATCAATGGCGAGGAGGGCCGGTTCCCCGATAGCGGCGTGATTCGGGGCAACAGCTTTACCAACTCTAAACCGCGGATGACCCAGGCGCCGGTCACCCCGATCGACCTGGTCGCCGGCAGCGGATGGATCATCAGCGACAACTTTATCGCCGATTTCATTCGTGGGGAGGGCGGCAAGGCGACCTATGGTGCTTTCATCAAGGGCGCCGGCGAAAAGAACATCATGGAGCGCAACGTTGTGATCTGCGAATGGAAGTTGCGCGATCCCTCCGGGCTGACCGGCGAGCGCGTCGGCCTGTCGGTGGGCGGCGGCGGCACCGGTGAGACGCTGCGACGCGACGAGGGACGGTCCGGGCTCGAACAGATCGGTGGTATCGTCCGCGACAACCTGATCGCGTTCTGTTCCGACGTCGGTATCTACGTGAACAAGGGCAGCCGTACGATCATCGAGCACAACACCTTGCTCGACACCGCCGGGATCGATGTGCGGTTTCCCGAATCGTCGGCCGATGTGAACTACAATGTGGTGGACGGCGTCGTGCGCGGCCGCGACGGCGGCCTGGTGCGCCAGGTTGGCAACCAGTCCGCGATGCTGCTGGGGTTGTTCATCGGATCACACCCGGCACGCGGCTATTTCCAGGACCCGTCGCGGATGGATCTGCGCTGGAAGGAGCGTCCGGAAGTGGTCGATGGCGCATCCGGCCGGCGCGACCTGTGCGGTTCGGAGCGCCCGCGGCAACCGCTGCCGGGCGCGTTCCAAGACTACGCGGCGTGCCGATGACCCGCGCGCCTCGCCGCGGGCCAGGCCGCTCACCGCCGCCGCCGGGGGCGGTGGTGGATGCGTTTGAGGCGACGATCGTTCGCGTCGGCGCCGATGGGGACGCGATCGCGGCGATGCAGGACGGGACGCCGCTGTATATGCAGGCGGCACTACCTGGGGAGCTTGTGCTGACCCGCCCGACGATCCGACGCGGAGAGGGGTGGGCCGCCGACCTCGTTTCGGTGGTGGATCCTAGTGCGGACCGGGTGCCCGCCGCGTGCCAGCATTTCGGCACCTGCGGCGGGTGCACGTTGCAGCATTGGCGGACGGAACCGTATCGGGACTGGAAGGTCGGATTGCTGGAGGCCGCGCTCCGGCGGGCGGGTTTTGCCGATCCCGCGATCGCGCCGATGCACGCCGGTGGGCCCGGACAGCGGCGGCGGTTGGATCTGGCGGTGCGTCGCGGGCAGGGGGCGCTGCGTCTGGGGCTGCACCCGGCCCGGTCCTCCGATATCGTTGCGCTGTCCGAGTGTCCGATCACCGATCCTCGGCTGACGCGCCTGCTGGCGCCGCTGCGGACGGTGCTGAACGGGTTGAAGACGGTGCGGCGAGAGGCGTCGGTGGTGCTGAACCTGCTTGATGCGGGGCCGGATCTGTTGCTGCGGTCGGATGCCGATCTGCCGCTGGAGGACCGGCTGGCGCTGACCGATTTTGCCCGCATCCACGACTTGCCGCGGATTTCCTGGGCGCGGGGCAACGACACGCCCGAACCGGTCTGCATGCTGCGCCCGCCTTCCACCGCGATGTCGGGGGTCGAGGTGCAGCCGCCGCCCGGCGCCTTCCTGCAAGCCACGCGGGAAGGGGAGCGGGCGATTGTCGGTTGCGTAACGGACGCGCTGCGGGGCCTGGCGCGTGGGCGGATCGGCGAGCTTTACGCCGGTTGCGGAACGATCACCTTCGCTCTGGCCGGGATCGCGCCGGTCGTGGCGTGGGAGGGCGATGGCCCCGCTTCGGGCGCGCTGCGAGCCGCCGCCAACCGCGCCGGTCTGGCCGGTCGGGTGACGGTGACGCAGCGGGATCTGGCGCGCCAACCTTTGACCCCGAAGGATCTGGCGGGGCTGGCCGCTCTGGTCATGGACCCGCCGTTCAATGGCGCCGGGCCGCAGATGCAGTCGGTCGCGGTGGCAAAAATCCCGGTTGTGGTCTATATCAGTTGCAATCCGGCGGTGCTGGCGCGGGAGGCTGCGATGCTCGCCGCCGCCGGCTACCGGCTGGATGTGGCAACGCCGGTCGATCAGTTCCTGTGGTCGTCGCGCCTGGAAACTGTGTGTGTTTTCCGCCTCGCGGTGGGGTAGACTGAGGCCATGACCGCTCGCAGCATTGCTCCGATCCCCGCCCATACGGATGTCGAGATCCTGTCGGAACAGCGCGTCTGGTCGGGCCGCTTCCCGCTGGATGTCGTGCAATTCCGCCATCGGCGTTTCGATGGTGCACAGAGCGGGGTGCGCACCTGGGAGCTGTGGCGGCGCGGGCGGGCCTCGGCGCTGGTGCCCTATGACCCCATCACCGACCAGGTGGTGCTGATCGAGCAGTTCCGTTTCCCCGCTTTGGCCGCCGGGTTGGACCCGGTGCTGGTCGAACTTCCGGCCGGCTTGTGCGAGGACGGGGAGACCCCGGAAGCCACCATCCGCCGCGAAATGCGGGAGGAAATGGCGATGGACGCCGATCTGGTCGAATGGGCCGGCGCCTATATCCTGACCGCGGGCGGCTCCGACGAGGTCTGCGACCTGTTCGTCGGCCGCGTCACCGCGCCGGCTACGGATGCCGACGGGATCGCCTGGCATGCCGGCGAGGCCTCCGAAAACGAGGACATCCGCGTGCGGGTCTGGCCCGCCGCCACCGCGATCGAGGCCGCTTTGGCCGGTCGTTTCCCGAACTCCATCACCACCATCGGCCTGCTGTGGCTGGCCGCGCGCCGTGACTGGTTGCGCCAACTTTGGATGACATCATGACCGAACGTTTGTTTCTTGATGCGCCAACTCTGGCGTCCGCTACTGCCACCGTGCTGTCCAGCGCGCCCGAGGGCGTCGTGCTGGATCGGACCGTGTTCTATGCCCGCGGCGGCGGCCAGCCGGGCGATACCGGCGTGCTGCGCTGGGATGGCGGGGAGATGCGGGTTGCCGATTCCGTGAAAGGGGAGGGCGAGGCGATCCTGCATGTGCCCGAGGCCGGTTCGGCGTTGCCTCCGGTGGGCGCGGTGGTGGAGGCCGCGATCGACTGGGATCGGCGGCACCGGCTGATGCGGATGCACACGGCGATGCATCTGCTGTGCAGTCTGATCAAGGGCGCGGCGGTGACAGGGGGCTCGGTTGGCGTGGACCGCTCGCGGCTGGATTTCGACCTGCCCAACCCGCCGCCGAAGGAGGAGGTCGAAGCGGGGTTGAACGCGCTGATCGCGGCGGATCATCCGGTGCGGATTGAGTGGGTGGATGAGGCGGTGTTGGACTGCGATCCCGGCCTGGTGCGCACGATGTCGGTGCAGCCGCCGCGTGGGACGGGGCGGTTGCGGTTGATGCGGGTCGGTGAGGGGGAGGGTTTGGTGGATCTGCAGCCGTGCGGGGGGACGCATGTGGCGCGGACTGGGGAGATTGGGCCGGTGCAGGTGGTGAAGATCGAGAACAAGGGCAAGCAGAATCGGCGGATTATTATTGCTTTGGGGTAGGGGGGGGAAATTCTGATGCTTCTGTTGTGTGCTAATACTTAAGACATCGGATCGTACTCTGATAATGGTGATTGGCGTCGAAGTAATATTCTGGTGCGAGAGCTTGATATTCGATGCTATCAATCCCAAACTACCGCATTCACGCGGTATAGTATACGATATCACTCGTGTGCAAAGCGCGCCCTGACAGAGCGACTTCAGCTGATCGGTTAAAAACGACCTGTCGACTTTGGTCGGCAGGGCGATTTCCATCTCAACGGACAGCCTCTGAAAAGTGTGTGTTGCAAAAAGGGACCCGTCCACACGACTTGCCACCGGAGCAAAATCGGGCTTTTATACGGTTCATGTCCATAGATGGTCAAAATTTTCGATCCTGGTTCGGCGACGTCTTGGCGAACCTCTACGAGAACCACCATGCAGGGTTTGCTGTGGTGATGGTTGCATTCCCGATACTTGAGAGATACCTGCGGCAAAAAACTAATCTCACGCAGGAGCAATCTCTGTCAGACGCGTTCTATGACGAACTCCGGGTTGTTTTCTCTGAGTTGTCGAGCGGTGATATGGCGAGGCAGTTTTGGAGCGTTTATAGAAATGGTATTCTGCATCAGGTCACATTTTCTTCCAAGTCGCGGAAACAAAATCCACTTCCGAACGGGGTCCTGAGCTACGATGTTAACCGCCTCACGATTGATCACCGGGGCAATTTTTTCATGAACCCAGTTGCCTTCGCGAAGCAGGTAGTGGAAGTTGTAGAAGCAAATTTTTCGACCTTTGAGGGAACCGGAAATAGCAGCGCACCGCCACTGCCAGTGGTCCACCGCCTGCCGGTAGCGGGAAATACGGAGCCTTCGGGTGCCCCGGTATACGTGTTGGGGACCGGGGTACGACCTCACCCATAGGAGGGGACACTCACGCGACATGCGATGTAAATCCTAATTCTCGCCGCCTGACCGGCGGGGGCAGCAGACCCCAGCGCTCATCAGCGTGACGTCAGTTCAACCAAATTGCTCTCCCTTGAAGACGAGCGGGACATCGTTCGCCTCAGCCAACGGATCAGATGTGCATGCGCTGGAATTCAATCAGGCGGCGCGGCGCGTTCGTCGAAGGGGAGAAACGAGGTCCGTAGCAGGCCCGCGAGAACCGCGTCTTGAGCGACAATTTCGACATCCAAGGCAGGTAACAGCGCGTTGAGAGTTCCGATGCGGCTGCATCACTAAACCATCCCGCGATGATCAACCCGGCTTTCCAAACCGACCCCGACGCCAACCGAGGGTTCGTCGCCAAGATCGCGTCCGCGAACGATCTCTCTCCGGTTCGTCCTGAAGAATCGCGACGCCGCCGATGCTTCCAGGAGGATTGCCCGCTCGCCGTTCGCCTCGCCCAACGACCGGCGTCATGCGCCGGTCGTTGACACACACCTGTGCGTCAGGTCACGACCAGAAGCCCCCCCCCCTACCGCACCGGCTCATCCGTATCCGCGTTCACCCGCATGAACCCCAGCATATAATCCACCCGTGCCTGCGCCGCCTCGCCCACGCTTTGCGCCACGCTGCGGCGAGCAGCGGCGATTTCGCGGACGCGGTCGGCCTCGATCCGAGGCCGGGAAATGTCCGGAATCGCCGCGGCCTGGAAGCGGGCCGTGACCCGATCCACCGCCTCACAAAAGCGCGGGTAGTTGACCGCGATCTCGTCACGCAGGGTCTGTTCCAGGGCGCTGGCCCGGTCGCGCGCGTCCTTGCGGCGCCGGTCGCCCGGGCTGGTGAACATCTTCCAAACCCCCGCCAGCGCAACGGCGCCCAGCACCGCGGCGCCAACCCCGGTCACGGCGGCGCCAGCGACCGCGGCCGTCGTCAGCAATCCGGTCTGCATCGCCACACCGCCCGCGGCGGCCGCGGCTGTTCCAGCGGCCAAGGTGCCCATCGACGCCCGATCCGCCGCCACCTTCATCCGCAGGGTCATCGACGGATGCGGCACCACGGCGCGGAATTCATGGCGGGCGAGCGGCTTGATCGCCTCATCCCCCACGCGGGTGAATTCGTCGCAGAATTCGGAGACCTCACGCTCCAGCATGTCCAGATGGTCCTGGTAGCGGCGCGCCAGGTTGCGGTAGCGGCGCTCCAGGTTCTTCACCACGACCCGCTCGTTCATGTCGCCGGACGCGGACCGGCCGAACCAGCTTTTGCCCTCGGCCATGCGACGGAAATCGACCTCGAATTCTTCCACCCCGTCTTCCACCAGAGCGTCCAGGTCTTCCTGCAAATGCCGTTTCAGCATTTTCGCGCGCCGCGAAATCGCGGCGTAGCGTTGATCCGCGACCCGCTTCATCGTTTCCGCGGCGGCTTCCAGTTGGGCGGCTTCACGTTCCGCTTCCACCTGGTTGGCCGACACGCGGGCCAGGTTGGCGATTTCGCGGGATACGGTGTCCAGCACCGCCGGCAGGGCTTGCAGGACGGGCTGCACGTCGCCGGTTTTCTGCGCGGTGCGGACGGCCGCCAGGATGGTGGGTTGGGCGAAATCGACGGCGAATCCGCGCGCCTCGGCCAGCAGCGGATCCTCCGAGCGCACGAGGCGGAACGCCCGCTCCACCAGCGACCCGCCGGAATCGCGCATGGAAGACGTCCCACGCTTCATCGATTCCGGCATCGGCACGTTCAGGGCGGCGGCGACGTCGGGGCCCAGTTCAGCGATCGCCGGCTTGGCATCGGCCAGCAGGCGGCCGAATTCCCGCATCAGATCGGCGCGCATCGGGCTGCCGGTCTCGGATGCGGCGGCCCGGACGGCGGCCAAAGCCGTGCGCGGCAAAGCGGGTGCCGACAGGGCGCGCAGCATAAGAACGCGGACCAGCGACGGCTCGCCCAGGATCGTGCCCACCGAGTCCGCAACCTCCTGCACCAGGTCCAGCCGCTTGGGCGGCATGAAGCCGGCATTGGCGCCCAGCGCGCCGATCAGTTCGGCCGACGAGCGGACGAGGGGGGAAGCACGCTTTTCGTCCTCGGCCGCGGAGGGAAGGATCAGTTCGTCAGGCAATTCCATGTCATCGGTCCCATGGGAGGTGGCGCCGCCGACCATAGCCGAGATGGTTCGGCCGGTGGGATGGATTCGTGGTCATGATTGGTGAGCGAGTGGGTCAGTTCGTCAGGCTGGCGGGCTGCGTCAGGCGCAGGAAACTGACCACGCAGGCGGTGCCGGCGAATGCGGCTCCAACAGTCAGCGCCAGGGTTGCGCCTTGGGCAATGTCGCCATGCGTCAGGGCGAAGACCAGGCCGACGACGGCGCCGCCGATGGTCTGCCCGGTCAGGCGGGCGGTGGACAGCATGCCGCTGGCCGCGCCGGAGCGGTTGCGCGGGGCGGCACTGATGATCGCTCGGTTGTTGGGAGACTGGAAGAAGCCGAACCCGATGCCGCACACCATCATGCGCCAGACCACGTCCCAGAACGCCGCATCGGCCGGCAGCGCCATCACCAGCAGCATCCCACCGGTCAGCACGGCCAGGCCGCAGCCGCCCAGCAATCCGGCCGAGTAGCGGTCCGACAGTCGCCCGGCCAGGGGCGCCACGAACACCACCACCGCCGGCCAGGGCGTGATGAGCAAACCGACCTGCGCCTGCGACACCCCCCCCGCGACCTGGAAGTAGAACGGCAGCGCCAGATGGGCGATGGTCTGCGCGGTGTAGGAGCAGATCGACGTCCCCACGGACATGCCAAACGCTGGCAGGCGGAACAGATCCACCGGCAACATCGGCGCCGATAGCCCCAGTTGCCGTCGGACGAACACCGTCCCCACCGCCAGACCCGCCGCCAGCTCCAGCGCGATGACCCAGGGCGCGTGACCATGGCCGATACCGTCGAAGCCCAGCAGCAGCAGCCCGAAGGTCAGGGCGTTCATCGCGGCACTGAGGAAATCGAACCGGTTGCCCGATCGGGGCGTTTCCGGCAGCGACCGCACCGCCAGGCCGAGCGCGACCAGCCCGACCGGCACGTTCAGGGTGAACAGCGAGTGCCAGGATGCGACCGACAGGATCGCGGCGGCCACGCTGGGACCGGAGGCGGAACTGACGGCGACCACCAGCGCCGTGGTGGCGACGCCTCGGCCCAGTTCCGCGCGAGGGAAGACGAAGCGGATCAGGGCGGTGTTGACGCTCATGACGCCGGCGGCGCCGATGCCCTGGGCAACCCGCGCCGCGACCAGCATGGGCAGCGAGTCGGACAGGCCACAGGCGAGTGACGCCGCGGTGAAGATGCCCAGGCCCCATAGATAGACGAAACGGTAGCCGCGGCTGTCGCCCAGGGAGGCCAAAGGCAGCAGGCTGACCGTCACCGCGAGCTGGTAGGCGTTGACGACCCAGATCGAGGCGGCGGGGGATGCCTGGAGCTCGGAGGCCATGGTGGGCAGGGCGATGTTGGCGATCGCGGTGCTGAGGACTGAGGCACAGATGGCGAGGGCCATCGTCAGGATGGCGCGTCGTCTTGCCTTGGGGGGCAGGCCGTCTTGGTCTTGCATCAGGTAAGTAGGGCGGGGCGGAGCCCCATAAGCGTTAGGATAGCGACAGCGGGGAGAAAAAATCTCTCACATTGCCAAAAAACCATTTGGAGCGACGCGGCCGAGTACGATTCGTAGGGCAGATGTATAATGCAACATCCCCCGGCGACTCCGACTGGGAGGCCATCCTCGCCGGCCTTCCGTCCGATCTGAACCTCGATCTGCTTGCCCGCGAGACCAAGGCAATCCAACGTGCCCGCGCCATTCCGGACGCGGTCACGCTGTTGCGTCTGGCGTTGATGCATGGGCCCGGCGGACGCAGCCTGCAGCAGACCTCGGCGTGGGCGGATATCAGCGGTATCGCCGAGATCAGCGCGCCCTCGCTGTCGGATCGATTGCACCAATCGGTCGGCTTCTTCGATGCGCTGACGGCGCGCCTGCTGGCCGCTCGAGCGCGTGCGCGCCCGACGCCATGGCATGGTCGGTGCCTGCATTTGTGCGATGCCAGCAGCCTGAGCCAACCTGGCAGCAAAGGCACCGACTGGCGCATTCACGCGACCTACGACCTGGGGCGCGGCGGTTTCAGCCAGTTGGAATTGACTGACGGGCATGGCGCCGAGGCACTCAGCCGCGTGCGGCCCAAGGAAAGCGTCGTGATCATCGCCGACCGAGGCTATGCCAAGGCAGGAGAAATGGCGGCCCTTCTGGATCCGACCGACGGTCCACCCTGTGACTTCATCATCCGCACCGGTTGGGCCATGCTGCGCCTGGAAACCGAAACGGGTGAGGCGTTCGATCTGATTGACGGCCTGCGCCGGATGGAGGCGGATGGGGTATCGGATCAACCGCGAGAGTGGTCTCTTCAGGCGCTGCATGGCCGTGGCAAACAGGTCAAACGCCTGCCGCTTCGGTTGCTCGCCGTGGCGCTGCCGGCCGAGAAGGCCGCGACGGCGCGTCAGGACCTCCGACGCAAGGCCAGCCGACAGCAGCGCGTTCTCGATCCGCGCAGCGAATTGGCCGCGGGATTCATGGTGCTGGTCACATCGTTGCCGCCCGAAATCCCGGGCGCCGACATCTGTGCGGTCTACCGTTTGCGATGGCAGATCGAGCTTGCCTTTAAACGACTGAAATCGTTGCTCAGGATCGACCGATTGCCCACTCATACCAAAGCGGGGGGCCTCAGTTGGATCTACCCGCACCTTATTCTGGCCCTGCTGATCGACGACATTTGCCAGGAAATCCTGGACTCCCCCCCCCTGAGCCGGATGCCGACGTGAAGCCGGACGCCGAAGTCCGTTGCGAGCCTTCGCTGTGGGCGCTCCAGGCGGCTGTCATTGCCATGATTTGTGCCGCTCTGGTGCCCAACACGTTCACCCTGGCTGACTTTATCAACGCCCGGAGTCGGATGTTCCGCCGGCTTGCCGAGCCGCGAAGGAAGCGGGTCAGGCAAAGGATATTCTCCGCCAAGAGCTTATCCTAACGCTTATGGGGCTTTGCCCCG